>NZ_JAFBCN010000001.1:4500000-4788922 GCF_016907755.1 Cellulosimicrobium cellulans
CCCCGTGCAGCACGTGCACGGTGCGGAACCCCTCGCGCTGCAGGCTCTTGAGCGACGACCGCAGCGCCGCGCGCTGCCGCTTCACGACGTGCGCGCCGAACCCGCGGTCCGCGCGCGCGGCGTTGCGCTCGACCGCGACCTTCTCCGGCACGTCGAGGACGATCGCGACGGGCAGGACGTCGTGGGCGCGCGCCAGCGCGACGAGGGGCTTGCGCGCCTCGCGCTGCACGTTCGTCGCGTCGACGACGGTGAGCAGGTTCGCCTCGAGCCGCTTCGACACGATGGTCTCGAGCACCTCGAACGCAGCCCTCGTGGCCGCCTGGTCGTTCTCGTCGTTCGACACGAGCCCGCGGCACACGTCCGACGACACCGTCTCGTACGGTCCGAACCGCTCGCGAGCGAACGTCGACTTCCCCGAGCCGGAGACGCCGACGAGCACCACGAGGCTCGACGCGGGGACGCGCAGGTCGCGCGTCGCCCCCATGCTCTCGGTCGTGGGCTCCGTCGCGTCCTCGGCCGCGGGCTCGCTCGTCCGCGCCGTCGTGCGCTCGCTCATCGGGCCTCCTCCCCGTCGCGCGTGCCAGGTCCTGCCGCGGTCGTCCCGCCCTGCTCGACGGCACCCTCCGGCACGAGCGTGAGGACCACGAGCTGCGTGGGCGCCCCGACGTCCGGGGAGATCGGGCCGACGTCGCGGTGCTCGACCGTGTACCCGTACCGGTCGGCGACCGCGGCAGCCCACGCGCGCAGCTCGGCGCGCGTCCACTCGAACCGGTGGTCGGGGTGCCGCACCGGGCGTCCGCCCGGCCCGTCGAGCAGGTTCGGGTAGTGCACGTTGTACTCGGCGTTGGGCGTCGTGACGACGACGGTGCGCGGTCGCGCGTGCCCCAGCACCGCGTGCGCCAGCGCGTCGAGGCGCGACGGCTCCACGTGCTCGACGACCTCCATGAGAACCGCGGCGTCGAACCCCGTGACCCGGTCGTCGGTGTAGGTGAGGGACGACTGGAGCAGGCGCACGCGCTCGCGCTCGGCGTCGCTCGCGTCGTGCAGGCGCAGCCGCGCGGCGGCGCGCTCGAGCTCGCGCGCGGAGACGTCGGTGCCGAGGACGCGGGTGAACGTCCGGTCGGCGGCGAGGCGGCGCAGGAGCGCGCCCTCCCCGCACCCGAGGTCGACGACGGTCCGCGCGCCGACCTCGTGCAGGACCGCGAGCACCGCGTCCGCGCGCTGCCGGGCGAGCGGCGGCTCCGGCGCGTCGGACCCGGCTGACGCCGCGTCGTCGGGCGAGGCGCCGCCGTCGGGCTCGACCGCGTCCACGAGCGCGTCGCCGTCGAGCGCGGCGAGACGCGCCGTCGCGTCCTCGACGTAGCGGCGCTGGTGCGCGAGGTAGCGCCGCAGGATCTGCGCGCGCTCGGGGTGGTCGGCGAGCCAGCCGCCGCCCGCGCGCACGAGCTTGTCCACCTCGTCCGTGGAGACCCAGTAGTGCTTGGCGTCGTCGAGCACGGGCAGCAGCACGTAGAGCTGCGCGAGCGCGTCGGCGAGACGGCGCGTGCCGCGCAGGCGCAGGTCCACGTACCGCGAGGCGCCCCATGCCGGGACGGTCGGGTCGAGCGGCTCCGCGGTCGCGGTGACGTGCCAGCCCAGCGGCTCGAACAGCCGCCGCGCGAGGTCGGCCCCGCCCCGGCACGGCAGCGAGGGCACGTGCACGTCCAGCGGGAGCTCGACGTCCACGAGGCCCGGCCGCGCGTCGCACCGGCCGGCCATCGCCGTCGCGAACACCTTCCCCAGCGCGACCGCGACCATCGACGACGCGGCGTAGGGCCGGTCGTTGACGTACTGCGCGAGCGCGAAGGCGTCCCCGCCGCCGAAGCGCTTGTTCCGCACGATCCCCACCGGGTCGACCTCGAGCAGCAGCGCGACCTCGCACCGCTCCGCCGTCGCCTCGGGGTAGAAGACGTGCGCGCGGCCCACGGGCAGGTCGAACACCTGGGCGCGGTCCGGGTGCTTGTGCAGCAGGAACCCGAGGTCGGTGGCGTCGTCGAGCGTCCCCGGGGACGCCGTCGCGGCGAGGGTCACGAGCATGGCCGCCATGGTGCCATCCGGCGGCGGGCAGGGCACCGGGATTGTCGACGACCGCGCGGCCTGTGGACGACCGAAGTTTCAGCCGCTCCGGCCATCGACGCGGACGCTCCGGAGGTCTACCGTCGAACCACGGGCGCCGCTGCCCACGGCACGCGCCCGGCCAACGTCCAGCCGGAGGCCGCGCATGGTCGCCACAGCCGAGAACGGGCCCCCGGGCCCGGGGGACGCCGACGCGTTCGCCGAGCGCCTGTTCGCCGCGACGCTCGGCGCGATCGACGTCCTGTCCGTCCACGTCGGCGACCGGCTCGGGTGGTACCGCGCGCTCGTCGACGCCGGCCCTCTCACCTCGACCGGGCTCGCCGAGCGCACCCGCACCCACGAACGGTACGCGCGCGAGTGGCTGGAGCAGCAGGCGGCCAGCGGGATCCTCGCCGCCGAGGACCCGGGCGCCGGCCCCGCGCTCGCCGCCGACCCGGCCGCGGCCGCCCGCGAGCGCCTCTACTCCCTGCCGGCCGCGCACGCGGAGGTGCTCACCGACACGACCTCGCTCGCGTACGTCGCGCCGCTCGCACGCTTCGTCGGCGCGATCGGCCCACAGCTCCCGCACCTGCTCGACGCGTACCGCACGGGCGGCGGCGTGTCCTGGGACCAGCTCGGCGACGACGCGCGCGAGGCCCAGGCCGAGGTCAACCGGCCGTGGTTCGAGCGCGAGCTCGCGCCGACTCTCGCGCGGGTCCCCGCGGTCCACGACGCGCTGAGCCGACCCGGGGCGCGGGTGGTCGACGTCGGGTGCGGGTTCGGGTGGTCGACGCTCGCGCTCGCGCGCGCGTACCCGGACGCGGTGCTCCACGGCGTCGACGTCGACCGGCCATCGGTCGCGGCGGCCCGCGCCGCAGCCGAGGAGGCGGGGCTCGCCGACCGCGTGACCTTCCACCTCACCGACGCCGCCGAGCTCGGGCTCGTCGAGCCCGCCGGGCTGCCGTTCGACGCCGCGTTCGCGTTCGAGTGCGTCCACGACATGCCGCGCCCCGCCGCGGTGCTCGACGCCGTCCGTCGCGCGGTCCGGCCCGACGGCGTCGTGGTCGTCATGGACGAGGCCGTCGGCGAGGAGTTCACCGCGCCCGCCGACGACGTCGACCGGGTCATGTACGGGTACAGCCTCTTCGTGTGCCTCCCCGACGGGCTGTCGTCCCCGCCGTCCGTCGGCACCGGGACCGTCATGCGCCCCGCGACGCTGCGCCGCTACGCGCGCGACGCCGGGTTCGCGGACGTCGAGGTGCTGCCCGTGGACGACTTCTCCTTCTTCCGGTTCTACCGGCTGCTGCCCTGACCGCCCGGACGAGGCGCGCGACCGGTACCGGTGTACCGTCCGGTGCATGACCGACGTCCGCAGCCGCACCCATGCCCAGGCCGTCGACGCAGCGATCGAGCTCTTCACCCGCAAGGGGTACGAGCAGACGACCGTCGAGGAGATCGCCGACGCCGCCCAGGTCAGCCGCGCCACCTTCTTCCGCCGCTACGGCTCCAAGGAGGACGTGGTCTTCGCGGACCACGAGCTCCTGCTCGACGAGGTCGTCGTCATGCTGGCCGCGACCCGACCCGTGCCCGACGCCGAGGGACGGCTCACGCCGGACCCCGCCGTCGACCCGTACGTCGAGGTGTGCCGCGCGGCGCGGCTCGTGTTCGACCACCACGTCGGGCAGCGGGAGACGTCGCTCGCGCGGTGGCAGCTCCTCCAGCAGGTGCCGGCGCTGCGCGACCGCGAGCTGGTCACGACCCATCGCTACGAGCGCGCGTTCACCGCGTACCTGCGCGACGCGCTCCCGCCCGACGAGCGCCGCTCGACCGCGTCCATCGCGTTCGCCGCGTCGGTCGTCGCCGTGCACAACGCGCTCCTGCGCCGGTGGCTGCGCTCCCCCGACCAGGACCTGCGCCCCCAGCTCGAGGAGGCGTTCGCGGACCTGCGCCGCGCCGCCGTCGGCCGGTACGCCGCACCGGACGACGCCGCGTCGGCCGATCGTCGCGGCACCGGGGACGGTGTGCCCGGGCGCCGTGTCGTCGTCACCGTGGTCGAGGCCGGGACGGACGCCCAGGGCGTCGCGGACGACGTCGCGCGCGCCGTGCGCGACGCCCTCGCCTGAGCCCGTCCGCCTCCCGTCCCAGCCCGTGGGACGGTCCGCGGCGCGCTCCGCGCGCGGGGAATGCGCCGGTAGCATCGGCGGTTGCAGAACGCAGTACGCACGAACGTGCTCCGGGGTCGGTGCAATTCCGAGCCGGCGGTGACAGTCCGCGACCCGCGCCCACGCGCGGTTGACCTGGTGGAACTCCAGGACCGACGGTGACAGTCCGGATGGGAGGAAGCACGTGCGGCGCGGCCGTCCTCGGCCGGGCTCCCACGAGCCCGCGCGACGGGGCGCGGCCTCGCCGTGGTGAGCGACGCCGTCGGGCCGCCCTGGGCGCCCGGCCCCGCCGCCCGCCCTCACCCCGGAGCCGCCGTGCCCGGGAGGACGAGGACATCCGATGGACCTGATCCACGCGCTGTTCGACGCGCAGCTCACGATCGGCGACCAGCACCTGCTGTGGCGCGAGATCGTGGGCAACGGGTTCGGCCTGGCGTCGGCGCTGGGCGGCATGCGGCGCAAGGTGTGGGCGTGGCCGGTGGGCATCGTCGGCAACCTGCTGCTGCTCACGGTGTTCCTCGGCGCGGTGTTCGCGACCCCCAACCCCGTGAACCTGCTCGGCCAGGCCGGGCGGCAGGTCATGTTCGTGGTCGTGTCGGTGTACGGGTGGGTGCAGTGGCGCCGGACCCAGGCTCGGCTCGGCGAGACCGACGCGGACAGCCACGGCGTCGCCGTCGTGCCGCGCTGGGCGTCGTGGCGTCAGCGCGCGTTCCTCGTCGTCGCGCTCGTCGGCGGGACGGCGCTGCTCACGCCCCTGTTCCGCGCGCTCGAGTCGTACGAGCCCGTCTGGGCCGACGCGTGGATCTTCATGGGCTCGTTGCTCGCGACGTACGGCATGGCGAAGGGCTGGGTCGAGTTCTGGCTGATCTGGGTCGCGGTGGACGTCGTGGGCGTGCCGCTGCTGATCTCGGCCGGCTTCTACGCGTCCGCGTTCATGTACGTGTTCTACGGCGCGTTCACGCTCGTCGGGTTCTTCGTGTGGTGGCGCATCAACCGGCGCGCGACGGCCGAGGCCACCGAGGCGGCGGGCGCACCCGCCTGAACCACGGGCCGGCAGCCGTGACCGCGGGTCAGTCGTCGAACAGCATCCTGTCCGACGGCGCGGCCCGGCTCGCGCGCAGCGCCGGGTCCGCGCAGATCGCCTCGACGAGCGCGTCGTTCCCGCCCACGTAGGTGGCGGCGGCGTCGATCTCGGTCCCGACGAACCACGACCGGTCCTCGGGCCACCACAGGTTGGGCGGCTGCTCGTGGTCGCGGAACGCGCCGACGTCGGCGAGCGCCCCCGTCCACAGGTGGTACTCACGGTGCGGGAGCAGGAGCATCGGGGCGGCCGGGCGCTCGACGAGCGTCGGCGTGAGCTGCTCCCACGCCTCGGCGACCGCACGCTCGATCTCCTCGGGGGTCGGCCGCGGCTCGTCCTCGGGCCACCCGACCAGCGGCGCGACGCCCGAGCTCGCGCGCGGGTCCGTGCCGTGGTCGTAGAGGAACGCGTGGCCCGTCCACAGGGCGAGGTGCACGGGCTGGTCCCCGGTGAAGGGCGCGAGCACCCCGACCAGGGCGTCGGTCCGCGTCGCGAGCGTGACGTCGTCGTCCCACTCGGGGTGCGGGACGCACGCGTACGCCGCGAACCCGCGGGGGACGGTGCCGTCGACGCGCGGGCCGAACTCTCCGAGCCGCGCCGCGATCCACGCGCCCGCGGAGGCGTTGTCGTCCCAGTCCACCCGCGCGCCCGTCATTCCCGCACCCTACGACGGGAGCGCACCGCTGATCCCGAGCTCGTTGCCGTCCGGGTCGCGGAACACGGTCTTCACGATCCCGCCGTCGTACGTCTCGCGGCGGTCCGGCTCGATCCCCCGGCCGGACGCCGCGGCGAGGAACGCGTCGACGTCGTCGCGGAACACGGTGACCACGCCGTGGCCGGCGTGCTCGGGCACCTGCTCGACGACGAGCCACCGGCGCTCGGCGAGCTCCCAGACGGACTCGGTGGGCGTCGCGACGAACGTCGGGTCCGCACCCAGGAGGCGGGCGTACCAGTCGCGCGCGGGGTCGTGGTCGCGCACGTGCATCGTCACGAACAGGTCGAGGGACATCTCTCGACGGTAGGACGGGGCCCGCGGGGTCGCACGGCGTCACGATCCGATGCGATACGCCGTCTCAGATTGACTGATACCCGGTATCGCTGCACTATGGGAGAGACCGCCGCCGACGCCGGGCCCGCACCCGGGAACCCGCGCCGGAGCCGGTCGCGCACGACCGACCGCAGCCGCCCTCCCAGGGGAGCACCGATGCCCACCACCCCGATCATGCCCGGAGTCACCGAGCCCACCTACGACCTCGCGACCCCGCTCGACCTCGACTACGCCGGCGCGTTCGCCGACGCGACCGAGGCGGACCGCGCCCACCAGCAGCGCGTCCGGCAGTTCGTCCAGGACGAGGTGCTCCCGGTCATCGACGACTACTGGGAGCGCGCCGAGGTCCCGTCCGACCTCGTCAAGCGCATGGGCGAGCTCGACCTCCTGCGCGACGGCGTCGACGTCGAGGGCCGCCCGCGCGTGAGCCTGCTCGGCGCGGGACTCGCCGCGATGGAGATGTCGCGCGGCGACGGCTCCGTCGCGACGATCTGCGGCGTCCAGGGCGGCCTCGCGCTGCGCAGCATCCAGATGCTCGGCTCCGACGAGCAGAAGGCGAAGTACGCCGAGCCCATGGCGCGCGGGGAGATCCTCGGCGCGTTCGCGCTCACCGAGCCCACCCACGGCTCGGACTCCGTCTCGCTCGAGACGACGGCGCGCAAGGAGACCCGCGACGGCGTCGAGGGCTACGTGCTGAACGGCGAGAAGAAGTGGATCGGCAACGGGTCGTCGGGCCACATCACGGTCGTGTGGGCGCGGCTGGTCGGCGACACCGAGGACAGAGCCGACAACCAGGTCCACGGGTTCGTCGTGCCGCAGGACACCCCCGGCTACACCGGCACGACCATCACCGGCAAGGTGTCGCTGCGCGCGATCTGGCAGGCGCACGTCGTGCTCGACGACGTGTTCGTCCCTGCCGAGAACGCCCTGCCGGGCGCGCGGTCGTTCAAGGACACCTCGCGCGTGCTCTTCGCGACGCGCCTCGGGGTGGCGTGGGCCGCCGTCGGGCACGCGGTGGCCTGCTACGAGGCCGCGGTCGCGTACGCGAAGCAGCGCGTCCAGTTCGGCCGCCCGCTCGCCGCGAACCAGATGGTCCAGGAGCGCCTGACCAGGATGCTCTCGACGATCACGCAGCTCCAGCTCCTCGTCGCGCAGATGACGCGGCTCGATGAGGCCGGGACGCTCACCGGTCCGCAGGCGTCGCTCGCCAAGTACACGTGCACGCGCGGGGCGCGCGAGGTCGCGGCGAGCGCGCGCGACCTGCTGGGCGGCAACGGCATCCTGCTGCGGAACCGCGTCGCGCGGCACTTCGCCGACGTCGAGGCCCTGCACACGTACGAGGGCACCGAGTCCGTCCAGGCGCTCATCGTCGGGCGCGACATCACGGGCGTCTCCGCGTTCGTCTGACGGTCCCGAGGGCGCACGCCCTCCCCCCGCTCCCCGGCGCCGCTCGCCCCTCCTCGCGGCGCCGGGGCTCCTTCCTGTTCGCCCCGTCTCCTCGCCCTCCCGGATCGGAGTCCCATGAGCACCGACGCCACCACACTGCCCGACGGCGCAGCCGTCACCCCCGAGGACGAGGTCACCCCGGTCCTCCTGCACGGCGCGCGCACCCCGTTCGCGCGTTTTCGTGGGGGCCTCGCCTCGCTGTCCGCCGCCGAGCTCGGCGCGCACGCGATCCGCGGCGCGCTCGCGGCGTCGGGTGTCGCGCCGGAGCAGGTCGACACGGTGATCGTCGGGCAGGTCGTCCAGGCGGGCGCCAAGCAGGGGCCCGCGCGCCAGGCCGCGATCCTCGCGGGGATCGGCTGGGACGTGCCCACCGTGACGATCAACAAGCTGTGCCTCTCGGGGCTCACCGCGATCATCGACGCGGCCCGCCTGGTCCGCACGGGCGAGGCGAGCGTCGTCGTCGCGGGCGGCCAGGAGTCCATGACGAACGCGCCGCACCTGGTGGTCGGGTCGCGCTCCGGGTTCGCGTTCGGGGACGTGACGATGGCCGACTCGCTCACGCACGACGGCCTCAACGACCCGTTCAGCGGCGAGGTCATGGGCGAGCTCACCGACCGCGGTTGCGCGACGCGCGGCATCGGACGACCGGAACAGGACGCGTTCGCCCTGCGCTCGCACCAGCGGGCCGCCGCCGCGCGCGACGCCGGGCGCCTCGCCGAGGAGATCACGCCGGTCGAGGTGCCGCAGCGCCGGGGCGAGCCGGTCGTCGTCGCGCACGACGAGGGCGTGCGCGCCGACACGACGCTCGAGGCCCTGGAGCGCCTGCGCCCGGCCTTCGTCACGGACGGGACCATCACCGCGGGGTCCAGCTCGCCGCTGTCCGACGGCGCGGCGGCGGTCGTCGTCGCGAGCCGCGCCTTCGCCAAGCGCAACGGGCTGTCGTGGCTCGCCGAGATCGGGGCCGCGGGCCAGGTCGCGGGGCCGGACAGCTCGCTGCACTCCCAGCCGGCGCGGGCCATCGAGGCCGCCGTGAAGCGCGAGGGCGTCGCTGCCGCGGACCTCGACCTCGTCGAGATCAACGAGGCGTTCGCGGCGGTGGCGCTCCAGTCGGTCGCCGACCTCGGCATCGACGCGGACGTCGTGAACACCGACGGCGGCGCCATCGCGCTCGGCCACCCCGTCGGTGCGTCGGGCGCCCGGCTCGCGCTGCACCTCGCGCTCGCGCTGAAGCGCCGCGGCGGTGGCATCGGCGCGGCGGCGCTGTGCGGGGGCGGCGGGCAGGGCGACGCCCTGATCCTGCGCGCCTGACGGCCTCGTCAGGCGCGGCGCGATAGTCCGCCGCACGCGCTTGCCCGAGCGAACCACCCGACCCTGGTGCACGATGCTGCACCAGGGTCGGCGCGTTTCGGCCGCCACGGTGTGACGCAGATCGCGCCGAGGTCGGCCGAAATCGCGTCATGGATCGCGTCGGGCGCGGTCTCTCTCCCTGGAAACGCCCCCCCGACGAGAGGACCGTCATGACCACCGTGACCGAGGCAGCCCGCCGCACCGCGAGCCGCGCGCGCCACTCGCACCTGTCCGCCGCCGCCGTCGTGCTCGTCGGCCTCGCCGCCGGGTTCGCCGCGGCGCCCTACCTGCTCGGCTGAGCCGGGCCGCCGTCCGGCCCGTCCCGCGGGCCCTCGCCGCGGAACGAGTCGACGAAGCCCCAGACGGCGCTCCCGACCCCGCTGAGGCAGAGGATCGAGACCAGGGTCAGCATCAGCGCCTCGGGGACGTCGCCCGCGACCCAGCCCTGGACCGCGCCCGCGACGACGAAGGGGCCGACCAGAGCGGACAGCACCAGCACCGCGACCGCCCACCAGCGGCGTCGTCGCTGGTTGCGCGGCGGCTTCGAGAGTCCGTGGTGATACAGCGCCACGCCCGGAGCCTACGGCTCGACGGCACGGTCGCGGTCGTCCGCCAGACGCTCTTCGAGGCGGTCGAGCAGCGGGACCTGGCCCGCGACGACGAGGCCACGAGCCCTCGCGAGCGGGAACCAGCCGGCCCGGTCGAGCTCGGGGAACTCCTGCATCCGCCCCGAGCGCGGGGGCCACTCCAGCGCGAACGTGTTGCTGGAGATCGCCGTGACGTCGAGGTCCGCCTCGCGTGCCCACGCCGCGACGAGCTTCCCGGCGCGCTGGCGCACGGTCCCGAGGTCGAGGTCGGGCACCTCCGCCGGCGGGGCCGGGACGCCGAGCTCCTCCGCGAACTCGCGCAGCGCCGCGGCACGACCGTCCTCACCGGGCTCCACCTCGCCCTTGGGGATCGTCCAGCCACCCGCGTCCTTGCGCGCCCACAGCGGGCCGCCCATGTGCCCGAGGAGCACCTCGACGACGTCGTCACGGAACCGGTAGAGCACGAGCCCTGCTGACTGCTTCACCCCTCCTTCCTACACAGCCGACGGCGGGACGGCCCGTCGGAGGCCGTGCCCGGGGCCTCCCCGTGAGTGGTTCGCGGGCCTGGGCGGTGCCGGAGGACCGGGCGCCGTCTCCGCCGTGGCCTGTGGGTGGCCGCGCGTAGCGTCGGCCGTCTCAGGACCAGACCGCAGGAGGGGACGACCATGACCACGCCGAGCGTCACGCACCTCAACCCGGCCGGGCTGCACCGCAACCCGGCGTTCTCCCAGGGCACGATCGTCGAGACCGGTCGCACGCTCTACGTCGGCGGCCAGAACGGGACCGACGCCGAGGGCGCGATCGTCGAGGGCGGCATCGCGGCCCAGACCGCGCAGGCGCTGCGCAACGTCCTCGCCGTGCTGGCCGAGGCGGGCGCCGGGCCGCAGGACGTCGCGCGGCTCGCCGTCTACCTCGACCCCGAGGCCGACCTCATGGCGGGCTTCGCCGCCGTCGGCGAGGTCTGGGGTCCGCACCCGGCGGCGGTGACGGTCCTGCGGGTGGGGATCGGCCGGCCCGGTGCTCTCGTCGAGATCGAGGCGGTCGCCGCCCTGCCCGCGTGACCCGTCCGGGCTGACCCCCTCTCCACGAGCGTGCGGCCGTCGCCCCGGCTACCGTCCGGGGGTGCCCGCCGACCCTGCCCCGCGCCGCTCGCTCGGGCGCGCCAGGAGGCGCGCCCTGGGGCGGGCCGCGGCGTACGGGATCGCGGCCTCCGTCCCGGTGCTCGTGCTCGCGTGGCTCGTGCGCGCGGAGTCGGGGCTCGTCGTCGAGGCCGACCGCGCCGCCGTCGCCGCGGCGACCGGGTTCACGGGCGAGCGGCCCGCGTTCGAGCGCACCCTGCTCGTGGGGCAGGAGGTGCTCGCCGCGCGGTGGATGAACCTCGCCGCGATGGGCGTGTGCCTCTGGGCCTGGCGGCGCCGCGGCCTCGGGACGCGCGCGGCCTGGGCGGCCGGGACGATCTGGGGCGCGTGGGCGCTCGGGCTCGGCGCGAAGGAGCTCGTGGACCGCGCGCGTCCCGTCGTCGAGGACGCGGTGACCGTCGTGCCCGGGTCCAGCTTCCCGTCCGGGCACGCGATGAACGCCGCCGCCGTCGGCGTGAGCCTCACGGTGCTCGTGTGGCCGCTGCTCGGTCGTCGTGGCCGCGCCGCCGTCGTCGCCGGCGCGACGGTGCTCGCCCTCGTCACCGCGGCCGACCGCGTGCTGCTCGGTGCGCACTACCCGTCCGACGTCGTCGGCGGCATCCTCTTCGGCGGCGCGGTCGCAGGGGCGTCCGCCGTCGGCTACCACGGGTGGGCGTCCGCCCGGACCGCCCGCTCTTCCGGCTCCGCTCCCAGGAACGAGGTCTGATGCATCCCTTCGTGCACCGCTACGAGCTCGACACGACCCGGCCCACCGCGAAGGAGGTGCTGCGCGACGTCGGGCTCCGGGCGTTCCTCCCCGGCGCGGTCCTGTGGGTGCTCATCGTCGCGACCGGGTTCCTCGTGACGGGCCCGCTGGGCGACCTGCCCGGCGAGGTCGGGATGAACCGCTGGCTGGAGGAGCGGCGCACGCCCTTCTGGGACACCGTGACCGACCTGTTCTCCCTCATCGGGACGACCGAGTTCATCATCGGCGGGACCGTGCTGACGATCCTGCTCGTCTGGTGGCGCACCCGACAGTGGTGGTTCGCCGTCGTGCCCGCGCTCGCCGTCGCGCTCCAGGCGCTGATCTTCCTCACGTCGTCGATCGTCGTGGGGCGCGAGCGCCCCGACGTCTCGCGGCTCGACGAGGCGCCGCCCACGTCGAGCTTCCCGTCCGGCCACACCGGCGCGTCCGCGGCGTTCTACCTCACCCTCGCCCTGCTCGCGCAGCGCATCACGCACCCCGTCCTGCGCGTCGTCGTCACGGTCCTGTGCTGCCTCGTGCCGCTCGCGGTGGGCCTGTCCCGCCTCTACCGCGGCGCCCACGGCCCGGCCGACGTGGTGGTGGGCCTGGTCAACGGCGTCGTCTGCTGCGTCCTCGCCTGGAACTACCTGCGCCGAGACGTCCGCGCACAGCGCTGAGGGCGACACCCACCGCGCGAGGTCGAGGCCCGGTCGGCCGAGGTAGAGGCCTGGTCCCGCGAAGCAGAGGCCCGGTCCCGCGAGGTAGAGGCCTGGTCTGTGCGTACTGTCCCCGGACGACGACTGCGGGCCCGGTCCTGAGACCGGGCCCGCAGTCGTCGTGCGGTGGTCGTCCGGGCGATGCGCGCGCTCGGACGACCCGTCAGCTCACGCGCAGAGACCCACCGGGTCCCACGAGCCCCACGTCACGGACCCGGGCAGCTCGCCCGTGGTCCACCACTGGGCCGTGTAGTTCACCCCGGCGCGGGACACGGTCTGGCCGCCGGTGTAGACGGTCTCGCGCGACCATGCCGGGGCGCAGTCCGCGACCGCGACCTCGGGCGCCGTGCCGCACGGGCCGATCTTCTTCCACGCGGACGACGAGCCCGGCTCCTGGTTGCGGGTCCACCACTGGGCCTTGTACTCCGAGCCCTCGTGCGAGACGACCTCGCCACCGGTGTAGACGCCCGTGCCGTACCAGGGCACGGCGCACTGGTCGGCCACGCCCGGGCCGGGGGTCGCCGCGCGGAACGTCGAGCCCAGCGCGTCACCCAGCTCGTTGCGGTAGTCGCCCGAGAGGTCCCACCACATCGCGCCGCCGTAGCCCTGCGTCGCGACGAACTCGGCCTTGGCCGTCACGGACGCCGGGTCGTCGTAGCTCCACCACTGGTCGCCGTCGTAGAGCCAGCTCGCGCCGATCTCCGGGTCGAAGTACTGCTCGCCGTCGAACGAGCGCAGCTCCGCGTAGGTCTTGGTGCCGACGTAGCCCGCGGCGGGCTGCCAGCCCTGCGAGCCGTCCTCGACGCCGTACCAGCCGTGCCCGTAGGCGGCGAGGCCCGCGTTGACCTGCGACGGGTCGGCGCCCGCGTTGACGTACATGCCGAGCGCGCCGTCGAGCCCGAGGCCCCAGTTCTGCGTGCCGTCCGGGTGCAGGTTGCCCTGGTGGCCCGTCTGGTTCGGCACCCAGCCGCCGTGGAAGTCGTAGCCCTGGACGTTGAGGAAGTCCACGACCGCGAACAGGCGCGGGTCGAGCCAGCCGCCCTGGCCCGCGTTCCAGCCGCCCGCCGGCGCGAACGCCGTCAGGAGGTAGTCCTCGCCGTTCGCCGCGCCGCGCGCGTCGAGCTCGGTGCGGAACTCCTCCATGAGGAGCAGGAAGTTCTCCTTGTCCTCGGGGCGGGCGTTCGCCGTCTCGCCACCGGTGACCGGCCACTCCCAGTCGATGTCGATGCCGTCGAAGATGCCGGCCGCGGCACCCGGGCCGCCCTTGCCGTCGACGACCGGCAGGTCGCCGTCGATGTAGATGTCGAGGCACGAGTCGACGAGTGCCGTGCGACCCTCGGCCGTCGACGCCGCCTCGGAGAAGTTGTCGGACCAGGTCCAGCCGCCGAGCGAGACGAGGATCTTGGTGTCGGGGCTGACGACCTTGAGCTTCTTGAGCTGGTTGAAGTTGCCCGCGAGCGCCTGACCGGGCTTGTCGGCCTTGCCGTCGACGGAGTCCTTGGCCGGGACCTCCGCGACGAAGTCGTTGAGGGGGTCACCCTCGCCGGGGACGTCGGCGATGTCGCACACGAGGTCGGTCGTGACGTTCCCGAACGCGTAGTTGATGTGCGTGAGGTCCTCGATCGCGCCGGTGCGCACGAGGTCGGCCACGTGGAAGTCGCGGGTCACGCGCGAGTCGGCCATGACGTAGCCGACGCTGCGGAACCCGTTGATGTCCGACGGCCCGGCGACCGAGGCCGCCGGCTTCGCCGTCGGCTGCGGCGCCGCCACCGCGGGCGACGCGAAGGTGGCCGCGGTCAGGGCGAGCGCCCCGACGACGGCGGTGGTCGCGACCACGCGCGAGCGGGCGGTCGGTGCGGGCGAGGTCTTGGCGAGCGAGCGGCCCGAGGAGGCCGCGCTGGGTGTCGATCGATCGTTCATGAAGGCCTCGTTGCTCTTCGGCCCGGGCTGGGGACCCCGGGATTTGTTCGGTCTCCTGCAACTTACCTGGACACGGGGTGTTTACGCCAGGGTCCGAACGAAAATCGCCCGCGCGGAGATTCCTGCGTTGGACGGCCGGCTCGGGGCCGGTGGACACCCGTCCAGGAGTCCGCCGGCCTCTGCCCGGCCAACGGCCGATCACACGCTCCCCGTGCCCGTCCGGCGAGACGTCCTAGCCTGGAAGCGGCCCGTACTTCTCATGCGACGCACGCGACGAGGGAGTGACTGCGGTGAGGCAGGAGCGGAGCGACATCCAGACCGGTGAGACGAGAACCGGGACAGGCGGGATCCAGACAGGCACGACGGCGAAGGTCGCCGTGGTCGGGGCCGGCTCGGTCGGCGCGACCTTGGCCTACGCCGTCCTGATCCGCGGTGCGGCGCGGGAGGTGGCCCTGTACGACGTCGACACGGCAAAGGTCCGCGCCCAGGCCCTCGACCTCGCCCACGGCATCCAGTTCATGCCCATGGCGCGCGTGGAGGGCTCCGACGACGTCGCGGTCTGCGCGGGAGCGGACGTCGTCGTGGTCACGGCAGGCGCCAAGCAGCAGCCCGGGCAGACGCGCATGGACCTCGCGGCCAAGACCGTCGGCCTGGCGCGCACGCTCATGCCCCAGCTCGTCGAGGTCGCGCCCCAGGCCGTGTACCTCATGGTCACCAACCCGGTGGACGTGGTCACCTACGCCGCCCTGCGGTACTCCGGGCTGCCGCGCGCGCAGGTCCTCGGGTCCGGCGCGGTGCTGGACTCCTCGCGGTTCCGGTACCTCATCGCCGACCACGTCGGCGTGGCCGTGCAGAACGTGCACGCCTACGTCGCCGGCGAGCACGGCGACACCGCCGTGCCCCTGTGGTCGTCCGCGACGATCGGCGGCGTGCCGCTCCTGGAGCTCGACCCGTTCGACGGCCGGGAGCCGCTGACCGAGGAGGTGCGCCGGGCCATCGCGCACGACGTCGTCCACTCCGCCTACGACATCATCGCCGGCAAGGGCGCCACCGCCTACGCGATCGGCCTCGCCGCCTCCCGCATCGTCGAGGCGATCACCAACGACGAGCACCGCGTCATGCCGGTCTCCTCGCTCCTGAACGGGTACCGAGGCATCGACGACGTGTGCCTCTCCGTCCCGACGATGGTCAGCCACGGCGGCGCCGGGACCTTGCTGCCGACGCCCCTGTCCGACGCCGAGCTCGCCGCGCTGCACCGTTCCGCCGACACCCTGCGTGCCGCAGCGGGACAGGTCGGGCTCTGAGGCACGTCCTGACTCCCCGACGTCGCGCCTCCCCACGGCGGAGACGGACGGAGGAGCCTCGCCGACGAGGCGCGCTGCACCTCACGGGCGGCGGCTACGAGCCCGCACGACCAGCCGACGTGTCGGTCCGGGCCTTCGCCCCGTCGATGCTGCGATGAGATCCAGCGCTCAAGGCCCGGGCAACTCCAGCGGGTAGCGCCTCGGCATGTGCCGGGGTGTGTTCAGCAGCCCAGGTCGCGACGAGGTCGCAGAACCGATCAAGGTCCTCCTCGGCACGGGCGAGTGCAGCGCGCACCTGGTCCAGGGGGAACCGCAGCACAGGTCGACTCAGGTCCTGCGCGTCCTGGACGACCTCGACGAGTCCGTCGCGGACCGTGAGGACCACGTCGGGGTCGTGCCCGAACCAGCAGGTGGCCGCCCTCCCACCCAGCACGTCGACGAGCTCGGAGCGTTCGTCGATCGAGCAGCAGCAGCCGGGCAGGATCGTCGAGCCGGTGACCGTGTCGGTGAACTGCAGGCCGCCCATCGCCAACGGCTGGGCATCGTCGGGGTCGTGCGGGGCCAGCGCGCGGGCGAGGTACTCCTCGACCGTCGATGCAGGATCGCCCTCGTCGTCGGTGAAGAACCACCGCAAGATCTGGTGCACCGCCGTCCCCACCTCACGGTCGGTGAGATCACCGTGCAGGGCCTGGTACCAGAAGCCGTCACGCCCGACGACAGGCCAGAGATCGAGCTCGGTGTCTCCGAGAACCTCGAGCACCGGCTCGATCCGCAGCGTCGTCACGCGAGAACCGTGCCTGCGGCAGCACCCGGCGGTCAATCCGTTTCCCGGGGACGATCCGTCTGTCGTAGACGCTGTTCCCGCGGTCTCGACAGCACAGCTGCCCTACCCTGTCGCCATGCACATCACCCCGAAGGGACATGCCGCGTAGGCGCCCTGCTCTGCTCCGCGCAGAAGCTCATCTGCTCGAACGGCCGAGGGCACCGGTGCGACGGCCCAAGGTCGGCGGCGCCGATCTGTCGGGCTCAGCCCGAGCCGCAGTCCTCCGGTACGAACGCCAGACCGACCTGCCACGCGGGTCGGTCCTCGTCGCCTTGACCGTCTGGGAGCGAGCCCCCGCAGTGGTCGAGCCGCCCGTCACGAGCTGCGGGATCTGGGAGTGCTGCGGGTACCACAGGCCCCTCGCGCAGACGCGCGACATCCTCGAGGACCTCGTTCGTCGCGCGCCTTCAGGTGCCGGCAGCGAGCTGCGCCGACGCGTGCGCGAGGCTGACGCGCGGATGGTCGGGCCCCTCGGCGGGTTCTGGTGGCAGGACCAGCTGCGCTGGAGATGACGAAGCGCAGGAGGTTGGCGGAGGCCCGCGCACGGATGGCCGTAGGGCGTCGCGCACCGACCCCGCAGACGCACGTGGCGCGGGACCTACGGGGTCGTCACCGACCGACTGGCTCTGCGGCGGGAGCGACGGTCGCCGAGCGTCACAGAGTGAGTTCTCGTGACCTCCGCACGACGAAGGGCCCCGACCGCAGAATCCTGCGGTCGGGGCCCTTCGGTGGCGGTAGCGGTGAGATTCGAACTCACGGTGGACTTTCACCCACACACGCTTTCGAGGCGTGCTCCTTAGGCCACTCGGACACGCTACCAATGCCGGGAAACCCGGCCCAGGAAGGATACCTGGTCAGACCCCCGGACACCGAATCGGCCGGTCAGACCGCCCGACGACCCCGGCCCGCACCCCGAGCCGAGACCCGCCCGGCGACCGTGCGAGGCGGACCGCCCGGCCCCGCCCCGCGCCGTCGGGCACGGGCGTCACGACCCGCCGAGCGCGTCCGCGAACAGCGGGGTGACGTTGTCGATCGCGTAGATCACGGCCGTGGGCGTGCCGAGCGAGAAGGCGTTGGAGAGGTCCTTGTCGTCGAACACGACGTAGCGCCCGTCCGCCACGGACGGCACGGTCTGGAAGATCGGGAGGGCCTCGACTTCGGCGGCGGTGAAGCCGATGGGCTGGATCACCGTGAGGTCGGCGTCGAGCAGGTCGACGTTCTCGGTGCCGAGGTTGGCGGAGAACTCCTCGCCGGCGGCCGCGTCGATCTCGGGCTTGGTGCTGAACCCGAGGCCCTGCATGAACTCGCCGCGGCTGGACGTCGAGACGTAGGCGCCGAAGCCCTCGGCCCAGTACGACCCGATGACGGCGGTCTTGCCCGCGAACTCGGGGTGCTCGTCGCGCGCGGCAGCGAAGGCGTTGTCGACCTCGGCGAGCAGCTCGTCGCCGGCCTCGCTGCGCCCGAGCGCGGCGGCGATCATGCCGACCTGGTCCTCCATGGGCGTGAGGTAGGCCTCGCCGCCCTCGGGGATCGCGACGGTCGGCGCGATCTCGGACAGCCGCTCGTACCGCTCGGGGTCGCCGGACGACTTCACGTCGAGGATGACGTCGGGTTCGAGCACGGCGATCTGCTCGTACGAGGGTTCGAGCGTCCCGATGATCTCGGGCGACTCGTCGTACGCGCCGTCGAGCCAGGGGCCGACGCCGTCGCCGCCGAACGCGAGCCAGTCGCTCGCCCCGACGGGCTGGACGCCGAGCGCGAGCGCGGTCTCGGCGTCGCCCCAGCCCAGGGCGACGACGCGCTCCGGCGCCTCGGGGATCTCGACGTCCCCGAACGCGGTCGGGATCGTCACGGGGAAGGCGTCCGCGGCGCCGTCGGCGCTCGCGCTGCCCGAGGGCGCGGCGTCGTCCTCGCCGGAGCCGTCCCCGGACGAGCACGCGGCGAGCGCGAGGACGGCGAGCGCGGACGTCGCCGCGAGCGCGCGGCGCAGGGTGGTGCGGTGCATGGGACTCCTCAGTCCTCGAAGATCTTGCCGACGGGCTCGCGCTTCTCCGCCTGGAAGCGGTCCTCCGCGCGGCCGTAGGCCCAGTAGCCGGAGAGCGACAGGTCGGCGCGCGGGACGCCGCGCTCCGCGAACACGCGGCGCAAGGCCTTCATGGCCTCGCGCTCGCCGTGCGCGAAGACGTGCACGCGGCCCTCGCGCCACGCGAGGTCGGCGACGGCGTCGGGCAGGAGCGTCGTCGTCCCGGCGGGCGCGTCGCCGCGCAGCACCCAGGTGACCTCGACGCCGGCGGGCGCCTCGAGCGGGAGGCGGTCCGCCTCGGTGCCGACCTCCAGCACGGCGTGCCCGACGGCGTCATGCGGCATGGCCTCGAGCGCGGCGGCGATCGCGGGGAGCGCGGAGTCGTCGCCCGCGAGCAGGTGCCAGTCGGCGGCAGGGTCGGGCGCGTAGCCGCCGCCGGGGCCGGAGAAGACGATGCGGTCGCCGGGCTTCGCGCGCGCGGCCCACGGCCCGGCGAGGCCCTCGTCGCCGTGCACGACGAAGTCGATCGCGAGGCGTTGCGCCGCCTCGTCGACCCACCGCACGGTGTACGTGCGGGTGACCGGCAGGTCCTCGGGCGCGAGCTTCTCGCGCAGCGCCGCAAGGTCGAAGGGCGGCTCGAGCCCGAGCTCCGGCTTGGCGAAGATGATCTTGACGTACTTGTCGCTGTGCTCGTTCGTCGTGAACGCCGCGAATCCGTCGCCCCCGGCCACGACCCGGACGAGGTGCGGGGAGAGCCGCGCGGTCTCGAGGACCTCGAGGACGGTCTGGGGGCGGGCGCGCCGCGGCGCGGGCGCGGTGGTGGTCGACATGACAACCTCTCGTCGGTGACTTAGGTGAGGCTAACATCGCCGCCTGGACGCGCGGCCGTGACCCCGGTCACGAGAGCCGGTCCGGCGCGCCGGCGCAGGTGAACGACGGGCGTCTCCCGGCCGAACGGGACTCATACACCCGCCCTGTGCCCTCCACAGCGACCGCACAGACTCCTCCGGCGGAATGGGAACGTCCTCGACCACGGCGCCCAGCGCCCCGGCTCCCGGAGGCCTCGTGTCCCAGCCCGTCCTGTACCTCGTCGACCTCGTCGCGGTCACCGTCCTCGCGTTCGGCCTCTACTTCCCCCGGCACCGCCGGCGCGACCTCGTGGTCGCGTACCTCGGGGTCAACGTGGGGGTGCTCGCGGTCGCGGCGACGCTCGCGACGAGCAGCGTCGGCGCCGGGCTGGGGCTCGGGCTCTTCGGCGTCCTGTCGATCATCCGGCTCCGCTCGACCGAGCTGTCGCAGACCGAGGTCGCGTACTACTTCGCGGCCCTCGCGCTCGGACTCCTCGGCGGCCTCGGCGCGACGACCGGCTGGCTGTCCCTCGCGGGAATGGCGCTCGTCGTCGGCGTGATGGCCGTCGTCGACCACCCGCGGGTCCTGCGCCGCGCGCAGAGCCAGAGCGTCGTCGTCGACCGCGCGCTCACCGACCGCGCCGAGCTCACCCGCTACCTGGAGGAGCTCCTCGGCGCCGAGGTCCGCGGCGTGAGCGTCCAGCGCCTCGACCTCGTCAACGACACCACCTGGGTGGACGTCCGCTACACCGAGCCGTGCACCGGCCGTCGTGCGACGCCGGCTCCTGCCCCGGCGGCCGCCGCGCACCTCCTCGTGCCCGACGCCGTGCTCCCGGCCCCGCGCGAGGCCGCGCCCTTCGCGCCGGTCGCCCAGGCGATCCCGCCGACCCCTCCCACCCGGGCAGCGGCCACCACGCCCGCACCGGCGACCCGACCCGAGCGGAAAGAGGTGCGGGCATGAGTCCCCGGACCGTGACGGCGGACGACCGCGTCCGCGCCGTCCTCTACCCGCTCGACGGCGTCGGCCTCGACGAGCTCGTGGACGCTGCCGCGCTGCTCACCCGGGTCGACCGCAAGTACGTCCTACCGGTCGACGACGCGGTGACGGTGCTCGACGCTCTCGCCCGCACGACCACCGCCCGCGTCCTCGAGATCGACGGCGCGCGCAGCGCGGCGTACGAGTCGGTGTACTTCGACACCCCCGACCTCGCGTCGTTCCGCCTCACGGCGACGCGCCGCCGTCGGCGGTTCAAGGTCCGCACCCGGACCTACCTGGACTCGGGCACGACCTTCCTCGAGGTCAAGACCCGCGCCGCGCGCGGCACGACGCTCAAGCAGCGCGTCGCGCACGACGACCGCCCGACGGCGCTCGGCGCGGGTCGCACGTTCGTCGGGCGGACCCTCGCGGCCGAGGGCATCGACGGCGTGCCGGAGCGCGCGCTCGCGCCCGGCCTCGTGTCGCGGTACCGCCGCACGACCCTGCTCCTCCCCCGGGCCGACGGCGCCGCGCGCGCCACGGTCGACACGGGCCTCGCGTGGCAGCTCGACCAGCCGGGCGCGCACGCGCCGCTCACGTGGCGGGTCCCGCACCTGGTGGTCGTCGAGACCAAGGGCGGCTCCACGCCGTCGGACCTCGACCGCCTGCTGTGGCGGCACGGCCACCGGCCCGAGCGGATCTCCAAGTACGGCACCGGGCTGGCGCTCCTGCGCCCCGATCTGCCCGACGGCCCGTGGCGGCGCGTGATCCGCCGCCACCTCTCCCCCTCCCCCGGCGCGACCGCGCCCGCGGGGACCACGACCCTTCCCGCCCGCACGCCCGAGCACGACGACAGGAGCCTCTGATGCGCATCCGCCGACCCCTGACCACCCTCGCCGCCGCCGCGGCGGCCGCCGTCCTCGCGAGCTGCTCCGTGCTGGGCAGCACCGCGACCACGGACACCGCGACGACCGACACGAACGCGACGACCACCGCGAGCGTCGTGTCCGACGCCGTCGCCGGGCTCACCCCTGACCAGGCCCGCGCGGACAACGCCGAGGTGACGGTGGACGACACCGACCTCGCGTACGACGAGTCCTCCGCGGTGACCGTCGCGCTGGACGGCGACACCGCCACGGCGGACGGCGACGGCGTGACCGTCGACGGCTCGACCGTCACCATCACCGCCCCCGGCACGTACGTGCTGAGCGGCACGCTGGAGGGGCAGGTCGTCGTCGACACCGCGGAGGACGGGCTGGTCCAGCTCGTGCTCGACGGCGCCCACATCACGTCCACGACCAACGCCGCGGTGAACGTGCAGGACGCGGAGAAGGTCGCCGTGGTCCTCGCGGACGGGTCGACCAACAGCCTCACCGACGCCGAGACGTACTCCGCCCAGGACGCCGACGGCGAGCCCGACGGCGCGCTGTTCTCGACGGCCGACCTCCTGATCGGAGGCGACGGGGCGCTCACCGTGACGTCGCACGCGAACGACGGCATCGTCTCCAAGGACGGCCTCGTCGTCGCAGGCGGCGAGCTGACGGTCGAGGCCGGCGACGACGGGATCCGCGGCAAGGACTACCTGGTCGTCACGGGCGGCACGCTCGACGTCACCGCCGCGAAGGACGGGCTGAAGTCCACCGAGGACGGCGACGAGACCCTCGGGTTCGTCGACGTGCGCGGCGGGTCGATCACCATCGCGTCGGGCGACGACGGAGTCCAGGCCGTCACCGACGTCATCGTCTCCGGCGGGACGCTGTCCGTGACCGCCGCGGGCGGCGCCGGCGCGACCGTCGCCGAGGACGCCTCCGCGAAGGGCCTCAAGGGCGACGTCGGCGTCGTGGTCGGCGACGACGCGACCGTCACCGTGGATGCCGCCGACGACGCGCTGCACTCCGACGGCGCCGTCTCCGTCTCGGGCGGGACCGTCGAGCTGTCGTCCGGCGACGACGGCGTCCACGCCGACGGGGACGTCACCGTCTCGGGCGGCGACCTCACCGTCACGACGTCCGTCGAGGGCATCGAGGGCGCAGCCATCACGATCTCCGGCGGCGACCTCGACGTCACGGCGAGCGACGACGGCCTCAACGCGACCGTGGGGTCGACGACCGACGAGACGGCGACCGCGACCGACGGCGCGACCGGCGGCGGCTCGATCGGCGACGACGGCTCCACCGGCAGCGACGGTTCGACCGGAGGCGACGGCTCGACCGGCTCGGCGCCCGACGCGACCGCGCCCGGCACGACCGCGGACGGCACGATGCCGGAGCCCCCGGACGGCGCTGCGGCCGACGGCACCCCGCCGGAGATGCCCGCCGACGGCCAGATGCCCGAACCCCCGCAGGGCGGCGAGCTCCCCGACGGCACCGAGATGCCCCCGGGCGGCCCCGGCGGCGCGGGCGGCGGCATGGGCGGTGGCATGGACACCGACGACGGCTCGACGCTGACGATCTCCGGCGGCACCCTCACCGTCGACGCGGGCGGCGACGGGATCGACTCGAACGGCTCGCTCACCGTCACGGGCGGCGAGATCGTCGTCCAGGGTCCGACGAACGACGGCAACGGCGCGCTCGACGTCAACGGCACGTTCACCGTCAGCGGCGGCTCGCTCCTCGCGGCGGGCAGCGCGGGCATGGTCGTCGTGCCGTCCACGGACTCCGCGCAGGGCTGGCTCGCGGCGAACGTGTCCGCGAGCGCCGGCGACACCGTCACCGTCACGACCGCCGACGGCACCGTCCTCGCCGAGCACACGGTCACCAAGGAGACCGCGAACGTCGTCTTCTCCTCGCCCGACGTGACGACCGGCGACACCTACACGGTGACGACTCCGGCGGGCTCAGCAACCGCCGTCGCGGGCGAGTGGACCGGCGGCGGCATGGGCGGCCGGCCTGGCAGCGGTCGTCCGGGCACCCAGGACGGCGCCACGCCCCAGGACGGCACCGCCGAGTCCTGACCGACGTCATCCGGCCCGGACAGCCCTGATCCGAGCGTCCTGCCCGGCGGCCACCCCGGCCGCCGGGCAGAGCCCCGCCGATGGCAGAACGTGGTCTGTCGAGGGAGAGCCCTGGTCAGGCGAGGCCGAGGTGTGGTCACGCCACACCGGGCATGTCGAGACCGTCCGGGCAGTCGCCCGGGTGAGCAACGACCAGGGCGAGACGACGTCGGGCGGGGTGGGTGGTGGTGCCGCGTCGTGGCGGGCCTGGCGGGAGCCGCGAGGAACGAGCGGCGGATGGTAGACGCGGCACCACCACCCACCCCGACCACCCAACCCGACCACACGCCGTCGGGCAGGGTGACCACGCCTCTACCTCGGGCGACCAGGGCTCTACCTCGGCTGACCACGGCTCTACCTCGCGGGCCGTCGTACCGTGGGAGGCGTGCCCACCGACCCGACTCCCCCGCGCTCGACCGAACCCTCGACCGCTTCTCCTGCGCACGTGGCGACGTCCTCCGCGGACCTGCCGCGGTCGACCGTCCCGACCCTGACGTCGCGGCTCGCGTGGCGCCCGAGCCAGCCGCCGCCGTCGGGCACGGAGCCGGAGCCGCCGCTGGGGACGGCGGAGGACGCCGTGCAGCTGCTGCGCGGGCTGCGGGTCACGGCGCTGACGGGTGCGGGTCTGTCGACGGACTCGGGCATCCCGGACTACCGCGGCCCGGACTCGCCGCCGCGCAACCCGATGACGTACCAGCAGTTCGTGCAGGACGAGGCGTTCCGGCGCCACTACTGGGCGCGCAACCACGTCGGTTGGCAGCACGTGCACCGCACGCAGCCCAACGCGGGCCACCGCGCGCTGGCGCGGCTGGAGGACGCGGGGGTGCTGGTCGGGCTGATCACGCAGAACGTGGACCTGCTGCACGAGGACGCGGGCAGCCGGAACGTCATCGACCTGCACGGCCGCTACGACCGCGTGATCTGCCTGCAGTGCGGGCGCGTCATCTCGCGCGAGCACCTCGCGGACCGGCTGACGGCGCTCAACCCGGGGTTCATCGAGAGCATCGGCGACGTCGCGGACGTGGAGATCGCGCCGGACGCGGACGCGGTGATCGAGCAGACGTCGCACTTCCGGCCCGCGCCGTGCGAGTTCTGCGGCGGGGTGCTCAAGCCGGAGATCGTGTACTTCGGCGAGAACGTGCCGCGCGAGCGGGTGGAGCGGGCGTACGCGATGGTCGACGAGGGTGACGCGCTGCTCGTGGCGGGGTCGTCGCTGACGGTGATGAGCGGCCTGCGGTTCGTGCGGTACGCGGCGAAGGCGGGCAAGCCGGTCGTGATCGTCAACCGCGGCTGGACGCGCGGCGACCCGCTCGCGACGCTCAAGGTCGACGCCGGCACCACCGAGACCCTCACGACGCTCGCCGCGACCCTCCCCCGCTGACGCCGAGCACGACGTTGCTCTCGTCATCCGGCCGAGAACGACAGCAACGTCGTGCTCGACGGGGTGCGGGGTCGTGGTCGGCGGCCGCCGCGGCAGCGGGTCTCAGCGCTGGGCCGCGAAGAAGGCGCGCAGGAGGCGGGCGCACTCGTCCTCGCGGACGCCGCCGACCACCTCGACGGCGTGGTTGGCGCGCTGGTCGCGCACGAGGTCCCAGACCGATCCGGTCGCGCCGGCCTTGGGGTCCCACGCGCCGAGCACGAGCCGCTCGACGCGCGCGAGGACGAGCGCCCCGGCGCACATGACGCAGGGTTCGAGCGTGACGACGAGCGTGCAGCCCTCGAGCCGCCACTCCCCGAGCGTCGCGGCGGCCTGCCGCAGCGCGAGCACCTCGGCGTGCGCGGTCGGGTCGCCGGTCTCCTCGCGCCGGTTGCGTCCCACGCCCAGCAGCCGCCCGTCCGGCCCGACGACGAGCGCCCCCACGGGCACGTCGTCGCTCGCGAGCGCGTGGGTCGCCTCGTGCAGCGCGAGCCCCATGAGCGCGTCCCAGACCTGACGGCGCTCCGCGACCGTGCCCGGCGGGAACGTCCCGTCCGCCCACGGCAGGTCGAGCCCGCGCGGCTCCGGGGAACCACCGACCGCCGTCGTGCCCGACGCCGGTCCCTCGCCCGGGTGAGCGGGTTCGCCGGGGTGAGCGACGTCGTCGGGCACGGGACCTCCGGGTGGGGTGAGCTGTCAGCGTCTCACCAGGCTATAGACCGGTGTGGCGCTGACAACTCGCGCACGGCGGGCGGTTACCGGGCGGTACGGGAGGGCCCACGGTCGGATACCGTTGTCGCCATGCGCCTGCACGTCGCCGACCACCCGCTCGTGGCCCACAAGCTGACCGTCCTGCGGAACAAGGAGACGGCGTCCCCGACGTTCCGGCTCCTCGTCGACGAGCTGGTCACGCTGCTCGCCTACGAGGCCACGCGCGACGTGCGTGTCGAGCCGCACGAGATCGAGACGCCGGTCACGACGACGGTCGGCGTGCGCCTCGCCGAGCCCCGCCCGCTCGTCGTGCCGATCCTGCGCGCAGGTCTGGGGATGCTCGAGGGGATGACGCGCCTCCTGCCGACGGCGGAGGTCGGGTTCCTCGGCATGCAGCGCGACGAGGAGACGCTCGAGGCCGTCACGTACGCGAACCGCCTCCCCGACGACCTGACGGGTCGGCACGTGTTCCTCCTGGACCCGATGCTCGCGACGGGCGGCACGCTCGTGGCCGCGATCGACTACGTCTTCGCGCGCGGGGCGCGCGACGTCACGGCGGTCTGCCTCCTCGCGGCTCCCGAGGGGATCCAGGTGCTGGAGAACGCGGTCGGCGACCGCGTGGACGTCCACCTCGTGGTCGCGGCGGTCGACGAGCGCCTCAACGAGAAGGCGTACATCGTCCCGGGCCTCGGCGACGCCGGGGACCGCCTCTACGGCGTCGTCTGACCCGTCCCACCTGGGCGGACGCGCGCGACCCACCTCGGCCGCGTCACCCGACGTCGGCGCCTGAGCCCGGAACGCGAGACTCCCACGGTCCGCATGCTGAGAAGTTCCCGGGCTCCCCTTGGCGTACCGTGCGGTCCGCTGCCATGCTCGCTCCCGTGAGCACCTCGACCCGTCCCGCCAGCGCGCCGTCCGGCGCGCTCCCGGGCGCGGTCATGTGCGTCTGTTGTCAGGCCTGAACCCTCTCCCGCACCTCGGTTCAGCCCTCGACCCCTGCCGACCCGCCGGTTCCCCGGCGACGCCGTCGGCCCGACGCACCCGGAGCCACCATGACGCTCACCGCTACCCGTCCCGCCCGCCGCACCTCGGCCCGCGCCGCCGCGCCCCGAGCCCTCGCACCGCAGCGCCCCGCCGCGCCGCACGCCGCGGTCGCGCCCACCCGCCCGGCCTCGGCGGACGCCGCCCCCCGCCGCAACCCCGGCTTCGTGCTCTACGTCGGCGTCGACGCCGCGCCGGGCGAGCAGCCGCAGGCTCAGCTCGTCGAGCTCGCCGAGGCCCTGGGCGAGCTCGCGCGCGACTGGCTGCCGAGCGCCGAGACGTACACGGCCCTCGCCCTCGCGGAGCCCACGACGGCGACGTCGTCGCCCGTGCAGGACATCGCGGCCTTCCGCGAGCGGCTCGCGACCCTGTCGCCCGTGCCGCGCGTCGTCATCGACCCCGCGGGCCGCACGGTCACGGTCGAGGGCCGGTCCGCGCGCCTGACCTTCCGGGAGCTCGAGCTCCTGTCCTACCTCGCCCGGACGGCGCACCGCGTCGTGACACGGGCCGAGCTGCTCGAGACCGTGTGGGCCGACCACGAGGTCGCCGCGGGCAGCCGCACCATCGACGTCCACGTGCGCCGCCTGCGCGAGAAGCTCGGGCTGGAGCACGTCATCACCACGGTCCGCGGGCTCGGCTACCGGTTCGACCCGCAGACCCCCGTCGTCCTCGGCGGCACGGGGGACGCCGCCTGAGGACCCGCGCTGCCGGGCCGCGGTCGACGTGGGGGTACGTGGGGGACCACGCGCCCGGCAGCGCAACCCCGCCCCAGGACGCCCGGCGTCCCGGCGGCAGGGCCGCCCAGGGCTCCGCCGCTCGCCGGGCGCACTCGCCCGCACGGCGATACGTTCGGCCCATGCGCACAGTCATCGCGGGAGGTCACGGCCAGGTCGGCCGTCGCCTGGCCCGGACCCTGGTGGAGCGGGGAGACGACGTCGTCGCCTTCGTGCGGTCCGCCGCGCAGATCACGGACCTCACCGAGCTCGGCGCGCACGTCGCGCTCATCGACCTCGAGAAGGACGACGCCGTCGCGGTGTCGTTCGAGCTGGAGGGCGTGGACGCCGTCGTGTTCGCGGCCGGCGCCGGTCCCGGCAGCGGGGCACCGCGCAAGGACACGGTCGACCGGGCGGGCGCGGCGCTGCTCGCCGACGCCGCCGAGCGCGCGGGCGTCGGGCGCTACGTCCTCGTCTCGTCCCGCGGCGTCGAGGCGGCGCGCGCCGACGAACGGCCCGACGACGTCGACGACGTGTTCTGGGCCTACCTGCGCGCCAAGGCCGCAGCCGAGGACGACCTGCGCGCCCGCGCCGACCTCGCCTGGACCATCGTGCGCCCCGGACACCTCACCGACGACCCGGGCGTCGGCCTCGTCGCGCTCGCGCCCGTCGGGGACACGGACAAGCCGCGCGGCAAGCGCCGCAAGCCCGGGGCCGCCGTCGGAGAGCGCTCGGACGTGACGCGCGACGACGTCGCGCTCGTCCTCGCCGCGGTGCTCCACGAGCCGCGGTCCGCCGGGCTCGTCCTCGACCTCGTCGGCGGCGACCGGCCCGTGGACGACGCGCTCGCGGACGTCCTGCCGTAGCCCGCTCGTCGACCACGCGCCGTCACCGGCGAGCGAGACGTCGCGGCCCTCAGCCCTCGCCGCAGCGCGCGCCGCGCTGCCAGAACAGCCCGAGCGGGTCGTGGTCCGGCCGCACGAAGACGCTGCCGTTGCGCGCCGTGTAGTTCCAGCCGCGGTAGGAGACCTCGGTGTCGTGGTCGTACCAGACGCCCGCCTCCCACTCCGGGGCGCACGCGGCCACGGCCGTGAAGTCGTCGACCTTGAGCTGCTCCGTCCACGAGCCCGCGTGGACGACGTACGTCGCCCCGGACCAGGGGGCCTCGCCCAGGCTCTCGGTGCGGCGCTCCCCGGCCCCGACGGTCCACTCGCCCTTGGCGTTCCCCGTGACCCGGAACGTCACCGGGACGTTCGAGCCGGAGTTGTCGAGCAGCACCGACACGGCGCGGTACGAGTGGCCGCGCTGCGCGTCGTAGTACGGGTCGCCGAGGACGAGGCTCGCCGTCGGCTCCTCGACGGCGCAGTCGACCGCGTCGTAGCGGACCGGGAGCGTCTCGGCGAAGGGCACCCCGAGCACCGTGCGCGACAGCGCGAGCTCGACCTTGCCGGCCTTGACCGCGAGCGCCCCGGTCGCGAGGTCGGCGCCCGCGCTCGCCCCGGGGGCGACGTCGCCCAGGTCGCGGTCGCCGAACGGCGTGCGGGCGACGACGTGCATCGCCTCGGCCGAGTCGTTGCGCAGCCCGACGGTGAGCACGACCCCACCCGTCCCGGCGGTGCACCGCGCGGACACGGTCGGGGTCGCCGACCAGTCGGGCCGGTAGCCGTCGCCCTGGTACCGCGCGGTGAGGCGCGCGTCCGCGAAGGGCGTGCCGAGCACGGTGCGCGACTGGCGGAACGTGACGGAGCCGGGCTTCACGTCGAGCGCGCGCGTGTCCACGGTGAGCGTCACGGTCGCGCCGGGCGCGACCTGCTGCGCGGGAGCCGAGTCCCCGTGGCCCGCGGCCGACATGACCACGTCGACGGTCTCGGGCGAGTCGTTGGTCAGCGTGCCGACGAGCTTGACCGACCCGTCCTGCCAGCGGGCGTCGACCGTCGCGGAGGTCGCCCAGCGCGGGGCGTACGTCACGGCGGCATACCGGGCCTCGACCGTCTTCGGGCCCGGACCGGTGTGCGCCGCGCGCTCGACCGTGAACGTCGCCGTCCCGGCCGGGACGGACAGCGCCTTCGCGTCCACGGTGAACGTCGCGTCCGCGCCCGGGGCCACGTCGACCGGCGCGGCGTCGCCGTGCGGCGTCGACATCCCCACGCGCAGCGTGGTCGCAGCGTACGGGTTGTGGAACGTGCCGGTCACGACGGACGTCCCGACCCCGGCGCCGGAGGGCACCACCCAGGTCGCCGTCGCGGTCGCCGCACCGGTGACCTGATCCCAGTCGAAGCAGTCGACGCCCGCGACGTCGTGGCTCGTGAGCGGAGCACCGTCCGCGAGCACCGCGAGCCGCAGCGTCTCCTGGCCCACGCCACCCGGCACGTCGACGGTCACGGCACGACCGCCGTCGACCGTGCGCGTCAGGTCTCGCCGGCCCTCGACCGAGAAGACGACCGGGACCGTCGACCGCGTGTTGTCGTAGCGCAACGAGACCGCGGCCGAGGCGAGCTCGGTCTTCGGGTCGAGCACGCACGTCCCGACGCTCGGCGCGCCCACCGCCGGCGCGTGCCGGACCGCGTCGTACGCGGCCGTCACGGTCTGCGCCCCTCCGGGTCCGCCGAGCCGCGTCGCACGGAAGACGACCGTGCCTGCCGCGACGTCGCGCGAGCCCGTGTCGAGCGTGAGCGTCGCGTCCTCGCCCGGGGCGACGTCCACGGCCTCGGTCGTCCCGAGGCCGCCCGCGTCCATGACGACGCGCACGGTGGTCGCCGCGTGGCCGTTGTGGAACGCACCCTCCACGACGACGGCCCGGGACTCCGCGGACCAGCCGGCGGAGGCGCTGCCCGTCACCGACCACCGGAAGCAGTCGACGGCGCCCACCGTGTGCCTGCCGAGCTCGTGGCCGTCGGCGCGCACCGTGTAGGTCGCGGCCTGCGTCCCGGCGCGCGGCAGGTCGACGACCCGCGTGGCCCCGCCCGCGACCGTCGCCGTCAGGTCGGGGCGGCCGTCGACGGAGAACACGACCGGCAGGGTCGACGCCCGGTTGTCGTAGGTCAGGCTCACGGGCGCGGACGACGTGTCCGTCGCGGGGTCGAACACGCACTGCCCGACCGACGGCGCCGGAGCCGTGGGCGCGATCGCCTGCGGCGGCAGCGTGAGTGCGAGGTCGCTCGCGGGCCGGGCGGGAACGGGTTCGCCGGCCAGGAGCCGCTCCTGCGTGAGGAGGATCATGCTCTCGGGGACCGAGGGCGCGTTCACGTCGACCGTCAGTCCGGCCTTCTCGTCCACGCTCGTGCGCCCCGGGACCTCGGCGTCCGACCAGGCGGGCGTGTCGGGGACGACCACGTCGACCGTGACCGGGGCCCCGGTCGTGTTCACGACCTCCGCGACGTACCGCACCTCCCCGGCGACGTTCTCCGCGCGGACGCGCACGTCCTCGGCACCGAGCCACGCGAGGGGCACCTCAGCGGTCATCGTCCGTTCCGCGGTCACAGCCCCGCCCGCGCCGCCGGCGCTGACCTGCACCGGGAACGCGGCGGGCTCCACGCGGATCGACCCGTCCGGCTCCTGGCGGGCGGACGGCACGTAGCTGCCGTCGGCCCGGAGCTCGACGTCGAGGCTCACCTCGGTGCCCGCTCCCGCACCACGCGTCGGTTCCGGCAGGACGACGTCGCGCTCGCACGTGAGCGAGCGGGCCCAGTCCTGCGTGGTGCACGTCCACGCGTCGCTCGTCGGGCGGACGGACAGGCCCTCCGGCAGCCGCGGGACCGTGAAGCTCACGCCGCGGGCGGCGCGGTCGCCCGTGTTGGTCGCCGTCAGCGTGAGCGGCGAGACCCCCGGGTTCGCGGGCACCGTGACGCGTTCCTCGTCCAGCCGGACCTCCGCACCGACGTAGTCGAGCGGCGGCGGCTTCAGGCTGGTCCTGACCGTCGGGAGCCCATCCGCCGTCACGCGCGCGGGGAACTCGTAGGAGCCGCCGCCCCGGGCCGTGACCGTGACGACGAGGTCCCGGACCTCGCCGGGCGCGAGCACCCCGATGGCGCACGTGAGCGTGCCGCCACCCGCCGTCGGCCCGCAGGGCAGGGCCGCCGTCCGGAGCACGGGAGCGACCGACGCTCCGCGCGAGACCACCGTCGAGGTCACGGTCTCCACGCCCGGCGGCAGGTCGACCTCGACGGCGACGTTCTGCGCCGCGCGCCCGCCGGAGTTGGAGACCGTCATCCGGACGTCGGCGGGCTGCCGCGCGACGAGGACGACGTCGGCTCCGAGCGTGAGGCCCAGGTCCGCGGGGGCGGGCTCCGGCGTGCCCGGGTCGGTCGGTCCAGGCGTCCCTGTCCCGGGGTCGGTCGGCGCGGGCGTACCGGTGCCGGGGTCGGTGGACCCGCCCGACGTGGTCGTGCCCGGCGTCGACCCGACCGGGGTGGTGCCGTCCGTGGGCGACCCGCCGCCGGTCCCGGTCGTGTCGCCCGTCCCGGCGGCGGTCTCGTCGGTCGGGGCCGGCGGGACGTTCGTGGGCGACGTCGGGTCGGTGGCCGGGTCCGGCGTCGTCGTGGTCCCCGTGGTCGGGGACGCGGACGGGGACGGCGAGGACTGCGAGGTCGGGGTGGGTACCGGGTCCGGCGAGAACACGCCGAGGGCACCAGCGACCCCGAGCCCGGCGACCGCGAGCACCCCGACCGTGACGGCGGCCGCCGCGAGCGGTGCCGACGTGACGAGGGCGACGAGACCGCCGGCGCCAGCGGCGGCGAGCGCGCCGCTACCGGCTGCAGCACCGCCGGCGGCCGCCGCGGCTCCGCCGACCGACGCCGCGCCCGCCCCGACCGCGCCACCGGAACCACCGGCCGCGCTCGCGGCAGCACCCGCGCCGCCGGCGGCACCGGTCCCGGCCGTGCTCGTCCCGGCCGCGCCAGCGCCCCCGGCACCCGCCCCGGCTCCGCCCGACCCGCCGGCCGCCCCGGACCCGCCCGCGGATCCCGCGCCCCCGCTGGACGACCCCTGCAGGGCGGCACCCACACCGCCGGCGACGGCCGCGCCGCCGAACGTCGGGAGGGCCGTCCCGACGAGGCCGAGCGCGCCGACGCCGAGGACCAGCGGGGCGATGACGGCGCGCATGCCGTGCGACACGTCGCCCAGCTCGAGCACGAGCGCGCGGCACTCGCCGCAGCTCTCGAGGTGCGACTCCACGCGCGCCGTCTCGCGCTTGGCGAGCCCGCCGCGCACGTACGACCCGAGGAGCGCGTTGACCGTGCGGCACTCCTCGGCGGGCACAGACGTCAGGTGCTGCTGGAGGTACGCCTGCCGCAGGCCCTCCCGAGCCCGGTAGGCGAGCGCGGAGACGCCGTTCGCGGTGAGGCCGAGGATCGGCGCGATCTCGGCCGGGGAGAGGTTCTCGACCTCCGTGTACCAGAGGACGGCGCGCCACCGCTCGGGGAGGTCCTGGTAGGCGCGCGTGACCGTCGAGCGCTCGAACCCCTCGAGGGTCGGGTCCTCGGTGGACGCCATGGGGCCGAACGCCGTCTCGAACGTGCGCTCGTCGTCCGTCGGCTGGGTGCGGCGCGCTCCGTTGACGAGATCGTAGGAGAGGCGTCGGACGACGGTGAAGAGGTAGGCGCGGAAGGTGACGTCGGGACCGCCCCCGCCCTGCAGCACCGACAGCGTGCGGGCGAACGCGTCGGAGACGACGTCGTCGGCGTCGGCCGTGGACCGGACGTACTGGCGCGCGACCGTGCGGGCCGCGGCGGCGTGGCGCTCGTACAGCGCGCCGTAGGCGCTGGTGTCGCCCCCGCGCACGGCCGTGATGAGCTCGGCGTCGCTGAACGCCTCGCTCCACACCCGTTCCTGCGCCTGCGTCATCTCACCCGCCCCGGAGACCGCCCCAGACCGAGGCGTACGGTGGCCATAGTAGACGCCCGTCCAACTTCGGGGCAGAGGGCTTCCGACGACGGAACGGTAACGGTCGGAGTCCTCCCTGTTCGCCCGATTTCACCCCGGACCCGCCGTCCCGGAAACTTCTTCGCCGACCCCGCGTCATGGATCGGCCGCTCGCCCGTCTCATCTACATGGACCACCTCCACGGGTACACCGTGCCCGCTCCCGACACCGTGCGCGAGCGCTGGCGTCGGGCGAGCGCCGAGCGCATCTGGCTGCGACCGGGCGACTGGTACCACCCTGCCGTCGACGCCCTCGTCGAGGCGCTGTGCGAGGAGCGGGACGGGACGCCGGCCGCCGAGCGGCTCGGCCGGGTGCGGGCCGAGGCGGGGGTCGGGATCGGCGAGGCCATCGACGACGTGGTGTGCCTGTACCGGACGCACGACCGCGAACCCGGGACCGACCTGCTCCGCGCGGTCGCCGTCGGGTGGTCCGACGGCTACGAGGCGACCCCCGTGACACCCGAGGTGATGGACCCCGAGTCCGGTCTCGCGACGTCCCAGTACCTGGTCCAACGGCTCCGGGAGACGTACGGCGTCGCGCAGCGCGCGGGGGTCGACGCCGCCGCGACGCACGGCCTGCTCGTCGTCGACGTCGCGCTCGACCACCTGACCGGGTGGCAGCGCTTCGCCCGGTCGGCGGCGATGGGTCGCGCGCTCACGCACACCTTCGGCGACGGCCACCCCATGGCCTCCCTCGGCGACGGGCTCTTCGTCGTCCTCGGGGAACGCGGCGCCGACGACGAGACGCTGCGCACCGTGCTCCGCCACAACATCGAGCGCACGGGACTCGCGCTGGGCGTCACGGCGATCCTGCGCCGGCCCCCGCGTGTCTGGCTCGAACCGCTCCCCCGCACCCACACCGCCGCCGTCCAGCTCCTCGACGCGCTCCAGCGCTGACGACCACCGACGACGCGGCGACGCCCCGGTCCACGCGGGCGAGCGCGCGGTCCGGGGCGTCCGGGGGCGTGGGCGACCGGCCGACCGGCCGCCTCCGAGGAGTCGGGGTCGCGCGTCAGCGCGGGGTGAAGGTGAGGCAGTCGGCCTTGTCCTCGCCGGACGCACCGGCGCCCACGCGGATCGACGGGGCCGCGCACTCGAGCGAGGAGTTGTGGACGCAGTCGGTGCGCTGGCACGCCCCGACGTGCGCGAGCACCTTCTCGAGACCGCCCTTGGTCCCCAGCGGGATGAAGGTCGCGCACTCGGCGTCGCCCGCGTGACCGGCGATGGTCACCGCGCCGGCGTGGCACCCGTGGTCGTGGTTGTAGCCGCACCCGTCGATGGAACACTCGACGACCTGGGGCATCTCCGTGAGGCTGCTCATCGCGATCTCCTGTTCTCCGAGGACCCGTGGCGGGCCGGGCTTCCACCTCCACGGTATTCCCGGAATTCCGGGATGTATAGCAAGGAAGGCCTTGCTAAGAAATGCAGGAATGGCGCGGAATTAGCGCACGACATTCTTGCGGAAATGCGTGGGCGGGCCGGTGCCCGGCCCTCGTCAGGAGGGGCAGGAGAGGCGTAGCGTCGGCTCATGGCCCCCTCGCTCGGAGCGCCGCTGTTCTCGGGCGCCGACGCCGACCTGTACGCGGTCGGCGCCGACCGCGTCCTCCGACGCTCACGCTCCGGGGCCGACACCGTCGGCACGGCCGAGGTCATGCGGCACGTGCGCGCCGCTGGCTTCCCCGCCCCGCGCGTCGACGCCGCGACGGACGGCGACCTCACCATGGAGCTCCTGCGGGGCCCGACGCTCCTCCAGTCGATCCTCGGCGGCCGGACGTCGCTCGCCGCGTCGGCCCGGATCCTCGTCGCCCTGCACGACGCGCTGCACGCGGTCCCGCCGCCGGCGCCGGACGAGCAGGCGTACGCGGCGCTCACCGCGCCGTCCTTCGCGGCCCTCGACGACCCGGCCGCCGGGACGGCGTGCGTCGTGCACCTCGACCTGCACCCGGCCAACGTCGTGCTCACCGCCGACGGCCCGGCCGTCCTCGACTGGACGAACGCCCGGCTCGGGCCCGCCGGCCTCGACCTCGCCGTGACCGCCGTCGTGCTCGCGGAGGTCGCCGCCGACGAGGACGACGAGCTCGCGCCCGGCGCGCGGGTCCTGCTGGACGCGTTCCTCCACCTCGCCGACCCGGTGCTCGTGCGACACCTCGACGCCGCCGCGCGGACCCGCGCCGCGGACCCCGGCCTCGACCCCTCGGAGGTCGCGCTCGTCCCGGCCGCCGCGGCGCTCGTCGCGCGCGAGGCCCACCGGAGCTGAGCCCCCGGCGGACCGGGGGTCAGGACCCCGCGTCGTCGGGCCGGGGTCGCCAGATGACGAGCGCGCGCGCCTCGCCGTGCTCGACGAGGGACTCGCGCAGCGCCTCCTCGACCCCGCGGCGCACGCTGCGCCCGCGCGGAACCACGACGACGTCGCCGCTCGCCGCGGCCGCGAACACCCGGCCACCGGGCTCGACGCGCGCGGAGAGCGCCTCGATGCGGCGCTCCAGGCGCTCGACCTGCGACTCGAGCGCGAGGATGCGCTGGATGCCCGCGAGGTTGATGCCCTCGTCGTGACTCAGCCGCTGCACCTCGAGCAGCTTCGCGACGTCGCGCAGCGAGTACCGCCGCCCCCGGCCCGCGGTGCGGCGCGGCACCACGAGGCCGAGACGGTCGTACTGGCGCAGCGTCTGCGGGTGCATCCCCGCCAGCGTCGCGGCCTGGGAGATGACGAGGACGGGAGCGTCCTGGTCGACGTCGCTCGCCGGACCCCGCCCGACGCCACGTGCGTCCTCGCCGACCGAGAGGTCAGGAGTCTTCCGGTGGGCCATCACGGCCCCCTTACTCCGCGGCCTGGCGGACCAGGTCGGCGCGCACGTCCTGGCCGTCCGTCTCGGCGGCGAACGTCTCGACCGCCTCGCGCGCGGCCTTCGACAGCTTCTGCGGCACCGCGACCTGGACGGTGACGAGCAGGTCGCCGGTGGCCTTCGCGGTCTTCACTCCGCGGCCCTTGACGCGCAGCGTGCGCCCCGAGGGCGTCCCGGCCGGGACCTTGACCTTGACCGACGCACCGTCGAGCGTGGGCACGGCGATCGTCGCCCCGAGCGCCGCCTCGGCGAACGTCACGGGGACGGTCGCGCGCAGGTTGTTGCCGTCGAGCGAGAACACCGGGTGCGGGGTGACGTGCACGGTGACGACGAGGTCGCCGTCCGGACCGCCCGCCATGCCGGGGCGGCCCTTGCCGCGCAGGCGGATCTTCTGGCCGTCGCGCACGCCCGGCGGGATGCGGGTGGTGACGTTGCGGCCGTCGACGGTGAAGGTCACGGTCGACCCCTCGACCGCCTGGCGGAACGGGAGGGTCGTGGCCGCGGCGACGTCCGACCCGGCCCGCGGGCGGGGACCGCCGCCGAACTGCTGCGCGCCCGCGCCGCCGAACATCGAGCCGAGGATGTCCTCGAAGCCGCCCGCGCTCTGGCCGCCGGTCGAGTAGCGGACCCGGGTCCCGCCCGGGCCGCCGCCGCCGAACATGCCGCCGAACACGTCCTCGAAGCCTGCGCCCCCGGCGCCGCCGGGCCCCGCGGAGAAGCGGGCACCGCCGCCGGCCATCGCCCGGATCGCGTCGTACTGCTCGCGCTCCTTGGCGTCCGACAGCACGGCGTACGCCTCGCCGATCTCCTTGAACTTCGCCTCCGCGCCCTCGTCACCCTGGTTCTGGTCCGGGTGGTACTTGCGCGCGAGCTTGCGATAGGCCTTCTTGATCGTGGCGTCGTCGGCGTCCTTGGGGACGCCGAGCGCGGCGTAGAAGTCCTTCTCCATCCAGTCCTGTCCGGTCACGGCGCCTCCCTCCAGTCGGTGGTCGTGGTCCTGGTCCTTCGTGTCTCGGGTGTCGGTGTGCTGCTGGTGGTGCTGTGCTCGTCGACGTGCCCGTCGATGCGCTCGTCGTGGTGATCCTCGCGTGCCCGACGGCGGGGCGCACCTCCGCGCGGGAGGTGCGCCGCGCCGTCGGGCACGGGCGGAGGACCCGGCCTACTCGGGGCCGACGACCGAGACGCGCGCGGCGCGCACGACGCGGTCCCCGATCCGGTAGCCCGGCTCGATGACGAGGTTCACCGTGGCCACGGTCGCCTCGGGGTCGACCTGGTGCATGAGCGCCTCGTGGACGGTGGGGTCGAACTCCTCCCCCACCTTCCCGTAGCGCTCGATGCCGAACTTGCCCAGGCTCGCGTCGAGCTTCTCCGCGATCGCGGCGAACGGGCCCGTGAGCTCGCCGTGCTGGCGTGCGCGGTCGATGTCGTCGAGCACCGGCAGGAGCCCGGCGAGCACGTCCTCCACGCCCTTCGCCCGCGCGGCCTCCTGGTCGCGCAGCGAGCGGTTGCGGTAGTTCGTGAAGCTCGCCCGCTCGCGCTGGAGCGCGTCGAGGTGCTCCGCGGCCTCGGCCTTGGCGGCCAGGACGGCCGCGTCGACCTCGGCCTCGTCGGACGGCTCGAAGTCGAGGCCCGCGAGCGGGTCCGTCTCCGCGTCGTCCCCGGCCGAGCCACCGGCGGAGCCGGCGCCCGCGCCCTCGCGCGGGCGGCCGGTCTCCGGGTCGACCTTGCGCTTGTCGGTGAACTGGAACGGCTTGTCCTCGGGGCCCTGGCCGGGCTCGCGCCCGGCCTGCTCCTCGGGGCCCCGGTCCTCGGGGGACGTCACTTCTTGTCGTCCTCGTCGTCCACGATCTCGGCGTCGACGACGTCCTCGTCCGGAGCCGACGTCGCACCCGCGGCCGCGGTGGCGTCGTCCTGCGCGGCGCCGGGGTTGCCGGCGGCCTGCTCCTGCTCGGCCGAGGCGTAGAGCGCCTGGCCGATCTTCTGCGAGGACGCGACGAGCTTCTCGTGCGCGGTCTTCACGGCGTCGGCGTCCTCGCCCTCGAGCGCGGACTTCACCGACGCGATGTCGGCCTCGACCTCGGTGACGACGTCGGCCGGGAGCTTCTCCTTGTTCTCGGAGACGAGCTTCTCGGTCGAGTACACGAACGCCTCGGCCTGGTTGCGGGTCTCCGCCTCCTCGCGACGCTTCTTGTCCTCGGCCGCGTGCTCCTCGGCCTCCTTGACCATGCGGTCGATGTCGTCCTTGGGCAGCGCCGAGCCGCCCGTGATCGTCATCTTCTGCTCCTTGCCGGTGCCGCGGTCCTTGGCGCCGACGTGGACGATGCCGTTCGCGTCGATGTCGAAGGTGACCTCGATCTGCGGCACGCCGCGCGGGGCCGGCGCGATGCCGGTGAGCTCGAACGTGCCGAGCGGCTTGTTGTCGCGCGCGAACTCGCGCTCGCCCTGGAACACCTGGATGAGCACCGACGGCTGGTTGTCCTCGGCCGTCGAGAAGATCTCGCTGCGCTTGGTCGGGATGGCCGTGTTGCGCTCGATGAGCTTGGTCATCACGCCGCCCTTGGTCTCGATGCCGAGGGACAGCGGGGTGACGTCGATGAGCAGGACGTCCTTGCGGTCACCGGAGATGACGCCGGCCTGCAGGGCCGCGCCGACGGCGACGACCTCGTCCGGGTTGACGCCCTTGTTCGGCTCCTTGCCGCCCGTGAGCTCCTTGACGACGTCGGTCACGGCCGGCATGCGGGTGGAGCCACCCACGAGCACGACGTGGTCGATGTCGGAGACGGAGACGCCCGCGTCGGAGATGACCTTGTGGAACGGGGCCTTCGTCCGGTCGAGGAGGTCCTGCGTCATCTGCTGGAACTGGGCGCGCGTGAGCTTCTCGTCCAGGTGGATGGGGCCGTTCTCGCTCATCGAGAGGTACTGCATCGAGATGGTGGTGCTCGTCGCGGACGAGAGCTCCTTCTTCGCCTGCTCGGCGGCCTCGCGCAGACGCTGGAGCGCGATCTTGTCCTTCGACAGGTCGACGCCCGAGCTGTTCTTCACCTGCTTGATGAGGTGCTCGACGATGCGCTGGTCCCAGTCGTCGCCACCGAGGCGGTTGTCGCCCGAGGTCGCGCGGACCTGGATCGTGGAGAAGTCGTCCTCGTCCTTGCCGACCTCGAGGAGCGAGACGTCGAACGTGCCGCCACCCAGGTCGAAGACGAGGATGAGCTCGTCCTCCTTGCCCTTCTCCAGGCCGTACGCGAGGGCGGCCGCGGTGGGCTCGTTGACGATGCGGGTCACGTTGAGGCCCGCGATCTGCCCGGCGTCCTTGGTCGCCTGACGCTCGGCGTCGTTGAAGTACGCCGGGACGGTGACGACCGCGTCGGTGACGGGCTCGCCCAGGTACTCCTCGGCGTCGCGCTTCAGCTTGCCCAGGATGCGCGCGGAGATCTCCTGCGCGGTGTAGTTCTTGTCGTCGATCTCCACCGACCAGTCGGTGCCCATGTGGCGCTTCACCGAGCTGATGGTGCGGTCGACGTTCGTGACCGCCTGACGCTTGGCGACCTCGCCGACGAGGACCTCGCCGGTCTTGGAGAAGGCGACCACCGACGGCGTCGTGCGCGACCCCTCGGCGTTCGCGATGACGGTGGGCTCTCCGCCCTCGAGGACGGCGACCACCGAGTTGGTGGTGCCGAGGTCGATCCCGACTGCTCGTGCCATGTGTGCTGCCTCCGTTGTGGATGGGGTGCCCGACGGCGCACGCGCGCCGGGGCACACCGGGTTGAGTCTGCTTCACTCAAGGTAGGCACGGGGTGCGCTCGCGCGCAAGCCCGCTCGCCAGAACTTGAGTCTGTCAGGCTCAACCTTCACTCAGGGCGAACTATTCCCCGCTCGTGAGGGCCGCCCGCGAGCGTGCCCGCTGGCGCTCCCGCTGCAGCGTGTAGCCCTCCCGCCAGTCCGGGGCGAGCGCCATGTCGCGGCGGCGGACCTCGTCGACCGACAGCTCGACGGGGAAGCCCCAGGTGTCCGCCAGCACGAACAGGTCGTCCCCGGTGACCGTCGCGCCCGCGAGCTTCTCGAGCTCCCGGAGCCCGCGGTGCACCGTGCGACGGAAGCGCGACTCCTCGTCGCGCAGGACCGTGCTCAGCTCCTCGCGCTGCGCGACCAGGCCCGGGTAGGCGTCGCCGTACGTCTCGGCCACGACGGCGACGAGGTCGTCGGCGAACCGCTCGTCCAGGCCGAGGCGGAGGGCGTGCACCACCGCCCGGCGGACGAGCCGCCGCAGGACGTACCCGTGCGTCTTGTTGCCCGGGCGCACCCCGTCCGCGGCGAGGAACGTCGCGGCCCGGACGTGGTCGGCGATCACGCGGAACGGGCGCGGGTCGTCCTCGTACGCGCGGCCGCTGAGCGCCTCGAGCCGGTCCACCAGCGGACGCAGGAGGCTCACGTCGAACACGTCGGGGCTCGCCATGGCGGCCGCGGCGATGCGCTCGAGCCCGCCCCCGAAGTCGATGCTCGGCTCGTCGAGGGGGGCGAAGCCCTCGGTGGTCCGGCGGTAGCGCATGAACACCTGGTTGCCGATCTCGACGAACCGGCCCCCGTCGCTCGCGGGATGGGGCTCACCGGCCGACGGGTCGTGGTGCTCGGGGCCGAGGTCGTAGAAGACCTCCGAGTCCGGCCCGCAGGGGTCGCCGACCGGCGTGCCGTCCAGGCCGCCTCCCCGGCTCCACCAGTTCTCCTCGGCGTCGTAGAGGAAGACCCGGCCGCCGCGCATCCCGTCACGGTCGCCGTCGGCACGGGACCCCACGTCCACGAGCCGTGCCGCGATCCCGTGCTCCGCGAACACCGTGACCCAGGCCCGTGCGGCCTCGTCGTCACGAGGGATCCCGTGCTCGGGCGACCCGCGGAAGCACGTGACGTACAGGCGCTCGAGGTCGACGCCGACGTGCGCGAGGAACTCGGCGAACCAGCGGACCTGCTGCTCCACGTCGGCGGACCCCAGGCTCCAGTTGCCCAGCATCTCGAAGAACGTCGTGTGCCGGCGGTCCCCGACCTCGTCGATGTCCTGCGCCCGGACGCACGGCTGCGAGTCGACCAGGAGGGGCCCGGCGTCGTGCTCCCGGGCACCCAGCAGGTAGGGCATCAGCGGCTGCATCCCGGCACCCGTGAACAGCGTCGTCGGATCCTCGCGGAGCACCAGGGGCGCTCGCTCGATCACGGCGTGACCCCGTGAGGCGAAGAACTCGAGGTAGGCCGAACGGATCTCCTGGGCGTTCATCCGACGACCCTAGGGACGGCGCCCGCGGTCCTCCAGGTCAATTCGCCGACGACGGTCGGACGACACTCGTCACGAGGTCGCCGAGGGGCGCTGAGCGTCCCCGGCGCCCGTTGCCGTGCGGGCGGGGTCGGTGCGCCGGGCGCCGACCCCGCCCTCGCTCACAGCAGCTCGACGCGGTCCGCCTGCGGGCCCCGGTCGCTCTGGCGCACCGCGAACCGGACCCGGTCGCCCTCCTCCAGGACCTCGTCGTCGCGCACGACCGACACGTGCACGAACAGGTCCTCGCCCCCGGCGTCGGGCGTGATGAACCCGAAGCCACGGTCCGCGTCGTAGCGCGCGACGGTGCCCTCACCCCCACGCACCGGCCTGCCGGACCCTCCCGGACGGCCGGAGCGGTCCGAGCGGTCGGGGCGGCCACGGTCCGCGGACGGGCGCGCGCCGCGGGAGCCGCGCACGAGCTGCACGTTGCGGGCATTCGGCCCCTTGTCGCCCGCGACGACGTCGTACGTCACGCGCGCGCCCTCGGCGAGCTCGGTCAGCCCCCGGCCCAGGGCGCTGACGTGCACGAAGACGTCGTCGCCGCCACCGTCGGGGACGACGAAACCGAAGCCCTTGACGTCGTCGTACCAGGAGACGGTGCCGTCCGCGCCGTCGGTCGCGGGCTGCGCGGCCTGCGCCCCGAGCGGCAGCAGGTGGTCCGCCTGCGGACCCTTCTCCCCCTCGACGACGAGGAACGCGACCCGCTGGCCCTCGGAGACCACGCCACCCCCGACGATGGCCGAGCTGTGCAGGAAGATCTGGGCGCTGTCACCGTCCGGCGTGACGAAGCCGTAGCCCTTGGTCGGCTCGTACCAGGCGACGGTGCCGAGCACGCCCAGGGGCGCGTCGGCAGCCCGGTCGCCCGTGACGCGGACGTGGCGCGCCTGCGGCCCGCGGTCGCCCTCGCCCACCTCGAACTCGACGACCTGCCCCTCCCGGAGCTGCTTGGGCCCGTCGTCGCCGACGATCTCGGACGCGTGGACGAACAGGTCCTCCGCCTCGTTCCCGAGGTCGATGAAGCCGAACCCTCGGTCGGCGTCGAACCATCGGACAGTTCCCTGGGGCACGGAGTACTCCTCGTCTTGGCAGGCAGTGCTGCCACCCATTGTCCCCCAGGTCTCGGCGCCCGCCGCGAGCAGCACTTGACGAACTCCTCCCGGTGCGGGTTCATAAGGAGTGCATCGTTAAGTTCCCTGAGAGTTTGATTCGACCTGCAACGGAGCAGACATGAACAGACTTCGCACCGCCGCCGCGGCACTGGCCGTGGCCCTCGTCTCCAGCCTCGCCCTGACCGCCGCCCCCGCCTCCGCCGAGGAGGTGCTCGCCAACGGGGGCTTCGAGTCGGGCACGCTCAGCCCCTGGACCTGCTCGGGAACGTCCGGAGCCGTCGTCTCCACCCCCGTGCGGACGGGGACCAAGGCGCTGCAAGGGACCCCCGCGGGCCTCGACAACGCGCGCTGCTCGCAGTCCGTCCCGACCGTCGCCGGCACGCAGTACACCCTCTCCGCCTGGGTGCGCGGCAGCTACGTCTACCTGGGGGTCGACGGCGGCACCTCGACCTGGACCCCGAGCGCGACCGACTGGACCCGCCTCACGGTCACGTTCACCGCCGCGAGCAGCACCACGCAGGTCTACCTCCACGGCTGGTACGGCACCGGCGCCTACCAGGCGGACGACGTCTCGCTCCAGGGCGCGGGCGGCCCGCCGCCCGTCGTGCCGGGCACGCCGGGCACGCCCGTCGCCGGGACGGTCACCTCGACGTCGGCCGCCCTCTCGTGGGGCGCGTCCTCGGGCACGGTGACGGGCTACCGCGTCTACGAGGGCAGCACGGTCGTCGCGACGTCCACGGGCACCTCGGCCACCGTCTCCGGGCTCGCGGCGTGCACCCCGCACACGTACTCGGTCGCGGCCTACAACACCGCGGGCGAGTCGCCCCGCTCCGGGAGCGTCACCGTCACGACGGCCGGGTGCGGGACCGGTGTCCCCAGCGCGCCCACCGCCCTGCGCGTGGCGACGACCGCCGACACCTCGCTCGGTCTGGCCTGGACGGCCTCGACCGGGACCGTCACGGGGTACCGCGTCTACGAGGGCACGACCCTGCGGACGACCGTCACCGGGACCAGCGCGACGCTGACCGGGCTCGCGGCCTGCTCGAGCCACACCTACACCGTGCGCGCCTACAACGCGACGGGCGAGTCCCCGGCCGCCACCGTGACGGGCTCGACGAGCGGCTGCCAGACCGCGGCCCTGCCGAAGCACCTCCTCACGGGGTACTGGCAGAACTTCGTCAACGGGGCCACGCCGCTGCGGCTGTCGGCCGTCCCGACGTCCTACGACCTCGTCGCGGTCGCGTTCGCGGACGCCGTCCCGAGCACGCCCGGCGCCGTCACGTTCGGCGTCGACCCCGGCCTGTCCGCCGCGCTCGGCGGCTACACGAACGACCAGCTCAAGGCCGACGTCGCGACGCTCCACGCGCGCGGCCAGCACGTGATCCTGTCCGTGGGCGGCGAGAAGGGCACGGTGTCGGTCGGCAGCGCGGCCGCGGCGTCGGCCTTCGCGACCAGCGTGATCGGGCTCATCGACACGTACGGGTTCGACGGCGTCGACATCGACCTCGAGAACGGGGTCAACCCGACGTACATGGGGCAGGCGCTGCGCCAGGTCCGGGCGGCCGTCGGGCCGGACCTCATCATCACGATGGCGCCGCAGACCATCGACATGCAGTCGACGGGCAGCTCTTACTTCCGGCTCGCGCTCGACATCAAGGACATCCTCACGATCGTCCACACGCAGTACTACAACTCGGGCACCATGCTCGGCTGCGACCAGATGCAGGCGTACGGGCAGGGCACGGTGAACTTCCTCACCGCGCTGTCGTGCATCCAGCTCCAGAGCGCGCTGCGGCCGGACCAGGTCGCGCTCGGCCTGCCGGCCACCACCCAGGCGGCGGGCGGCGGGTACGTGAACCCGTCGGTCGTGAACGACGCGCTGAGCTGCCTCGCCGCGGGCACGCGCTGCGGGAGCTTCGTGCCCCCGGCCCGGTGGCCCGACATCCGCGGGGCGATGACGTGGTCGATCAACTGGGACGCGAGCAACGGGTACGCGTTCGCGACCTCGGTGGACGCCCACCTGGCCGGCATGCCGTGACCGCACCGTCCTCGGACGAGACGTGAGACGTGGCCCCTCGGAGCGTGTCCCGGGGGGCCACTTCTCACCTCTCGCCGCTCTGGGGCCCCGCGGCTACGCTCGCGATGGCCCGCCCGCACCGTCCCGAGGAGTCCCATGACCAGCACGAGCACGCTCGTCGTCCGCGGGGTCGCGGTGTTCGACAGCGAGGCGGGTGTCGTCACGCCGCCGCAGGACGTCACGGTGCGCGACGGCCTCGTCGCCCGCGTGGTGCCCGCCGGCACCGAGGACGACGTCCCGCCCGGCACGCCGACGATCGACGGCACCGGCCGCACGCTGATCCCCGGGCTGATCGACGCGCACTGGCACGCGTCCTTCGCGACCGTGCCGCTGCTCGTCGCGCTCACCGCCGACGTCGGCTACGTGTTCGCGGCCGCGGTCGTCAGCGCGCGCGACACGCTCCTGCGCGGCTTCACGACGGTGCGCGACCTGGGCGGCCCGTCGTTCGGGCTCAAGCGCGCGATCGACGAGGGCGTGGTGCCCGGGCCGCGGATCTACCCGTCGGGCGCGTTCATCTCCCAGACCGGCGGGCACGGCGACTTCCGCCTCCCGTACGAGACCCCGCGCGGCGTCGTCGGGCACCTGAGCCGCGGCGAGATCATCGGCGCGGCCGCGATCGCGGACGGCCCGGCGGAGGTGCTGCGCGCCGCGCGCGAGCAGCTCATGCACGGGGCGTCGCAGCTCAAGCTCATGGCCGGCGGCGGCGTCGCGTCGAGCTACGACCCGCTCGACGTCTCGCAGTACACGTTCGCCGAGCTCCGGGCGGCGGTCGAGGCCGCCGAGAACCACGGCACGTACGTGACCGTGCACGCGTACACGCCGCACGCCGTCCGCACCGCGGTCGAGGCGGGCGTGCGCTGCATCGAGCACGGACAGCTCCTCGACGAGCCGACGATCGCGCTCCTCGCCGAGCGCGGCGTCCGCCTGTGCCTCCAGCCGTTCCTCGACGACGACGACGCGCCGCCCCTCTCCGGGCCGAGTCGCAAGAAGCTCGAGCAGATGGTCGCGGGCACGGACACGGCGTACGCGCTCGCGATCGAGCACGGGGTGGACGTCGCGTTCGGCACCGACGTGCTGTTCGAGCCCGCGCTCGCGCGCCGCCAGGGCGCGATGCTCGCCAAGCTCACCCGGTGGTACTCGCCGGCCGAGGTGCTCCAGCTCGCGACGATCCGCAACGCCGAGCTGCTCGCGATGTCCGGCGCGCGCAACCCGTACCCGGGCCGCCTCGGCGTCGTCGCGGAGGGCGCGATCGCCGACCTCGTGCTGGTCGACGGCGACCCCGTCGCCGACCTGTCGCTCGTGGGGCGTCCCGACGAGGCGTTCGTCGCGATCGTGAAGGACGGGCGGCTCGTCAAGGGCGAGGAGCTCGTCAGCACGTCCGCCGCCTGACGCGGCCCCTGCCAAGGGCTACGCCCTCACCGGCTCCTCGTCCGGCGTCGGCTCGCCGCCAGCAGGCCGCTCGCCGTCAGCAGGCCGCTCGCCGTCAACAGGCCGCTCGCCGTCAGCGGGCGTCGCCTCGTCGGGCTCGTCGCCGTCGACGGCGGGCTCGCCCACGGGCTGCGAGCGACGCCGTGCGCGACGGCGGACGAGCAGCACGACCGCGCCGGCGAGCGCCACGACGACAAGGAGGACGCCGCCGGTCCCGAGCCAGGGCGCGGCGGCTGCGCGGGACGACGCGTCGCCGGCCGCGGTCGCGGCGTCGTCCAGCCGACCGTCGTCGAGCGCGGCGCGGGCGTCCGCGACGGAGCCGTCGACGTCCAGGAGCAGCCGCCCGAGGTCCGCGAGCGGGCCACCGCCCGAGGCGGCGACGACGGCGTCGCCGACGGACCCGACGACCTCGACCGCGCGGGGCAGCGTGGTCGCGAGCGCCACGTACTCCTCGGCGGACCCGGCGTCCTCGTACTGGGCGCGCACGGCGGCCGGGTCGGGCAGGCCCGCGGCGCGGGCGGCCTGCTGCACCTGGCCGGCGGCCTCCGCCGCGTCGGCACCGATCGCGCCGCGGGCCGCCTCGGCGTCGTCGAACGCCCAGTCGGTCATCGCGGCGCGCAGGCCGGCGGGCGGCAACCAGGCGCCGTCCGCCGCGTCGAGGGCGGCGTACGCCTCGCGGGCCGAGGCCCGCGCGTCGAGCAGGGCGGTCTCGTCGGCGTCGGCGACCCACGTCCGGTACGTCGCCTCGGCGCCCGTCACGCCGCCGCGCACCTCGACGAGGTCGAGGAGACGACGGCCGTCGGTGACGCCCGGGTGGTCGAGCGTGCCGGGCTCGTCGTAGGCGCTCTCGCCCGCGTGGGCCGCCGCGACGAGCGCGCCGAGGGCGTCGTCGTCGAGCCCCCCGACGAGCTCCGACATCGCGGTCCACGCCGCGGCGTAGGCGTACTCCTCGGCGGCGCCCGCGCCGTCGTCCAGGTCGACCTCCTGCCACGCGGCGAGCGGCAGGGCGTCCGCCGCGTCGCGCGCGGGCGCGGGCCGCGGCTCCGCCGGGCCGCCGGTCTCGGCGGCGACGCGCTGCCCGACGACCTCGGCCAGACCCTCGTACACCCACCGGTCCGCGAACCGGTCCCCGGCCAGCCACGCGTGCGAGAGCTCGTGGAACAGGAGCCCGGCGTCCAGGTCCTCGGGGATGACGATCTCCCAGGAGGCCGAGTCGAACCACGCGTACCCGAGCACCCCGGGCGACACGTCCTCACGGATGCGCTCCAGGCTGCCCGGCCACGGCATGCCCACCGCGCGCTCCAGGACGGGCATGCCGGCCACCACCTGCGCCTCGACGAAGCCGCTCCACTCGGCGTCGCCCGGGAAGCTCTCCAGCACGAGCTCGTTGCCGCCGACGTCGACGCTCGTCTCGTCGGCCTGGGCCGGGTCGCGCAGCGAGACGAAGGCCCAGGTGCCGTAGTCGTCCGTGCTCTCGGTCGCGCGGTGGGTGCGGGTCTCCCCCTCGAGGACCGGCGTGAAGCCGTCCCACGTGCTGTCGAAGTCCATCGACGTGGGCGTGGCGATCTCGACGGTGACCTGGCCCGGGTCGCCCGCCGCGTTCACGGCGAACGTCGCGTAGCCGGGCCCGACGCGCGTGTACCCCTCCGAGCGGATCGGCTCGCCCGGGATCGTGTAGGCCCACTCGACGGTCCGCTCGCGCCCGTAGTTCAGCGGGGAGAACGACACCCCGGCGATGCGGGTCGACGGGTCCTCGGTGGGTTCGAGGGTGACCGGGAGCGTGGCCCCGCCGCTCGTGGCCGAGACGTCGGTCGCGCCCGCCGGGACGGGGATCCCGTACGCGTCCCAGTAGTAGACGTACCTCCCGCTGGCGGGCTGCTCGTTGCGGATCGTCGTCGTGACCGTCACGCGGACCGGGCCCGACCCGTCGACCTCGTACCGCGTGCGCGAGGTCTCCGACAGCCCGTCGCCCGTGTCCGCGCTCGCGACCGTGGGAGCACCGAGGAGGACGGCGCACACGAGCGCGACCCCCGACCCGGCACGCAGCGTCCGTCCTGCGCGCCGCGCCCGTCCTGCGACCACCCCTGCACCGCCGTCCTCGCCGTAGCGGACAGCCCGTCTCCCCGTGCGACGGGTCCGGTCGACGACGACCGGGAACGGGACACCGGCGGGAACTGTACCCGCTCGCCGACGCCGCCCCGACCACTCCCCGGGGCGGGCGCCGACACCTTCCGGACACCTTGCCCTGGCACGCTGTCCGGGTGACCACCGCACCGGGCCAGCCCTCGCTCGCGCGCCGCCTCGGCACGACGGACGCCGTCGTCGTCGGGCTCGCGTCCATGGTCGGCGCGGGCGTGTTCTCCGCGTTCGCCCCCGCGGCCGCCGCGGCGGGGACGGGGCTGCTCGTCGGGCTGGCGCTGGCGGCGGTCGTCGCGTACGCGAACGCGACGTCGTCCGCCCAGCTCGCCGCGCAGCACCCCACGTCAGGCGGCACGTACGTGTACGGGCGCGAGCACCTCGGCCCCTGGTGGGGGTACGTCGCCGGGTGGGGGTTCGTCGTCGGCAAGACGGCGAGCTGCGCGGCGATGGCGCTCGTACTCGCCGCGTACGCGGCCCCGCCCGGGTGGGAGCGCCCCGTCGCCGCCGCGGCCGTCGTGCTGCTCACGGCCGTGGGCTACCGGGGCGTGACGCGGACGGCGCGCCTCGCCCGGGCGATCGTCGCGGTGGCGCTCCTCGCGATCGCGACGGCCGTCGTCGCGAGCCTCGCGGGCACCGCGCCGCGCTGGTCGGCGGTGCTCGACCCCGACGGCGCGCACGGCGGCTGGTACGGCGTCCTCCAGTCCGCGGGCCTGCTGTTCTTCGCGTTCGCGGGGTACGCGCGGGTCGCGACGCTGGGCGAGGAGGTCCGCGACCCGCGCCGCACGATCCCGCGCGCCGTCCTCGTGTCGCTCGGGGCCGTCGTCGTGCTCTACGCGGTCGTCGCGGTGGTCCTGCTCGCGGTGCTCGGACCGGAGGCGCTCGCGGCGTCCGCGGCGCCCCTCGCCGACGCCGTCGCGGCCGGGTCGTGGACGTGGGCGGGCCCGGTCGTGAGCGTCGGCGCCGTCGCCGCGAGCGCCGGCGCCCTCCTCGCCCTGCTCGCGGGCGTGAGCCGGACCGGCCTGGCGATGGCGCGCACGGGCGACCTGCCCGCGTGGTTCGCGGCCGTGCACCCCGTGCACCGGGTGCCGCACCGGGCCGAGCTCGCCGTGGGTGCGGTCGTCGTGGTGCTCGTGCTCACGACCGACCTGCGGGGGGCGATCGGGTTCTCGTCGTTCGGGGTGCTCGTCTACTACCTCGTGGCGAACCTCTCGGCGCTGCGCCAGACCGCCCCGCACCGGCTGTACCCGCGCGCGCTCCAGGTGCTCGGCGCGCTCGGCTGCGTCGCGCTGGTCGCCACGCTCCCGCTCCCGAGCGTCGCAGCGGGGACGGCGGTGCTGGCGGTAGGCGTCGCCCTCCGGGCGGTACGCGTGCGGTCGTGACCGGACGTCACGCCGCGCGGTCGAACCAGTCGCGCGAGAGGGCGGCGACCGCGGCCGGCGCGTCGTCGGTGATGAAGTGTGCGGCGTCGTCGACGTAGGCGAGCTCGGCCCGGTCCGCGTGCCGCTCCGGCGCGCGGCAGACCTGTCCCATGAGCTCCTCGGTCCACGGCCGGTCGCGGCGGCCGAAGACGAAGAGGGTCGGCACCGGGAGCCGACGGCGGCGGTAGACGCCCCGCATCATGCGCGCGGCCTCCGGCAGCACCATGTGCCGCACGAGCGGACGCACCGCGGCGTCGACCTCCGCCCGGCGCATCGGGGCGAGGTGGGCGTCGACGTCCGCCTCCGACATCGGGTGGGCGACGTACGCGCTGGAGAAGATTCCGCGCAGCGACGCGCCCCGTCGGTGCCAGACGAGGGCGGGCAGGTGCCGGAAGCCGGGCAGGAGCCGGGGGCTGGGCCGCATGAAGCCGGGCGGCACCGAGAGCTCCACGGCCGTGCGGACCCGGTCGGGGTGGTCGTAGCAGAGCTGCATCGCGGTGATCGCGCCCATGTCGTGCGAGACGAGATGGGCGCGCTCGACGTCGAGGGCGTCGAGCAGGGCGAGCAGGTCGTGGAGCCGGGTCTCCCGCTCGACGTGCGCGTCGTCGGCGGTGGTCCATCCCGCCCCGCGTAGGTCGGGGCACAGGACGCGGTAGCCGGCGGCGGCGAGGACGGGCGCGACGTCGTGCCACTGCCACCAGTGCTCGGGGAAGCCGTGCAGCAGCAGGACCGGGTCACCGGTGCCGATGGTCGCGACGTGGGTGCGCAGGCCGGGCGTCTCGACCACGAGGTGGTCGAAGCCCGGTGCGTCCGGGAGCGGCGGCGACCACGCCCGGGCGCCGGCGGGGCGGGTGGTGCGGGGCTGGGGCGTAGTCATGGCGACTCCCTCGGACGAGCGACTACTATGTTCATAGTAGATCTGTCGAGAGAGGGAGTCCATGGCCGCAGCCACCCGAGATCGAGCGCTCGACGCGGCCGTGGAGGTGCTCGGTGCGGACGGCGTGCGCGCGCTGAGCCACGCGCGGGTCGACCGACGGGCAGGCCTTCCTCCCGGGTCGACGTCCAACTGGTTCCGCACACGCCGCGCCCTGCTCGCGGGCGTCGTCGACCGGATCGCCGAGCAGGAGCGCGCCGACCTCGACGTCACCGCGATGCCGACGATCACGAGCGTCGACGCGCTGGTCGACGGCCTGTGCGCGATGACCGAGGCCCAGTCCGGGCCGTTCGCGGCGCGCACCCGGGCGCGCTACGCCCTCTTCCTCGAGCTCTCCGGCGACCCCGAGCTCGGCGAGCCCCTGCGGCAGCAGCGCCGCGCGTTCGAGCGGTGGACCGAGCAGATCGTGGCCGCCGTCGGCATCGCCGACCCCGCGCCCGCCGCCCGGGCCCTCATGGCGCTCGGCGACGGGCTGCTCCTGCACCGGCTCACCGTCGACCCCGGCCTCGACCTGCGCCCCGCGATCGAGCGCGCCGTTCGCGCGCTCGCGGGGTCGTGATCCGACGTCATCGCCCGCGACCCCGCCGTGACCCCGTAGGGCTCCGCCGCGAGACCGACCCGAGCGTCCGCGCTCGACCCTCAGGCGGCCGACCTGGCGACCGGCGGGTCGATCTCGGCGTCAGTCTTCAGGTTCCGGGTCCGATGGAGCGCCCACCGCGTCGTCCGACTCGACGACACGCGACGACTCGCCCTCCTCGCCCACGGCCGGCAGGCCGCGCTCGTCGGGGGCGTAGTAGCGGCCGGTGTAGCGCGGGCGGAGGAAGTTCTCGGTCGTGAGCACCGCGTCCACCTCCTCGGGCGTGAGCAGGCCGCGCGCCACGACGACGTCGCGCACCGACGCGCCGGTCCGCGCGGCCTCCGCACCCACGAGGTCGCCGTTGCGGTGCCCGATGATCTCGTTGAGGTAGGTGACGATGCCGATCGAGTCGAGCACGTGGCGGCGGCACACCTCGACGTTCGCGGTGATGCCCGTGACGCACTTGGTCCGCAGCGCGACGCACGCGTTGGTGAGCAGGCGCAGCGACTCGAACATGGCCTGCGCGAGCACGGGCTCCATGACGTTGAGCTGGAGCTGGCCCGCCTCCGCGGCGTGCGTGATCGTCACGTCGTTGCCCATGACCTTGAAGCAGACCTGGTTGACGACCTCCGGGATCACCGGGTTCACCTTGGCGGGCATGATCGACGACCCGGCCTGGAGCTCCGGCAGGTTGATCTCGCCGAGGCCGGCGCGCGGCCCCGACGACAGCAGGCGCAGGTCGTTGCAGATCTTCGACAGCTTGGCCGCGAGGCGCTTCAGCGCGGAGTGGACGGCGAGATAGGCGCCGTTGTCGTACGTCGCCTCGACGAGGTTCTCCGCCGGCACGGTTGGCAGCCCGCTCACCTCGGCGAGGCGGCGGGTCGCGACCTTGGGGTACCCGGGCGGCGTGTTGAGCCCGGTGCCGATTGCGGTCGCGCCGAGGTTCACCTCGAGCAGCAGCTCGCCCGCGACCTCGAGGCGCCGGACCTCCTCGCCGACGTTCACGGCGAACCCCGCGAACTCCTGCCCGAGGCTCATGGGGACCGCGTCCTGGAGCTGGGTGCGGCCCATCTTCAGGACGTCGGCGAACTCGGACGCCTTCTCGTCGAACGCGCGCTCGAGCTGCCGCACCTCGCCCTGGAGCCGCGCGACGAGCTCGTGGACCGCGAGGCGGAACCCCGTGGGGTAGGCGTCGTTCGTGGACTGCGAGCGGTTGACGTGGTCGTTGGGGTTGATGACGTCGTAGCGGCCCTTCTCGAACCCGGCGAGCTCGAGCGCGAGGTTGGCGACGACCTCGTTGGTGTTCATGTTGACGCTCGTGCCCGCACCGCCCTGGAACACGTCCACCGGGAACTGGTCGAGGCACCGGCCGTGGTCGAGGATCGCGTCGCACGCGGCGACGATCGCGTCGGCGACGTCGCGCTGGAGGGTGCGCAGCTCGCGGTTCGCGAGCGCCGACGCCTTCTTGACCATCACCATGCCGCGGACCATCTCGGGGACGTCGCTGACCGTCGTCCCCGAGATGCGGAAGTTCTCCACGGCCCGGACGGTGTGGACCCCGTAGTACGCGTCCGCCGGGACCTCGAGGGGTCCCAGCAGGTCCTCCTCGACCCGTGTCCGTGCGCTCGACATGCCCTGACGGTATCGCCCGCCAGGGCACGCCACGCGCGGAGCGGTCCGGTCAGCCGACCGCCTCGTAGACGAACCGCTCGACCCGCACCACGGAGGTCGAGGGCTGCCCCTCGCTCGTCGCGTGCACGCCGAGCCACAGCCCGAGGAACCCGCCCGTCGCGGCGCTGTCGAGCGTGCGGCCGTCCACCGTCGCGATCGGCTCGAGCGGACCGGCGGCCGCGTCGGCCGACGGACCGGCGACGAGACCGTAGTCCTGCCCGCGCACGCGCAGCCCGACGACGACCGGCTCGCCGGGCGCGGCGTCCACCGTGGTCTCGCCGACCACCTCGTCCGTCCCGGCGCGGCGGTGCACGGCGACGACGCGGCGCGCGTCCCCGGGTCCGCCGTCGACCAGGAGCCGCACGTGGTCCCGCTCGGACTGCCGCACGACGACGCCCGCCCGCTCCCCCGTGACCTCCGGCGCGCGGAGCGTGACGGTGACGTCGACGTCGCGGTGCTGCTGGCGCACCCCGAGGAATGCGGGCGCGGTCGGTTCGGCGAGCGTCGTCGGCCGCACGGGCAGGTCCCAGCCCTCGCCCGCGGGCGTCGCGACGTCGCGCGGCACCGACCGCACCGCCGTCCACCGCGGGTCCTCCGGGCCGACGACCCCGCTCGCCCCACCCTGGATCGCCGGGCGCGGCGCGGCGGACGCGAACGGGACCTCCACGGCGTCGGGCACACGCCCCTCGCCGGGCGCGAGGACGGGCCAGCCCTCCTCCCACACGACGGGGACGAGGAACGTCTCGCGGCCGAGCGGGTAGTGGTAGCCGCCGTAGACGCGCATCGCGAGCAGCACGGCCCACCACGACCCGTCGGGCGCCTCGACGAGGTCGGCGTGCCCCACGCCGACGACGTCCACGCCGCGCCCGAGGTGCCGGTGCGTGAGCACGGGGTTGGCCTTGTTCCCCTCGTAGGGGCCCGTCACGGACGACGACCGCGCGACGGACACCGCGTGGTGGAAGTCCGTGCCGCCCTCGGCGGCGAGCAGGTAGTACGTGCCGTCGACCTTGTACAGGTGCGGGCCCTCGGCCCAGACCGCGCCGCGCACGGCTCCCGTCCACACGACGTGCTCGGGGCCCACGAGCGTGAGGGTCGCGAGGTCGAGCTCGCGCACCCACACCTCGGTCTGGTGGAACCACTCCGGGTCGCCCGCGAGCCGGGTCCCGTGCAGCCACGCGCGACCGTCGTCGTCGAAGAAGATCGACGGGTCGATCCCGGCGACCCGTTCGCCGTCCTCGTCGCGCAGCCACACCGGGTCGGACCACGGCCCCGCCGGGTCGGTCGCCGTCATGACGAAGTTGCCGCCGCGGGAGTCGTCGTCCGGGTCCACGAGCGTGCACACGACCCAGAACGTGCCGTCGTGGTGGCGCAGCGTCGGCGCGTACAGACCGCCCGACGAGCGGATGCCGTCGTAGTCGAGCTGACCCGACCGGTCGACGACGTCCCCCACGTGCTCCCACGTCGCGAGGTCGCGGCTGCGCAGCACGGGCAGGCCGGGCAGGTACTCGAACGTCGAGGTGACGAGGTAGAAGTCGTCGCCGACGCGGCACACCGACGGGTCGGGGAAGCACCCGGGCAGGATCGGGTTCGGGACGCGCGTCATGCGCGCTCCCCCGCCCCGACGTGCGCGGAGACCTCGACCGTGACGAGCCGCTCGTCCGCGGCCGTCACCTCGTGCACCGGCCCCGTGACGACGAGCGTCACGCGCGCGGTCGCCGCACCCGGCACGACCCGGCGCTCGGCCGGGGCGGACTCGTTGACGATCGCGCCGCCGGTCGTCGAGCCGAGGTCGTCGGGCCCGGGCGCGGCGTCGACCGCGCCCGCGTGCGCGCCGACCCACACCTCGACGTCGCCCGGCTCGACCACGCGCACGAGGCGGCGGTCGGAGAACGCGAGGCGCGTCGTCGGGACGCGGAAGGCCACGCGGCGCGACTCGCCCGCGCCGAGGTCGACGCGTGCGTACCCGAGGAGCTGCGCGACGGGGCGCGGCACCGACCCCACGACGTCGCGCGCGTAGAGCTGCACGACGTCCGTCCCCGCGACGTCGCCCGTGTTCGTCACCGTCACCGACGCGGCGAACGTCCCGCCCGCGGCGACGCTCGCGTCGACCTCGAGGTCCGCGTACGCGAACTGCGTGTACGACAGCCCGAACCCGAACGGCCGCACCGGCGTCGGGTCGGCGGACGTCACGTCCGACGGCCCGCCGAGCACGGGGTGCAGGTAGGAGTACGGCTGCGCGCCGCCCGCGCGCGGCAGCGACACGGGCAGGCGGCCCGACGGGTTCACCGTGCCGACGAGCACGTCCGCGACGGCGCGCCCGCCCTCCTCGCCGGGGAAGAAGCCCTGCAGGACGGCGGCCGGGCGACCGGCCGTCGCACCGCCCGTCCCCGCGTGGTCCCCCAGCGCCCAGCCGATCGCGTACGGGCGACCGGTGAGCAGCACGAGCACCACGGGCGTCCCGGTGTCGACGACCTCCTCGACGAGCCGCCGCTGCACGCCCGGGAGCTCGAGCGACTCGACGTCGTTGCCCTCGCCGACCGTGCCGCGACCGAAGAGCCCCGCCTCGTCGCCCACGACGACGACCGCGACGTCCGCGGCCCGCGCGGTGGCGACCGCCTCGGGGATCCCCGAGGCGTCGTCGCCCTCGACCGCGCAGCCCCTCGCGTGCGTCACGACGGTGCCCGCGAGCGCGTCGCGCAGCGACTCCAGGACCGTCGGCAGGGCGATGCCGGCCGGGACGCCGGGGTGGTGCGCGAGCACGTGGTTGACGAACGAGTAGCAGCCCATCAGCGCCTCGGACGAGTCCGCGTTGGGCCCGACGACGGCGACGCGCCGCGGGGCGGCCGGCGCGCCGTCAGCGCTGTCGGGCGCTCGACGCCCGAGCGGCAGCACGCCGTCGTTCGCCAGGAGCACGAGCGACTCCTGCGCGAGGCGGCGCGCGGTCGCGCGCTGTCGCGGGGTGTCGAGGTCGACCTCCGTCGGCGGCTCGTCGGCGTACGCGCCCGGGTCGAGCAGACCGAGCTCCTCCTTCTGGTTGAGCAGGCGCAGGACGGCGCGGTCGACCCACGCCTCGTCGAGCGCGCCGGAGCGCACGCGCTCCGCGAGCGGCGCGAGGTAGGCGTCTCCTGTCGGGAGCTCGACGTCGAGGCCCGCCTGGAGCGCCTGCGCCGCGGCCTCCCCGCGGTCGGCCGCGACACGGTGCATGACCTCCAGGAACGCGACGCCGAAGTAGTCCGCGACGACGACGCCGTCGAACCCCCAGCGCTCGCGCAGGATCTCGGTGAGGTGCTCCGTGCTGCCGTGCAGCGGCACGCCGTCGACGTCGACGTACGACGCCATGACCGACCGGGCGCCGCCGTCGCGCACGGCCATCTCGAACGGCGGGAGGTAGACGTCGGCGAGCTCGCGCGGCCCCGCGCTCACCGGCGCGTGGTTGCGCCCGGCGCGCGAGCCCGAGTACCCGACGAAGTGCTTGAGGGTCGCGTGCACGCCCGCGTCCTGCAGGCCGCGCACGTACGCCGTGCCGACCGTGCCGACGAGGTACGGGTCCTCGCCCACGCACTCGTCGACCCGGCCCCAGCGGGGGTCGCGCACGACGTCGAGCACGGGCGCGAGGCCCTGGTGCACGCCGAGCGCACGCATCGACCCGCCGACCTCGCGCGCCATCTCCTCGACCAGCGCCGGGTCGAACGACGCTCCCCACGCGAGCGGCGTCGGGTACGTCGCGGCCCGCCAGGCGGCGAGGCCGGTGAGGCACTCCTCGTGCACGATCGCCGGGATCCCGAGCCGGGTCTCCGCCTTCAGTCGGCGCTGCTCCGCCCACAGCCACGCCGCCCGCTCCGCGGGCTCGACCGGCCGCGTGCCGTACACGCGGGTGTAGTGCCCCATCCCGTGCCGCGTGATCTCGGCGAGCCGGCCGCCGTCCTGCTGCCCCGCCGTCATCTCCGACTGCATCGGGGCGACGGTGCCGTTCTGGTCGAGCCAGTAGCCCACGAGCTGGGCGAGCTTCTCGTCGAGGGTCATGCGGGCGTGGAGCGCGCGCACGCGCTCGGAGACCGTGGGCGGCTGCGGCGGCACCGGGCGCGGGCTGCGCGGCGCCTGGGCCGCGGGCTGCGAGGTGGCCTGCTCCGGGGAGCCGGTGGGGGCCGTCGGGACGGCAGGGACGACGTCGGTCACGGGACCGTTCTCCTTCGATGGTGGCCCTGCCCCGCGCGCGGCGCGGGGCAGGGACGGGGTGCGGACGGGCGCGCGGTCAGCCCTTCACGGCTCCGGAGAGCCCGCCGACGATGCGCCGCTCGAACAGCGAGAAGAAGACGAGCGCGGGGATCATCGACAGAGAGGTGAAGGCGAGCACGCGGGCGGTGTCCACGGAGTACTGCGACGCGAACGCCTGCACGCCCAGCGGGAGCGTGTACGACGTCTCGTCGTTGAGGATGAAGAGCGGGAGCATGTAGCTGTTCCAGCTCGCGACGAACGCGAGGATCCCCACGGTGATGACGCCCGGCAGGGACAGCGGCACGACCATGCGGAAGAAGAAGCCGAGCCTGCTCGCCCCGTCGATCGACGCCGCCTCCTCGATCTCGCGCGGGATGGCGCGCAGGAACGGGACCAGGATGATGACGGTCGTCGGGAGGGCGAACGCGATCTGCGGCAGCACCAGGCCGCCCACGGAGTTCATCAGCCCGAGCGAGCGGATCATGATGTACAGCGGGGTGATCGCGACGGTCATGGGGAACATGAGGCCCGCCGCGAACAGCGCGTACAGCGCCCCGCGTCCCGCGAACGAGTAGCGCGCGATGACGTAGCTCGCCATGAGACCCAGCACCACGACGCCGAGGGTCGTGAGGAGCCCTGCCACGAGCGAGTTCCCGAGCTGCTGCCAGAACAGCGAGCTCGTCAGGACGCCGACGTAGTTCTCGAGCTGCCACGGGTCGGGCAGGCCCGACGGGTCCGCCGTGATCTGCGCGTTCGTCCGGAACCCGCCGACGACGATGTACGCGATCGGGGCGAGGCACACGCCCACGAGCAGCCACGCGACGACGTAGGTGAGGGGGCCGCCGCGCCCGATGCCGGAGCCGCGAGGCTCCTTCGGGATCGTGGCGCCGGGCGCGCGCTCGGGCGCGGGTGCGGCGGTGACCGTGGCCATCACTTCTTCCCTTCCGTGATCGCGCCCTCGGTGTCACGGCGCAGGACGTACCGCTGGTAGACGAGCGCCACCGCGAGCGAGATGAGGAACAGCACCACGGCGACCGCGCTGCCGAACCCGTAGTTCCCCGCGTTGCGCCCGTTCGCCACCATGTAGGTCGCCATGGTCGACGTCCCCGCCGTCGAGGCCACGTACTGGCCCCAGATGATGTAGACGAGGTCGAAGAGCTGGAGCGAGCCGATGATCGACAGGAACGCCCAGATGCGGACGGTCGGGCCGAGGAGCGGGAGCGTGACGAAGCGCTGCGTCTTCCAGTACGACGCGCCGTCGATCGCGGCCGCCTCCCCCAGCTCGTCGGGGATGCCCTGCAGGCCCGCGAGGAAGAGGATCACGGCGAAGCCGATGTACTTCCACGTGATGATGAGCAGCAGGGTCCAGATCGCGACGTCCGGGTCGGCGAGCCAGTCGACCGTGAGGAACCCGAGGCCGATGCGCTCCAGCAGGTCGTTCACGGCGCCCGTGGTCGCGAGCATGAGGCTGAAGCCCGTCCCGACGATCACCTCGGACACCACGTACGGCACGAACACGAGCACCCGGATCACCGAGCGGCCGCGGATGCGCCGGTTGAGCATGAGCGCCACGATCACGGCGACCGGGCCCTGCAGCACGAGCGACATCAGGACGATGAACGCGTTGTGCCCCAGCGCCGCCAGGAACTCCGGGTCGCGGAAGATGATGAGGTAGTTGTCGAACCCGACGAACTCCGTCGGGGGGCCGAAGCCCTTCCACTTGAAGAACCCGTAGTACGCCGCCATCACCACGGGGACGATGACGAAGGTCAGGAAGACGACGAGCGCGGGCCCGGCGAGCACCGCGATCTCGGCTCGCTGGGCCCAGCGGCCGCCGCGCGGGGGGCGCCGCGCGGCGGCCGGGGCGGCCGGGGGCGGCGTCGCGCCGCCCCCGGCCCGGTCCTCGGGCGTCGTCGTGCTCGGCGAGATCTCGCCCTGGGACACGTTCATGGAAGGGGTTACTCCTTGGCGGCCGCGTCGTTGACGGCGGTGACGATGTCCTCGGGCGTGCCCTGGCCGGCGAGCAGGTTGACGACGGCCGTGTTCAGCGCGTTGCCGATGTTCTGGCCGTAGAGCGTGTCGAGCCAGACGGAGACGTACGGCGCCTCGTTGTACGCCTCGAGGATCGAGACGAGTGCCGGGTCGACGACCGCGCCCTGCGCCTCCTTGCTCGCGGGCAGCGTCTGGAACGCGGTGGCGTAGGCCTCCTGCGACTCCTTCGACATGGCGAAGTTGAGGAAGTCGGCGCACGCGTCCGGGGCGTCCACGTAGCACGAGTAGCCGTCGACGCCGCCCATCATCGCGCCGGGCTCGCCGTCACCGCCCTCGACCTCGGGGAACGGGAACCACTGGAGGTCGGGCAGGGGCTGCTCGTCCGGCGTGAGCGACGCGATGACGCCCGGGTCCCACGCGCCCATGAGCTCCATCGACGCCTGGTGGTTCGCCAGCAGGCCGGCCGAGGAGCCGGCGCCCTGCTGCGCGGACGTGGTGAGGAAGCCCTCGTTGAACGGCTCCGTCGCGGCGAAGTCGGCGAGCGCGTTGCCGGCGTCGAGCCAGCACGGGTCGTCGAAGGTCCGCGTGGCGGCGGCCTCGTTCATCGCGTCCTGGGAGCAGAAGCGGAGCGCGAAGAAGTAGTACCAGTGCGCGGCAGGCCACGCGTCCTTGGCACCGAGCGCGATGGGCGCGATGCCCGCGGCCTTGAGCTGCTCGGTCGCCGCCTCGAGGTCCGAGATCGTCCCCGGGGTCTCGGTGATGCCGGCCTGCCCGAACAGGTCGGTGCTGTAGAACATGCCACCGGGCAGGATCGACACCGGCATGCCGTAGACCTTGCCGTCGACCGAGAGCGCGCTCAGCGACCCGCCGACCGCCTCCTCGACCGCCGGGTCGATGAGGTCGGTCAGGTCCTTGACCTGGCCCGCCTCCACGACGTCCGCGAGCTTGCCGCCACCGCGCGCCATGAAGATGTCGGGTGCGTCACCCGAGTTCAGGGCGGTCTGGAGCTTGCCGTCCATGTCCTCGTTCTGGATGGACTGGATCTTGATCGTGACGCCGGGGTTCTCGTCCTCGAACGCCGCGGCCGTGGCCTTCCAGTACTCCATGCCGGGTCCGGTCGTGGAGTTGTGCCAGAAGGTCATCGAGACCGAGCCGTCGTCCGAGCCGGAGTCGCCTCCGCCTCCGCAGGCCGAGAGCACGAGCGTGCCCGCCATCGCGACGGCGGTCGCCGCCAGGAGCTTCCGAGACTTCATCGTTCCGTCCTCTTCGTCGAGTCGCACAGGGCGCACGCTGCCTCGAGCGCGCCGGGCTGCCTCCGCGTCGGGGCCGCCACGGCGACTCTCGCAAACGGAGGGGCCGCGTGTCAATCGTTATCGATAACGTTTTACACACGATGCCTCGCGAGCCGGCGCCGGGCGCGGGCGTGAGCGCGCCCGCACGGCCCACGACGCGACCGCGGACCAGGCCGGGCGCCCGGCGGGGCGCCGCCGAGGGGCCTCGCCACGGGCTACTGTCTCCCCATGCGCTCCACGGGAAGAGTCACGATCGGCGACGTCGCGCGCACCGCCGGCGTCTCCGTCGCGACGGTCTCCAAGGTGATCAACGGCCGCTACGGCGTCGCTCTGGAGACCTCCCGGCACGTCCAGGAGGTCATCGACCAGCTCGGGTACGAGTCGTCGATCGTCGCGCGCAGCCTGCGCAGCCGTCGTACCAACGTCATCGGCATCCTCGTCGCCGAGTTCGAGCCGTTCTCGACCGAGCTCCTCAAGGGCATCTCCGAGGCCGTCGACGGCACCGGCTACGAGCTGCTCGCCTATTCCGGCGGGCTGCGCCGCGACGACCGCGTCGGCTGGGAGCAACGCTACCTCTCGCGTCTCGGCGGCACCCTGATCGACGGCGCCATCCTCGTCACGCCGACCGTCGTCGCGCCGGGCAACTCCATCCCCGTCGTCGCCGTCGACCCGCACCGCGGCCCCTCCGGCCCGCCCACCGTCGACTCCGACAACCTCGCCGGCGCGCGCGCCGCGACCGAGCACCTGCTCTCCCTCGGCCACCGTCGCATCGGCTTCCTCGCCGGCCGCCCCGACCTCGAGTCCGCGCGCCTGCGCGAGCAGGGGTACCGCGAGGCCCTCGCCGAGGCCGGCGTCACGTTCGACCCCGAGCTCGTCCGCGTCGGCGGCTACCGCCCGGACCTCGCCGACTCCCCCGCGCACGAGCTCCTCTCGCTCCCCGAGCGGCCGACCGCGATCTTCGCCGCGAACGACCTCTCCGCCATCCGCACCATGGAGGTCGCCGCCGAGCTCGGCCTGCGCGTGCCCGACGACGTCTCCGTCGTCGGGTTCGACAACGTCCCCGAGTCCGCGCTCACCACCCCGCCGCTGACGACCGTCGACCAGCCGATCCACCGCATGGGCGCCGAGGCGCTGCGCCTCATCGTCGACCTCGTCGAGGGCAACCCCCGCGAACCCCACGTCCGCCTCCCCACGACCCTCGTCGTCCGCGGCACCACCCGCCCCCTCTGACCCTCCGCCGGCCGAGGCAGAACCGCGGTCCGGCGAAGCAGAGCCCTGGTTGCGCGAGATGGAGCCCTGGTCGGCACCGGTGAGGCTGGAATCCTGCGCACCGCTCCGACGTTATGTCAGCAGTACCACTGCCGACAGACCCTGAGGAGGTCACATGGCCCGCCTCGCACGCCGCGTCCAGGTCGAGAACGACTACGGCGAGATCATGCACTACGAGCGCCACACCGGCGGCGGCCTCGTGTCGCCGCACGCGCGCGTCCCCGAGTCCGTCCCGGTCGGGTCGGGCACGTACGTCGAGAAGGGGGCCGTCGTCGGGTCCGGCTGCCAGCTCGGCGAGGGAACCTGGATCGACCGCGACGTCACCCTCGGCCGGGACGTCCGCGTCGGCGACAACGTGCGCATCTCCCCCGAGACCCGCGTCGGCGACCGCGCCCGCGTAGGCAGCGGCGCGCGTGTCGGACGTCGCGTGCTCGTGGAGCCGGGCGCCGTCGTCCCGCCGGACGAGATCGTGCCCGACGACGCCACCGTGCGCCGCCGGGGCGGCGTCCGGTCCGGCTACGACGTGGCCGCGTAGCGACACGTCCAGGCGTCGAACACCTTTCCCCGGCAGCATCCGGGTGCGTAGCCTTACCGCCCGTGACCTACCCGCCGCACGGCCCCGCCGTCCCCCCGCCGCGCCCGCAGCCGACGCCGGTGCCCCCGCACCCGCAGGGTCTCGCGGGCGCCGCGGTGCCGCTCGACCCGCGCGCGGTCCTGGAGGGTCGCCCGCCGGGCCGGGCACGCGTGGGCGTCATCGTGACGATCGCGGTCGCGAGCCTGTGCCTGCTGGTCGGCCTCGTGCTCGCGGCGCTGTCCGGCGTCGGGACGTTCACCGTCGGCCTGCTGCTGGCGCTCGTGCCGCTCGGTATCTGGGTGCCCGTCGTCCTGGCCCTCGACCGCCTCGAGCCGGAGCCGCCGAGCGCGCTCGTCGTCGCGTTCCTGTGGGGCGCCGGGATCGCGACGCTCGTCGCGGGGGTCCTCAACACGCTCGGGCTCGAGCTGCTCACCGCGCCGCTGTTCGGCGAGGAGGTCGGCTGGTACGTCGTCGCGTCGTTCGGGGCGCCGTTCGTCGAGGAGATCCTCAAGGGCGCCGTGCTGTTCGGGATGCTGTGGTTCCGCCGGCACGAGATCGACGGCTGGACCGACGGCGTCATCTACGCCGCGATGGTCGCGCTCGGGTTCGCGGCGGTCGAGAACGTCACCTACTTCATCATGGCCGCGCAGGACGGGACGCTCGGCCCGACGTTCGTGCTCCGCGCGCTCGTCACCCCCCTGCTGCACCCGCTGTGCACCGCGCTCACGGGGCTCGGCGTCGCGAGCGCGGCCACGAGCCCGCCCGGCCCGCGCCGGGTCCTCGCGCCGATCGGCGGCCTCGCGGCGGCGATCGCGCTCCACATGCTGTGGAACGCCTCGACCGGGTTCGGCACGCTCGCGCTCGGGGTCGCGTACCTCGCGGGGCTCGGGGTGCTGGTCACGCTGATCGTCCTGCTCGTGCGCGACCGCCGTCGCACGGTCGCGACGATCCAGCGCCAGCTCGTGCCGTACGTCCCGACGGGCCTCGTCACGCCGGCGGACCTCACGATGCTCTCCACGCTCGCCGCGCGCCGCCAGGCGCGCGACTGGGCCCGCCGCACGGGCGGCACCGGCGCCGCCCACGCGATGCGCGACTACCAGCAGGCGGCGACGGAGCTCGCGCTGCTCCACGACCGGGTCGCGCGCGGCGCGGTCGAGGCGTGGCGCGTCGAGGGGCAGCGCCGCGCGCTGCTGCAGCTCATGCTCACGGCGCGCCAGGCGTTCCTCGTGCGGACGCCGCAGCCGCCGCCCGCCCCGTGGTCCCCGGGCGCGCCGTCCGGCTTCACGTCCGACGCGTGGGTTCCCGGCCAGGGCACGTACTAGCCCGGCATCCTCCGCCGGCGCCTACCCGGCGCCGCCCCGGGGCGGTGTCCGGATGACGAGCACCGCGTCGACCGGGGCGCCGTCGAGCGCCCGGTAGGAGTGGTCCGCGTCGGACACCCAGCGCAGCTCGTCGCCCTCCTCGACCACGGCCTCCGCCCCGTGACGCCCGGCGCGCAGGCGGCCGCGCGTGATGAGCAGATGCTCGACGACGCCCGGCCCGTGGGGCGGAGAGGTCCGGTCCGCGTGGGGCTCCAGGTGCAGGTGGTAGACCTCGACGGCCGTGCCGCCGGGCAGGTGGTGGGCGTCGAGCAGCCGTGCGGTGACGCCCTCGGACGACACCTCGGTGCCCGCGCGCTCGGCGAGCAGCGTCGCGAGCGGGACGCCGAGCGCCCCGGCCAGGGCGTAGAGGGTCGCGAGCGTGGGGTTGCGCGCGCCGTGCTCGATCTCGGAGAGCGAGCCCTTGCCGATGCCCGCCGCGGCGGCGAGCGCCGACAACGAGAGCCCGCGCTCGGCACGCAGCGCCCGGAGCTGCGCGGCGACCGCCGCGAGCGTCCCGTCCTCCGCTCGTCCCGACGGGCGTCCGGGCGCTCCTCCGGTCTCGCCGTCCGGCCGTCTCCCCGCGCGCCCCGCCCCGTCGCTCACGGGCCGCAGCCTACCGGCGCGGGTGTCGCGGGGCCTCTGATACCGTTCCATGAACAGAACGCCCCCGTCTGCCAGGAGCAGCATGGACCCCGCCCCGGACCGCCTGCGCCCCGTCCTCGCCGGGCTCGTGACCGCCCTCGTCGGCTTCACGAGCTCGTTCGCCGTCGTGCTCGCCGGTCTGCGCGCCGTCGGCGCGACCCCCGACCAGGCGGCCTCGGGACTCCTCGCACTCTGCGTCACGCAGGCCGTCGGCATCCTCTGGCTGACCACCCGGCACCGCACCCCGCTCACGCTCGCGTGGTCCACGCCCGGCGCCGCGCTGCTCGTGAGCACGGGCGCCGTCGCGGGCGGGTGGCCCGCCGCGGTCGGGGCGTTCTGCGTCGTCGGCGGGCTCGTCCTGCTCACCGCCCTCTGGCCGCGCCTCGGCGGCCTCGTCGCCGCCATCCCGACGCCGATCGCCCAGGCGATGCTCGCCGGCGTGCTCCTGACCCTGTGCCTCGCACCGGTGCGCGCGGTCGTCGCCACACCGCTCCTCGTCGCACCGGTGATCGTCACGTGGCTCGTCCTGCTGCGGGTCGCGCCGCGCTGGGCCGCGCCCGCCGCGCTCGCGGTGACGCTCGCGATCGTCGGGTACGAGGCCGTGCACGGCGGGACGCTCGCCTGGTCCGACGCCGTGCCGCGCCTCGACCTCACGGCGCCCACGCTCTCGTGGCAGGCCGTCGTCGGGCTCGCCGTCCCGCTCTACGTCGTGACGATGGCTTCGCAGAACGTGCCCGGCGTCGCCGTCATGGCGTCGTTCGGCTATCGCGTGCCGTGGCGCGAGACGATGACCGTCACCGGCCTCGCGACCCTCGCCGGAGCGACCGCGGGCGGCCACACGATCAACCTCGCGGCGATCTCCGCCGCGCTCGCCGCAGGGCCCGAGGCGCACCCCGACCCCCGACGCCGCTGGCTCGCCGCCCACACCGCCGGGTGGGCGTACCTCGTGCTCGCCGTCGGGTCGGCAGGCCTCGCCGCGCTCGTCGCCGCCGCGCCCGCGGGGCTCGTCGAGGCGGCGGCCGGGCTCGCGCTCGTCGGTACGCTCGGCGCCGCCGTCGCCGGCGCCGTCGCCGAGCCGCGCGGACGCGAGGCCGCGGTCGTGACGTTCCTCGTCGCCGCGAGCGGCGCCGTCGTCGCGGGCATCGGCGCCGCGTTCTGGGCGATCCTCGCCGGGCTGGCCGTCCACGCGGTCCTCACGGTGCGCCGTCGGGCGCCGGACCCGCCGACAGCGCATCCCGGCCCGCGCGAGGTAGAACGACCGGTCGCGAGGTAGAACCCCCCGTCTTCTACCTCGCGGCGGGAGGCTCTACCTCGCGGGGGCCGGTGCCGGCTCGAGCGGGTCCGGTCCGAGGACCGGGAGGTTGTCGCGGAAGACGTTCGTCGGGTCGACGCGGCGCTTGACCTCCCGCAGCCGCTCCAGGGTCGCGGGCGGGAACGCGTTGGCGAGCCGCGCGGGGTGGCTGTCGAGGCGGCGGTCGGTGTCGAAGCTCAGGTACATGCCCTCGAACACGTCGGCCAGCGCGTCCCAGCGCGCGTCGAGCCGCGAGCGGCTCGCCCCCATCGCCGCGACCGAGAAGTTCGCCGACCGGTGCGCGTACGCCGTCGCGTCGGCTGGGACGTCGGACGCCGCGCCGCCCGTCGAGCGGATCTGGAAGAAGTACGTGTCGCCGCTCGCGACGAGCCCCGCGAGCCGGGCCGACGCCTCGGGCGTGAGGTGCTCCAGCAGGCCCGACCGCGACACGGGCTCGCCCTGGCCGCCGTGCGGGCCGGGCGCGGGTGCGGAGACGACGGCGTCGTAGGGCACGATCTGCGCCGTCGCCTGGGCGAGCAGCGGGGAGATCGCCGCGAACGGCTGCAGGCGGGCGAGGACGGTGTCCGGGTCGTCGGAGTCGACCATGGTCATGGACTGCGCGACGACGGGCTGGCCGGGGCGCGGGCGCCCGACGATCAGGAAGCTCGTCGTGTCGCGCGGCGACGTCTCGACCGTCGCGCCCCAGCGCTCGAGGAACCCGGCGAGGTCCGAGGCGTCGTGCACCATCTGCGCGAACCCCACCGCCGGGACCTCGTCCGCGACGAGCTCGAACGACGTGACGATCCCGACCTGCGACCCCGCGCCGCGCACGGCCCAGAACAGGTCCGGGTTCTCGTCCGCGCTCGCCCGCACCACCGACCCGTCGGCGAGGACGACCTCGACGGCGCGCACGTGGTCGATCGTCAGACCGTGGGCGCGGCCGAGGAAGCCGATGCCGCCCGCGGTCGCGAGCCCGCCCACGCCCACGCCGCCGTAGTCGCCCGACGTGATCGCCCACCCGCGCGGCGCGAGCGCCGCCGCGACCTCGCCCCAGCGCGCGCCCGGCCCGACGCGCACGAGGTGCGCGGCGTCGTCGAGCACCTCGATCTGGTCCAGCGCGCCGAGGTCGAGGACGATCCCGCCGTCGTTCGTGGAGCGCCCGCTGATGCCGTGCCCGCCCGAGCGGACGGACAGCGGCACGGTGCGCGTCACCGGCTGGGCGCGCGCGAAGGCGAGCGCCGCGACGACCTCCGCGGTGTCGCGGGGCCGCAGCACGAGCCCGGGCGACCCGCCGCGCAGGTAGTTCGAGCGCACGCCCCCGTACGCGGAGTCGCCCGGCTCGACCGCGCGCTCCGCGAGCGAGGCGGGGACGTCGTCGTACGCGATGCCGTCGCGGCGCGCGACGCGGACCGCGAGCGGCACGACGCGGGACGTGTCGGTCCCGCTCGTCGCGCGCCCCGCGGCGACGGCGTCCCGCAGCGCGGGCGCGACCTCCTCGGCGAACCGGCGGGTCGTGCGCTCGTCGTCGGTCGCGAGGATCAGCGTCGAGACGCCGTCCTCCAGGACGAGCGGCAGGAGCCGCTCGACCCAGGCCTCGGGCGGGCCGGCGAGGTCGGGCGCGCCGCCCAGGCCGCCCGAGCCGTCGGCGCCCTCGAAGGTGCCCGCCACGTTGAGCAGGCGCGTGACCTCGCGCGGGTCGCGCCCGACGGCGGTCGCGGCCTCGTCGATGCGCGCGTTGCCCGCGCGCAGCCCGTCCAGGCCGACGCGGCCCAGCGACGGGAGCCAGCCGTCGGCCTTCTCGCCGACGAGGCGCAGCATGCGAGGGCCGAGCGCGCCCAGCCAGAGCGGGATGCGCCGCGTGGTCCCCGGCCCGGCGGTCGCGCCGTCGAGCCGGTGGTGGCGCCCGGGGACGAACAGCTCGCCGTCGCCGTCCTCGCCCCAGATCGCCCGGACCACCTCGATCGCCTCGGCGAGCGCGTCGACGGACTCGCCCGGACTCAGGCGTTCGACGCCCATCGAGACCATGGCGTCCCAGAAGGCGCCCGCGCCCAGCGCGAGGTCGACGCGCCCGTCGGACAGCAGGTCGAGGCTCGCCGCGGCGCGCGCGAGCACGGCGGGCTGGCGCATCGGGACGTTGACGACGTCGGGCGCGACGTGGATGCGCTCCGTCGCGGACGCGACGTACGACAGCAGGGTCCACGTGTCGAGGAAGCGCGGCTGGTACGGGTGGTCCTGGAACGTCACGAGGTCGTAGCCGAGGTCCTCGGCGAGGCGGGCGAGCCCGACCGTCGCCTCCGGGTCCTGCGCCGACGGCGTGACGAACGTGCCGAACCGGAGGGGGTGGCCGTAGTCGGTCATGCGCGGTCCTCGCCGTCCCTCGTGACGCCCGACGCCGGGCCGCCCGGGGCGGTGCCGCGTGCGGCCGCGACGAGCTCGCGCGCCGCAGGGGCGACCTCCTGGCCGACGACGGCGAGCGTCGTCGGGTCGTCGCCCGCGACGATCCACGTGGACACTCCGTGCTCGAGCGTCACCTCCGCGACCTGCTCGGCCCACTGGCGCGGCGAGCCCTGGAGGAACCCTGCGCCGCCGTCGGCGGTGAACCGGCCGCCCACGTTGAGGAGCCTGCGCACGGCCCGCGGGTCACGACCCGCGTCCTCGGCGGCGGCGTCGATCGTCGCGTTGCCCTGCGCCAGCGCCTCGAAGCTCTGGAGGTACGCGAGCGACGGGAGCCAGCCGTCGGCCTTCGCCCCGACGAGGCGCAGCATCCGGGGCTTGAGCGCGCCGACCCAGATCTCGACGTCGTGCGCGGGTGCGGGCCCGCGCTTGGCGCCGTCGACGTGGTGGCGCGACCCGCCCGCGACGAGGCGGTCGCGCGTGGACGTGTCCCACAGCCCGCGGACGACGTCGATGCCCTCGGAGAGCGCGTCGACCGACTCCCCCGGCGTCAGGCGCTCGCCGCCCATCGCGACGATCGGGTCCCAGAACCCGCCCGCGCCGAGTCCCAGCTCGACGCGCCCGCCCGAGAGCCGATCGAGGCTCGCGACGGCCCGCGCGAGGACGGCCGGCGGGCGCAGCGGCAGGTTGAGCACGTTGCCCGCGAGGCGGACGCGCTCGGTGCGCGCGGCGACCCAGGACAGCAGCGTCCACGTGTCGAGGAACGCCGCCTGGTAGGGGTGGTCCTGGAACGTGACGAGGTCGAGGCCCACCTCCTCGGAGAGCTGCGCCAGCGCGACGGCATGGTGCGGCGCCGCGGCGGTAGGCGTGACGAAGGACCCGAAGCGCAGGTCGTGGCCGTAGTCGGGCATGGCTCCTCGCGATCTCAAGATACGTTGCTGTACAGAACATATCTTCAACAGATAGGTGGTGCAACCGCATTCCCGGCGGTAGGGTGGGCGGATGAGCACGAGCACGACGACCGCTCCCACGACCGGCCCCGCCGAGCTCCCCGGCCGTCTCGAGGACCTCGGCTGGCACCTCGGCGTGCTGCTGCGCGCCTACCGCGCGACCGTCGAGCAGGCGCTCGACGACGTCCCGCACGGCACGCGCGGCTACCAGGTCCTCGTCACCGTCGCGCAGGGCGACCACCCCACCCAGCTCGCCCTCGCCGAGCACCACGGCATCGACCGGACCGTCATGACCTACCTCGTCGACGACCTCGTCGCCGCAGGCCTCGTCGAGCGGCAGCAGAACCCCGCCGACCGCCGCGCGCGCCGCGTCGTCGCGACGCCCGAGGGCCGCCGTCGGCTCGCCGGCTGGGCCGCCGCCGTGCACGACGCCGAGGAGCAGCTCCTCGGCATGCTCTCGCCCGACGAGCGCAGCGCCTTCCGCACGCTCATGCGCCGCGTCGCGTGCGACCTCCGCGACGTCGACGCCACCACCGACCCCTGCACCGTCGCCGAGCACACCCTCGGAGCCCCCACCCCGCCGCGGTAGTTCGGGTCGACGACGCGGCTCTCGCTGGTCGAGCATGCGGTTGCGGCCCGTCCGGGGGCCGGAGCGGGCCATGACGGCATGCTCGGCGCGACGGGGCGACCGGTTTCCTATCTCGGGAGGGGGTCGGCCGCCGTCGGGGACGCGCCGGCGTCGGTGAGTGCGGCGTCGGTGTCCTCGGGGTCGCGACCGCGGAGGGGGTAGAACCAGAAGCACACGAACGCGAGCGCGGCGAGGACCACGGGGACGCCACCGAGGAGGAGGCGCACGCCGGTCGCGACGCTGTCGGGCTGCACGACGTCGCCCGCACCCTCGACGTACCCGCTCGCCGACAGCACGCCCGCGACGAGCACGGCCTGGACGATCACGGAACCGCGCACGACGAACCCGTTGGCGCCGAAGTACATGCCCTCGCGGCGCAGACCGGTGCGGCGCTCGTCGTCGTCGATGACCTGCGCGAGCGCGACCTCGAGCACCTGCATGAGCCCCGCGACGCCGACGCCCACGGCGAGCCCGGCGAGCGCGGCGCCGAGCACGGTGGACGGGACGAGGTAGAGGCACGTCGCGAGGCCGTACACCGCGACGACCCAGAGCATGGCCGATCGCGGGCCGATCTTCCGCACGACCCACGACCACCCGACGATCGACGGGATCGCGGCGACGAAGATCGGGGCGAGCAGCAGCGTCGCGTCGGCCTCGGCGCCACCCAGCGTGTAGCGCACGTAGAACGGGATCGCGGCGAGCACGATGGCGGTCGTGCTCTGGAGCAGGAGCGACCCGAGCACGTAGGTGACGAACGCCCGGTTGGCGAACGTGTAGCGGAGCTGGTCCCCCAGCCCGACGGCGGCCTCACGCTCGCGCACGACGGCGTCGTCGACCGGGCGCTCGACCATCCCCGCGAGGGACCACACGAAGAACGCGAGGCTCACGACCGCGAGCAGCAGCGCCATCCACGTCCACCCGAACGTGCCGTACAGCAGCGGCGCCCCGGCGGTGCCGAGGATCATGCCGACGAGGCCGAAGATCTGGCGCGGCGTGTTGCCGCGGGCGCGCTCCGCCGTCGTGCGGAAGATCTCGGGGAACAGCGCGGAGATGTTGAGCGCGACGACGACGTACGCGACGTCGAACAGCGCGACGACGACGAGGAACCACACGACGAGGCCGGTCGGGCCCACGGCGGGCGGCATCCAGACGAGCGCGAACGCGACGACGAGCGGCACGATCCCCAGCACGATCCAGGGGACGCGCCGGCCCCACCGCGTGCGGCGCCGGTCGGACGCCGCGCCGACGAGGGGGTTGAGCAGGGCGTTGAGGATCCCGTGCGCGACCATCGCACCGGCGACCCAGCCGGCGCGCACGCCGAGGTGGTCGACGTAGAAGTAGACGACGAACGCGGAGAACGTCTGCATCAGCAGGTTCGAGGGGAACGCGGACGCGCCGTAGGCGATCGTCCGCGCGCGGGAGGGCGCACCGACGAGCCGGCGGTCCCGCATCCGCGCGAGCAGCCCGCCACCCGCCGTGGGCACGCTGCCCGACGGCGTCCCGTGCGGGGCGCTCACCGCTCGCCCCGCTGCACCGCGCGCAGGTCCCGCCAACCGACCCGGACGATGCCCTCCTCGGCGATCACGGCCGCGACGGCCGGGTCGGCGAGGAGACGGTGCTCGAAGCCGCGCTTCGCGACGCCGTAGTCGGCGACGTCGCCGAGCTCGTCGTCGTCGAGCATCGGGTGGAGGAAGATCTCCGTCACCCCCGACGGCGCGCGGCGCAGCAGGTCGAGGAAGTCCGCCCGGACGTTCTCGTAGTCCTCCTCCTCGACCGTCCCGGCGCCGTCGAGCTCGAAGGGGTGGGTCCACAGCCGGTCGACCAGCACGACGCCGAGCGCGTCCGCCGCGGCCGTCGCCTCGTCGAGCAGGGCCTGGAAGTCGCCCGGGGGCAGCACCATCCCGTCGGTCGTGCGGGGCAGGCGGAACGGCAGGCGGTGCCGGGCGGCGAGCTCGAAGACCTGCGGGAGGAACGAGCGCCCCGTCTCGAGCCCGTAGACGGAGCCCATGTGGTTGTCGAGGTGCGAGACGTCGACCCCGGCCGCGAGCGCCGTGTCGAGCTGGGCCGTGAGCTCGGCGACGACGTCCTCGACGCGCGCCTGGCGCTCGACGGTGAGGACGTCGCGCGGGAAGTAGCCCGCGTCGTCGACCAGGGAGGTGCCCGTGCCGGTGAGCGGGCGCCACCGGTACCGCGTCCACTCGCTGGTCAGCACGAGGTGCACGCCGACGTCGACGGGGTGCGCGGCCGCGAAGGCGAGCGCGTCCGGAGCCCACCCGCACGGGACCATCACCGTCGCGGAGTCGACGTGCCCGGCGAGGAGGAGCTCGGAGACCGCGCGGTTGGCGGCGCGGCACATGCCGTAGTCGTCGGCGTTGAGGATGATCGCGCGCGCGTCGGCCGCGAGGCCCAGCCGGGAGACCAGGTCCGACGGCGGCGCTCCCCCGCCCGGTGCGGCGGCGGTCACGACGCCGCCTCCTCACGCTCGTCGGCGCCCTCGCCCGACGCGGGGTGGGCCGCGGCGGTGCGGAACACCTCGTCGCGCAGCGCGTCGCTCGCCGAGCGCGCGGCGCCCACGACGACGGCGTCGCACGTGAGGTCCGAGGAGACGACACGGATGGGGAGCACCGCGATCTTCTCCGCGAGGAACCGTCGCACGCGGTCGGCGATCGGCGCGCGCGCCGCCTGGTTCGTGAGCACGAACAGCTCGGGCTCCACGACCAGGGCGACCGAGGCCGCGACCACGCCGATCCGCTCGGCGACCTCGTCGAGCGCGTCGTTCGAGGCACCGTCGCCGTGCTCGGCGCGGTCCACGAGCCCCTTGACCGTCACGTCGTCGGGCAGGCCGTGCTCCTTCGCGAGCACCGCGAGCGACGACGCGCCGAGGGCCTCGGAGCCCAGCGCCCGGGCAGGGTGCGGCAGGAACGAGACCTCGCCGGCGCCGCCCGCGAACCCGCGGTGGAGCTTCCCGTCCAGGACCAGCCCGGCGCCGAACCCGTCGCCGAGGCCCAGCACGACGAACGAGCGCGTCCCGGCCGCGGCACCGTCGCGCTGCTCGGCGAGGGCTGCCAGGTTGAGGTCGTTCTCGAGCGTCACCGGGCACCCGAGGGCGTCCTCGAGCGCGTCGACGAGTCCGGTCCCACCCTTCTCGTACCCGGGGACGCGACGGATGGTCCGCAGGTCCGACCCGACGATGAGCGGGACGGCCGCGACCGCGCGCGTCACCTCGATCGTCGTCCCCTCCGCGAGCCGTGCCTGGGCGTCGCTCACGCACGCACGGGCGAGCTCCGCGGCCGCACGCGCGCGCGCCGTCGTCGTCGGCTTGACGTCCCGGCGCTCCGCACGGGCCCGGACCGCCCCCGTGACGTCGACCAGCGCGACCCGCACCCGGTCGCGCGCGACGTCGATCCCCAGGCCGAAGGCGTAGTCGGGATCCACGCGGTACAGCGTCGCGGCCGGTCCCCGCCGGTCACGGTCGAGCCCGGCCTCCGTGACGACGCCCGTCGCCTCGAGCGCCCGGAGCGTCTGCGCGACGGTCGTCTTGGACAGGCCGGTCGCAGCGACGACGTCGGGCCGCGCGACCTGCGCGCCCGTGCCGAGCACGCCGAGGACGGCGCGGGCGTTGAGGGTGCGCAGGAGGGCGGGTGTACCGGCGGGAGTGGTGTCCATCTGGTCTCCGTCGAGCAGTGGGTGGGTCGATCAGACATGTCCGAGCCGTGCGGGTAGATCGGGAGGTTCCCTACCCGCCCGGAGACTAACCAAGGTCCCGGAGGTTGTCGACGGCAACCGGTCTCCCTGTGGACGGCCTGTACCGTGGCGTCGTGATCCGCCGAGCCCTCGCCCGCGCCTACTGGGCGACCAGCCGGTGGTCCCTGCGCTCCGAGCCGTACGACACCGGCCGCCCGACGCTCCTCGTCGGCGCCCCGCACACGTCGAACTGGGACTTCGTCCTCATGCTCGCCATCGCCTGGAGCACGGGGATCCACGTCCGCTGGCTGGGCAAGCACACGCTGTTCGCCGGCCCGGCGGGCCCCCTCATGCGCGCGCTCGGCGGCATCCCCGTCGACCGGCGCGACCCGAGCCGGGTCGTCGCCGACGTCGTCGCCCGCCTCCGGGCCGGCGAGGTGTTCTCGCTCGTCGTGACGCCCGAGGGCACGCGGGGCGCGGGGTCGTACTGGAAGTCGGGCTTCTACCGCATCGCGCGCGAGGCGCACCTGCCGGTGACCCTCGGGTACGTCGACCGCACCACCATGACGACCGGTCTCGGCCCCACGATCGAGCTCTCGGGCGACGTGCGCGCCGACATGGACGTCGTGCGGGCGTTCTACGCCGACAAGTCCGGCCTCCGCCCGTCGCTGCGCACCGAGCCGCGGCTGCGCGAGGAGGACGTGGTCGCCTGAGGCCAGGCGCTCCCGTCGGGGTCCCGCGAGGAGCTCCTGGCCCTCTCGTGGTTGCCCTCGGGGGGCCGTCGGGGCCTGATCCGCGATACGGGGTCCCCGCACATCTCGGGCATGGCGACCGCTCCCCCCGGCTGCGCTCCCCGACCCGTCCCGCGCCCCTGACCTGCGCCGTCGTCCGTCCTGGCAGGCACGCTTAGGGGCGAACCCCTACCTCCCGTATTCCTCGCCGAACCGTTGCCCGGGGAAGCGGGCGTGCCTAGCGTCCGTCGGGTCAAGGCCGACGAACCGGGCTTCGTGCCGCCGTCGGCACCCCGACCAGGAAGCGAGACCCTCATGAGACGACTCCGCGCGACCCTCGTCGCCGCCGTCGTGGGCGCGGCCGCGATCGTCGCACCGATCGTGGTCGCCCCGAGCGCCTCGGCGCACGGCTGGATCACCTCGCCCGCGAGCCGCCAGGAACAGTGCGCCAGCAGCGGCACCCTCTCGTTCGACTGCGGCGAGATCAAGTACGAGCCACAGAGCGTCGAGGCCGTCAAGGGCTCGATGCAGTGCTCCGGCGGCAGCCGGTTCGACATCCTCGACGACGCCGGAAGGCCCTGGAAGCGGACGACCGTGGGCAGCACCGTGACGTTCCAGTGGGAGCTCGAGGTCGCGCACGCCACGAGCACGTGGGAGTACTTCGTCGACGGCAAGCTCTTCACGACGTTCAACGACGGCGGCAAGCGCCCGGCGTACGACGTCTCGCACACGCTCACCGGACTGCCGTCGGGCAACCACACGATCCTCGCGCGCTGGAACGTCGCCGACACGAACAACGCGTTCTACAACTGCGTCGACGTCAACGTCAACGGCACCGGCGGCACCGACCCGGACCCCGAGCCGACCGACCCGGAGCCCGGCAACTGCACCGCGCCGGCCTGGACCGCGGGCGGCGTGTACCTCGGCGGCGCGAACGTCTCCCACGACGGCCGCAACTACCAGGCCAAGTGGTGGACGACGGGCGAGAACCCCGCCCAGAGCGGCCAGTGGGGCGTCTGGAAGGACCTCGGCGCCTGCTGACCTGACCCACCGAACGCTGCGTCAGCGGCCGACAGATGCGTCCACGAACGCATCCGTCGGCCGCTGACGCATCACTCGCCCCGGGCTCTCCGCCGTTCGCGAGCCCCCGGCCGTCCGGGCACCTCGGACCGGACCGCACGGAGACGACCGGGGCTACGTGGTCCCCACATGTTTCTCACCCGCCGAGGCGCTCGGCGCGGGTCCGACGGCGGCGCGGGCACGACCGCGCAGGCGCACGATTCCGGCGAACCGACCCACCGGGTACGGGACTTCCCGTACCCGGCGCCGGGCGTGCGTAGTCGTTGAGCGGACGCCGCCCGGCTGCCTACGGTCCACCCCGTCACGGCCGACGGTGCGGGCTCCGCACGGTGTCGGCCCTCCCCGACCCAGGAAGCGAGTCCCCCATGAAGCGACTTCGCGCGGCGCTCCTCGCCGCCGTCGTGGGCGCGACCGCGATCATCGCCCCGATCGCGATCGCCCCCAGCGCCTCGGCCCACGGCTGGATCACGTCCCCCCCGAGCCGGCAGGACCAGTGCGCCACCGGCTCCACCTCCTTCGACTGCGGCGGGCTCAAGTACGAGCCGCAGTCCGTCGAGGCCGTCAAGGGCTCGATGAAGTGCTCCGGCGGCAGCGGCTACACGATCCTCGACGACGCGTCGAAGCCCTGGCCCCGCACGACCACCGGTCGCGACGTGACCTTCCAGTGGAAGCTCACCGCGAACCACGCGACGAGCGTGTGGGAGTACTTCGTCGACGGCCAGCTCTTCGCGTCGTTCGACGGCGGCGGCGTGCAGCCCCCCAAGGACATCTCGCACACCCTGAAGGGCCTGCCCCTGGGGAACCACACGATCCTCGCGCGCTGGAGCGTCGCCGACACGGTGAACGCGTTCTACAACTGCGTCGACCTCACGGTCACCGCGGACGGCACGAACCCGGGCGGCGAGAACCCCGGCGGGGAGAACCCCGGCGGGGAGAACCCCGGTGGCGAGAACCCGGGCGGGGGCGAGCCGGGCGAGTGCACCGACGCGGCGTGGTCCTCGACCGCGACCTACACCGGCGGGGCGAAGGTCTCGCACAACGGGAACATCTTCGAGGCGAAGTGGTGGACGCAGAACAACGTCCCGGGCGCCGAGCAGTGGGGCCCGTGGAAGCTGATCGGCGCCTGCTGACCCGCTGACCCCGCGACGGCGGGTGTCCTCGCCCCCTCCGGGCGAGGGCACCCGCCGTCGTGCGTCCCGGGCGTGAACGTCCCGGGTACGCAGAAGCACGTACGGGCTTTGCCCAATTGTCCGCACTCCGCACATTTCGTAGCGTCGAAGGTGCCCGATCCGAGAGCGGCCCGCGACGAAGCGCGCCGCAGGACCCTGCACCACCGGATGGAGAGCGAGACAACTCATGCGAAGACTGAGAGCGGTACTCCTGGCGGCCGTCGTCGGCGCGGTCGCGATCATCGCCCCCGTGGCCATCGCACCCAGCGCGAGCGCGCACGGCTGGATCACGTCCCCGCCGAGCCGGCAGGACCACTGCGCGAAGGGCACCACGTCCTTCGACTGCGGCGGCATCAAGTACGAGCCGCAGTCCGTCGAGGCCCCCAAGGGCTCGATGAAGTGTTCCGGCGGCAGCGGCTTCAGCATCCTCGACGACACGAGCAAGCCGTGGCCCCGCACGCAGACCGGCACGTCGGTGACGTTCCAGTGGAACCTCACCGCGGCGCACAACACGAGCACGTGGGAGTACTTCGTCGACGGCGTGCTGTTCAAGACGTTCAACCAGGGCGGCGCACAGCCCCCGAGCAACATCTCCCACACGCTGACCGGCCTGCCCGAGGGCAACCACACGATCCTCGCGCGCTGGAACGTGTCGAACACGGTGAACGCGTTCTACAACTGCGTCGACCTCAAGATCGGCGCCGGCGGCACGGACCCGGGCGACCCGGACCCCGAGCCCACCGACCCCGAGCCCGGCAACTGCACCGCGCCGGCCTGGACCGCGGGCGGCGTGTACCTCGGCGGCGCGAACGTCTCCCACGACGGCCGCAACTACCAGGCCAAGTGGTGGACGACGGGCGAGAACCCCGCCCAGAGCGGCCAGTGGGGCGTCTGGAAGGACCTCGGCGCCTGCTGACCTGACCCACCGAACGCTGCGTCAGCGGCCGACGGATGCGTCCACGAACGCATCCGTCGGCCGCTGACGCATCACTCGCCTCGGGCTCGCTCCCGCCCGTCTCCGGCTGCCTGCGCCGACCACAGGATCATCCTGTCCACAGGCGTGAGTGCGACGGGCGTCACCGACGCGGCGACGCTGCCATCGTTCCGCACGTGACAGCATCAGAGCCGCTCCCGCGCACGGTCCTCGCGGCGGAGGTCCCACGCCCTCAGATCCTCGCCGCCCTCGACGCGGGCACCGCGTTCCGGCTTCGCCGCGGTGCCTACCTGCTCGGCGCCGACCCGAGCCGGTCTCTTCCGCCCGCCCGAGCGGAGCATCGTCTCGCCACGGCGCGCATCCAGGCCGTCGCGCGCCAGCTCGACGGTCGCTTCTGCCTCTACGGGCCGACCGCGGCGCTCGTCTGGGGGCTGCCCCTCTGGCGCGCACCCGCCCACGTGCACGTCGTGCAGCGTTACGTCCCGGGCCGCGGTGCGGCGTCCGACCTGGTCCGCCACCGCGTCACCGTCGCACCGGACGAGCTCACCGAGGTCTCCGGCCTGCCCGTGACCACGCTCGAACGCACCGTGCTCGACTGCGCGAGGGCCCTCCCGGCGCGGGAGGGACTCGTCGTCGCCGACGCGGCGCTGCGACGGGGAGCAGACCCCGAGGACCTGAGGCACAGGTCGCGCGAAGCGCGCAGCCGTGGCGCGGTGCGAGCCCGGGCGGTGCTCGCAGTCGCTGATCCCGGCGCGGAGAGCCCCGGAGAGTCGGTCACGCGGTACGCGATCCTGCGCCACGGCCTCCCGGCACCCCGGACGCAGGTCGTCGTCCCCACGCGCCTCGGCGACTTCCGGGCGGACATGGGCTGGGACGAGTGGCGGCTCCTCGTCGAGTTCGACGGCTTCGTCAAGTACGGCGAGCTCGCCGGTGGCGACCCGGCGAGAGTGCTGTACCGGGAGAAGCGCCGGCAGGAGGCGATCGAGGAAGAGGGCTGGCGGGTCCTGCGGGTCACCACGCCTGACCTGCGCAGCGAGCAGCAGGTCGCCGACCGCGTCCGGCGGATCGTCCCCGCCCTCAGGACGGTGCGCGTCGCGCGCCCTGACCTGCACTGAGCACAGGACGACTCCCGCGACCGCTCGCGGGCGCCACTCGAGTGCTGCGTCTGTGTGCGAGTGCTGCGTCTGTGTGCGAGCGCTGCGTCCGTGAACGCATCCCTCGACCGCAGACGCAGCGCTCGGCGGACCAGCGTCAGCCGCGGCCCCGGAGGCGGTCGAGGTCGCGGCGCTCGCGCTTCGTCGGGCGGCCGGCGCCGCGCTCGCGGACGGCGACGCGGACGGCGAGCTCCTTGGGGGGCGGGGGCGGGCTCTGGTCGATCACGGCCTGCGCGGCGAGCGGGGCGGAGACGCGCTTCACCAGCACCTTCTCCACGACGAGGATCCGTTCTGCCGGGCCGCCGCGGACGACGACGCGGTCGCCCACCTTGACGCTCGTCGCCGGCTTCGCACGCTCGCCGTTGACCCGCACGTGCCCGGCCTTGACCGCGGCGGTCGCCTGCGAGCGGCTCTTGAACGCCCGGACGGCCCAGAGCCAGCTGTCGACGCGCGCGCTCGTCGCCTCGGTCGTCGCCATGCCCCGAGCCTAGCGACCAGGGCAGAGCACGAGCAGTCCGTGAGCAGACCGCGAGCGGACCCTGAGCGCGACACCCCGGCGTGCGAGCCACGACGCCTCGTGCCACCGTGAGGTCAGGCATACGGGGCAGTTTCACTGTATGGCCGTTTCGTCCCCCAGAGAACGGAGACAGGGATGAGCTTCATCGGGTGGATCCTCATCGGCCTCATCATGGGCGCGATCGCACGCGCCATCCTGCCGGGCAAGGCAGCGGGGGGCTGGATCGTCACGCTGGTCGTCGGCGTGCTCGGAGCGCTCCTCGGCGGGTGGATCGGCGGCGCGCTGTTCGGCGCGAACGCGAACGACGAGTTCTTCTCGCTCACCACGTGGTTCTGGGCTTTCGTCGGCTCGCTGCTCGTGCTGCTCGTCTGGGGTGCGATCGCGGGCCGCTCGGCGCGCAAGTAGCGCGCCAGCAGGCCGCGCACGTCGACGTCGGACGATCGCCGCGGCCGACGGCGCACCCGGCCCGGGCTCCTGCGGGAGCCCGGGCCGTCGTCGTCCCGGCCGTCGTCGTGCCGGCCGTCGTCGTGCCGGCCGTCGTCACCCGACCCCGTCTCCCGCGACGCCTCCCGACCCGCCGCCGAGGACGACGACGGGCCGCTGTGGGCCCCACCGCACCGCCCAGGTGCCACCAAGCCGCCCAGGTGCCACCAAAAGGCGTGGACATCGTCCGCCGGCGCGGGACACGCTGGACGGCATGAGCAGCGTCGCCCGCACCGCCCTCGAGGTGCCCCTCCCGCCGGGGTTCGCGCTCGTCGAGGCCCCGCACCCCACGTCGCTCGACGACGCCGACGCGTGGGCGTACCGAGCCGTGGCGGACATCGGGCGCGAGCTCGAGCTGGAGGTCCACGGCTACGACGACCTCGCGCTGCGACCGCGTGACGTGCTCTCGGGGATGGACCACCAGGAGTACGCGGCCAAGCGCCGCTTCGTCGTCGTGCGTTCCGCGGCCGCCGGGGCCCTGGTCGCCGACGGCGTCCCGCCCGCGGTGCCCGACGTCGTCGCGCACCTCTTCGTGTCGCGCCCGACCACGAGCAACGAGCACCTGGGCGAGGCGTACCCGTTCGTCCGCCCGGGCGAGCGCGGACGCGGCATCGGGACGGCGCTGCTCTCGCTGGGCGAGCACCTCAACCTCGACGCGGGGCGCACCGTGCTCTTCTCCGACACGGCTCACGGCGAGGAACCCGCGCCGGGCCCGGGCGCGATCGAGGCGACGACCGGCGCGGGCCGCGTCCCGGCCGACGCGCCCGGTCCACGCTTCCTGCAGGCCCGCGGGTACGTCCTGGAGCAGGTCGAGCGACACTCGGTGCTCGACCTCCCGGTGGCCTCGGAGGCCCTCGACACGCACCGCGGCGCCGCGTCGGAGCACGCAGGTCCTGACTACCGGGTGCACACCTGGACGGACGAGGTCCCCGACGCCTGGCTCGACCAGGTGGCCGTGCTGTTCACCCGCATGAGCACCGACGCGCCGACGGGAGGCGTCGAGTACGGCGAGGACCCGTGGGACGCCCGTCGTGTGCGCACGTGGGTCGGTGAGCAGGCCGAGAAGCGGAACGGGTTCCTCGTGAGCGCCGCCGAGCACGCGCCGACCGGGGCGCTCGCCGCGTTCACCGTCTTCGCGTACCCGCGCGACCGCGACGACTTCGCGTTCCAGGAGGACACGCTCGTGCTCCGCGAGCACCGCGGGCGCCGCCTCGGGATGCTCGTCAAGGTGGCCAACCTCGACGCGCTCGCCGACGAGCGCCCCACGACCCGGCGCGTCCACACCTGGAACGCGCAGGAGAACGACCACATGCTCGCGATCAATGTCGCCCTCGGGTTCCGGCCCGCGGGCGTGTGGGCCGCGTGGCAGCGCAGGACGACCCCGGAGGACGGCGAGTGACCGCACCGCAGACAGGGCCCACGACCCGCCCCGCACCCCCGACGGCGGTCGGCCCGCGCGTGCGCGTCGAGCCCGTCGCCGTCCCGGCGAGCCTCGACGCGCCGGACGCCTGGGGCGTGCACGGCACGGTCCGCGTGGGCGACGCGATCGACCGCGCGATCTACGGCCACACCGACCTGGCCCTGGACGCGGCCACCGTCGCGGGCTCGATGGCGAGCACCGGCTACCGCCGCGTGCTGCGCTGGGTCGCCGTGCTTGACGACGCCCCGCACGGCACGACGCCGCGGCCCGAGGACGTCGTCGGGCGGTCGATGGTGGCCCTGCCGCAGCAGGGCAACACGCACGTGGCGGTCGTGTACGTGGGCGTGGACCCCGACCACCGGCGTCGTGGCGTGGGCGCGGCGCTGTGGGACGCGGCGCTGGAGGTCGCGCGGACGGAGGGGCGGCGGGTCGTCCTGTCCGACTCGTCGTTCGCGCCCGAGCCGCCGCCCGGCCCGGACGCGCTCGAGGCGCCGACGGGCAGCGGACGGGTCCCGGCGCACGACGAAGCGACCGTCTTCGCGCTGCGGCGCGGGTTCACGCTCGAGCAGGTCCTGCGCCACTCCGTGCTCGACCTCCCGGTCGCGCCCGACGTGCTCGACCCGCTGCGGGCGACGGCGACGGAGCGTGCCGACGGCTACCGCGTGCACGTGTGGACGGACGAGGTCCCCGAGGAGTGGATCGACCAGTTCGCCACGCTCGAGACGCGCATGAGCACCGACGCGCCGAGCGGCGGCCTGGACCTCGCCGAGGACCCGTGGGACGCCGAGCGCGTCCGGACGGCGTCCCGGGAGATCCACGCCCGCGGCCAGGGCTACGTCATCGCGGCCGCCGAGCACGCGGCGTCGGGCACGCTCGCGGCGTTCTCGATGGTCGCGTACCCGCACGACCGCCCGGAGGTCGTGTTCCAGGAGGACACGCTCGTGCTGCGCGAGCACCGCGGCCGCAGCCTCGGGATGCTCGTCAAGGTCGCCGTGCTCGACGAGCTCGCGCGCGCACGCCCGTCCTCGCGCCGCGTGCACACGTGGAACGCGCAGGAGAACGCGCACATGCTCGCCATCAACGTCGCGCTCGGGTTCGCGCCCGCGAGCGTCGACGCGGAGTGGCAGCTCGTGCTGGACGCACCACCGGGACCCGAGCCGGGTCCGCAGCCCGGCCGTGAGCCCGGCGCGACCCCCTGACCCGGAGGCCGCCGCGCCGTCTGCCGCTCAGCGGATGCCGTCGAGGAAGCGGATCACCCGCTCGGTGACGAGCGCGGCGGCCTCCGGCTCGTACGACGGCAGGCTCGGGTCGGTGAACAGGTGCCGGTCGCCGGGGTAGACGAACAGCTCCGCGTCGGGCGTGGAGTCCACGAGCTCGCGCGCGGCGTCGAGGTCGCCCTCGCCCGCGAACGACGGGTCGCCGTCCATCCCGTGCACCTGCACGGGCACGGCGTCGGGCCACGCCTCGCCGAACTCCGAGACCGGCACACACGCCTCGAGCAGCACCGCGCCCTTCGCGCCGGCGCGCGTCTGGGCGAGCATCTGCGCGGGGAGCACGCCGAGCGAGATCCCCGCGTAGACGACGCCCGCGTCGTAGCCGTCGGCGACGGCCCGCCCGCGCTCCAGGACGGTGCCGAACCCGAGCTCCTGGACGTGCGCCATGCCCTCGTCGAGGGTCGCGAACGTGCGCCCCTCGAACAGGTCCGGCGTGTGCACGACGTTCCCCGCCCCGCGCAGCGACTCCGCGATCGTCCGAACGCCCTCGGTCAGCCCCTGCACGTGGTGGAACAGCACGACCTCGGCCATGGTCCCCTCCTCCGGTATCCGTCGGTGGCCCGGCGGCGCCGTCGCCGCACGGTGCGCGCCCCACGGCGCACGCCCACCATCGTCGCGCGGACCACCCACGCCCGCCCGGGCCGGGTCCAGGGACCGACGGCGGCCGTTCGTGAGGCCACCGGACCATGGACCGCGGGACGGTCGGGGTGGGCGTGCGACGACGTCGGTCAGTAGTTTGGTGGTCATGACCTCGCAGCCCGTGCCGCCGCCGATCGACCCCACCACCACGCCGTCCTGGACCGCGCTCACCGTCCACCGCGACACCGTCGAGCCGGACCTGCGCACCTGGTTCGCGGCCGACCCGGACCGCGCCCGCCGCCTCACGCACCAGGCCGCCGACCTCACGGTCGACCTGTCGAAGAACCTCGTCACGGACGAGACGCTCGAGCTGCTCGTACGTCTCGCCGAGGAGGTCCGCCTCGACGACCGCCTCGAGGCGATGTTCACGGGCGAGCACATCAACGTCACCGAGGACCGCGCCGTCCTGCACACGGCCCTGCGCCGGCCGACCCCGCTGGGCGACGACGAGCACCTCGTCGTCGACGGGCAGGACGTCGACGCGGACGTGCACGCGGAGCTCGCGAAGGTCTACGCGTTCGCGGACAAGGTCCGCTCGGGCGAGTGGACGGGCGTCACGGGCGAGCGCGTGCGCACGGTCGTGAACATCGGCATCGGCGGCTCCGACCTGGGCCCCGTCATGGCGTACGAGGCGCTGCTGCCGTACAAGCACGAGGACATCGAGGTCCGGTTCGTCTCGAACATCGACCCGACGGACGTCGCGGAGAAGACGGCGGGCCTCGACCCGCGCACCACGCTGTTCATCGTCGCGTCGAAGACGTTCGGCACGCTCGAGACCCTGACGAACGCGCGCCTCGCGCGGGACTGGCTGTGGACGGAGCTCGCTGCGGTGGGCGCGCTCGACGACACCGACGAGGCGCGGCAGGCCGCCGTCGCGCAGCACTTCGTCGCGGTCTCGACCGCGCTCGACAAGGTCGCGGCGTTCGGCATCGACCCGGCGAACGCGTTCGGGTTCTGGGACTGGGTCGGCGGGCGCTACTCGGTCGACTCCGCGATCGGCACGTCGCTCGCGATCGCGATCGGCCCGGACCGGTTCGCCGAGCTGCTCGCGGGCTTCCACGCGATCGACGAGCACGTGCGCCGCACGCCGTTCGAGCGCAACGTCCCGGTCCTCATGGGGCTGCTCAACGTCTGGTACGTCAACTTCCTCGACGCGCACACGCACGCCGTGCTCCCGTACGCGCAGTACCTGCACCGGTTCCCGGCCTACCTCCAGCAGCTCACCATGGAGTCCAACGGCAAGCGCGTGCGCTGGGACGGCTCGCCCGTGACGACCGAGACGGGCGAGATCTTCTGGGGCGAGCCCGGCACCAACGGCCAGCACGCGTTCTACCAGCTCATCCACCAGGGCACGCGCCTCATCCCGGCGGACTTCATCGCCGTCGCGAACCCGGCGCACCCGCTGACGGACGAGGTCGGCGACGGCGGCGCCGTCCAGCCCGGCGCGGACGTCCACGGGCTGTTCCTCGCGAACTTCTTCGCCCAGACCAAGGCGCTCGCCTTCGGCAAGACGGCGGACGAGGTCCGCGCCGAGGGGACGGCCGAGGAGCTGGTGTCCGCGCGGACGTTCCCGGGCAACCGCCCGACGACGTCGATCCTCGCGCCCGCCCTCACGCCGTCGGTCCTGGGCCAGCTCATCGCGCTCTACGAGCACATCACGTTCGTGCAGGGCGTCGTGTGGGGCATCGACAGCTTCGACCAGTGGGGCGTCGAGCTCGGCAAGAAGCTCGCGCTCGAGATCGCGCCCGCCGTCGCGGGCGACGAGGACGCCCTCGCCGCCCAGGACCCGTCGACGGCGGCCCTCATCGACCGCTACCTCGACCTGCGCAACTGACCCACCCTTCCGCGCCGAACACGACCTTGGTGTCGTTATCCGTCGGATAACGACACCAAGGTCGTTCTCGCGGGCGCGCAGGGTCGTGCTCAGGCGGCCGCCTCGCCGACGCCACCGTCGTCCGGCGTCGCGGGCACCTCGACGATGGTCGTAGGTCGCGCCCTCCACCTCGTGCCCTGGTCGTGTCGCGGCCTCGCGGCACCTTGCACCGCGGCCCCGTTCTCCTTCCCCGGTGCCGGGCTGCGTGCGCACGAGCCGCACGTACACTGACCGCGCGACAGCCGCGAGCCCGTTCGGCGTCGTTCAACCCCGGAAGGACACCGATGGCCGACGCCGCCACACCCGAGACCCTTGCCCACCTCCTGACGGAGCACGCCGACGACGTGCGCAGCGCCTGGCTCGAGGCCGCCGCGCACGAGCTGCACGGCCGCACGTCGCGCGGCGAGCTCGAGCGGGAGCAGGGCGAGATCCTCGACACGCTCCTCGACGGCCTGCGCTCGGGCGGCGTCAGCCTGTCCGACGCCGCGTTCGACCAGCTCCGCGGCATCCTGGCCGACGTCTCCTCCGCGCGCGCCCGCCTCGGGTTCACCCCGCGCGAGACGGCGATCGGCGTGTTCGCGCTCAAGGAGGGCCTGTACCGGCTCGCCGCGGTGACGGACGCCGGCACGGACGTCACCCCGCTCCTGCGCCTGGTCGACCAGCTCGGTCTCTTCACGTTCGAGACCTTCGCCGCGGCGCGCGAGGCGATCATCGCCGAGCAGGCCGAGCAGCTCCTCGAGCTCTCCACCCCTGTGGTGAAGCTCTGGGAGGGCATCGTCGCGGTGCCGCTGGTCGGCACGCTCGACTCGGCGCGCACCCAGGTCGTCATGGAGAAGCTGCTCAACACGCTCGTCGACACGGGCAGCGAGCACGCGATCATCGACATCACCGGTGTCCCCGCGGTCGACACCCAGGTCGCGCAGCACCTGCTCAAGACGGTCGTCGCGGCGCGCCTCATGGGCGCCGAGTGCACGATCAGCGGCATCCGTCCGCAGATCGCCCAGACGATCGTCGCGCTCGGCATCGAGTTCGGCGACATCCGCACGCGCGCGACCCTCGCGGACGCGCTCGTCGACGCGCTGCGCGCGGGCCGCGACACCCGGCGGACCGGGCTCCCGGCATGACCGACGCCGTCCCCATCCTCAAGATCGGCTCCACGCTCCTCGTCTCGATCCAGGTCGACCTCCAGGACGACACCGCCCTGCGGCTCCAGGAGGACCTCGCCCAGCGGATCACGGACACCGGAGCGCGCGGCGTGATCATCGACATCTCCGGGCTGGAGATCGTCGACTCCTTCATCGGCCGCATGCTCGCGTCGGTCGCGGGGATCTCCCACGTGCTCGACGCGACGACCGTCGTCGTCGGGATGCGCCCCGCCGTCGCGATCACGATGGTCGAGCTCGGGCTGTCGCTCGGCGACGTCCGCACGGCACTCGACGTCGAGCGCGGCCTCGCACTCCTCGCGCCCGAGGAGCGGTCCGCCGAGGACGTGCTCCTCGCGGCCGCCGAGCGCGAGGAGAGATGACGACGACGACCCCGCCGACGTCGACGGCCGAGCGCGTGCCCGTGCGCACGGACTCCGACGTCGTCCGGGTCCGCCAGCTCGTCCGGACGCTCGCGCAGCAGGCGCGCCTGTCGCTCGTCGACCAGACCAAGCTCGTCACCGCGGCCAGCGAGCTCGCCCGCAACACGCTCGTCTACGGCGGGGGCGGCGAGGCCGAGGTCCAGCTCGTCACCGAGGGCCCGCGGACCGGCGTGCGCGCCGTGTTCTCGGACGAGGGGCCGGGCATCCCGGACCTCGACCTCGCGCTCACGGACGGCTGGACCAGCGGGAGCGGGCTCGGCCTGGGGCTGTCGGGCTCGCGCCGCCTCGTCCAGCACTTCGCGATCGACACGGCACCGGGCGCGGGCACCCGCGTCGAGATCGCCACCTGGTCCCGATGAGCCCGGTCCCCGCCCGACCCGACGAACGCCGCAGCATCGTCGAGGACGGCACCTGGTACACCGTGGACCACCCGTCGGCGGTCGGGAGCGTGCGCCGCGGCGCGAGCACCGTGGCCCGGAGCCTCGGCCTCGACGACGACCGCGCGGCCGAGATCGGGCTCGTGGTCTCGGAGCTCGCGACCAACCAGTGCCGCCACGCCGGGTCCGGCTCGATGCTGGTCCGCGTGCGACGCACCGGCGACGACACCGCGCTCGAGGTGCTCGCGGTGGACTCGGGCCCGGGCATGCGGGACATCGGCGCCGCCATGCGCGACGGCGTCTCGAGCCGCGGCACGCTCGGCATCGGCCTGGGCACGCTCCCGCGGCTCGCGTCGTCGTGGGACGCGTGGACGTCGCCGGGGCGCGGGACGGTCATCGCGGCGACGTTCGCCGCGCACGGGGCGGTGGTCGGGCTCGCCGAGCCCACGGGCATCACGCGGCCGATGACGGGCCAGTCGGTGTGCGGGGACGCGCTCGCGGTGCGCCACGACGACGGCGTCCCGAGCCTCCTCGTCGCCGACGGCCTGGGGCACGGGCCGCTCGCCGCCGCGGCGTCGGGCGCCGCCGTGCGCGCGTTCCTCGACGCGCCGGCCGGGTCGGCCGTCGCCCTCCTCGAGCGCGTGCACGCGGCGCTCGGCGGCACGCGCGGCGCCGCGGTCTCCGTCGCCCAGGTGGCCGGCGGCGGCGTGCTGCGGTACGCGGGCCTGGGCAACATCGCCGGGACCGTCCACGGCACGCGGACGCGCGGGCTCGTCAGCTATCCCGGCATCGCCGGCACCCGGGGACGCCCGCTGCGCGAGACCACCTACCCGGTCGAGGCCGGGGACGTCGTCGTGATGCACAGCGACGGGCTGACCGACCGGTGGTCCCTCGCCGACTACCCGGGTCTCGCGACCCGCTCGCCGCTCGTCGTCGCCGGCGTCGTCCTGCGCGACCACGCGGTGCGCCGGGACGACTCGTGCGTGGCGGTGCTCCCGATCGGCCGGGGGGCCGCATGAGCACGACGCTCCTCGTCACCCAGCTCCGCTCCGACTCCGACGTCATCGCGCTGCGCCGGGCGGGTCGGGAGATCTGCCGGCAGCTCGGCCTGGACACGCAGGACCAGGTGCGCGTCGCGACCGCGCTGTCGGAGATCGGCCGGTCCGCCGTCGCCTCCGGCACCGCCGACGTCGTCGTCGGGGTCCTGCCCGGGCTCCCCCAGGCGACCCTGCGCGCCGAGATCGTGGCGGGCACGCCGTTCCTCGTCGAGGGCGACTCGAGCGACGGCGGCGTCCCCGCGGCGCGCCGGCTCGTCCGCGGCCTCGAGGTCGACCCGACCGGGACCCGCGTCCTGCTCACCAAGGCGCTCCCCGCGACCGCGCGCACCGACGAGGTGACGCTCGCGGCCGTGCGGCGGTCCACCGCGGCCGCGCACGTGGCCGACGCGGTCGACGAGCTGCGCGTCCAGAACGCGGAGCTGGTGCGCACCCTCGACGAGCTCACGCGCCAGCAGGAGGAGCAGCGGCGCCTCAACGTGGAGCTGGAGGAGACGAACCGGGGCGTCCTCGCGATGTACGACCAGCTCTCCTCGGAGCTCGAGGAGACCAACACGGGCGTCGTCGCGCTCTACGCCGAGCTCGACGAGCGCGGTCGCGAGCTCGCCGCCGCGAACGAGGCGAAGACGCGCTTCCTGCGCAACGTGAGCCACGAGCTCCGCTCGCCCGTGAACTCGATCCTCGGGCTGACCTCGCTGCTCGTCGACTCCCACCTCGACGGCGAGCAGACCCAGCAGGTGGGGTTCCTCCGGGAGAGCGCCGCGACGCTCCTCACCCTCGTCGACGAGCTGCTCGACCTCGCGCGCGCCGAGGCCGGGCACGAGGACGTCGCGCCCAGGCCGGTGGACGTGGCGGAGCTGCTCGACGAGCTGCGCGGGACGACCCTTCCCGTCGTGCGAACCGGCGTCGCGCTGCGGACGGTCGTGGAACCCGGGCTCACGCTCGTCACCGACCGCCGGCTCCTGTCCCGCGTGCTGCGCAACCTCCTCACGAACGCGGTGAAGTTCACGGACCACGGCGAGGTCGTGCTCCGGGCGGAGGCCGACGGGGAGGTCGTGCGGTTCGACGTCCACGACACCGGCCTCGGCATCCCGGCGGACCAGCTCGACGCCGTGTTCGAGGAGTTCGTCCAGGTCCCCAACCGCCTCCAGCCGACCGTGCGGGGCACGGGCCTCGGGCTGCCCTACGCGCGCCGGACCTCCGAGGCGCTCGGGGGGACGCTCGTGGCGACGTCGCGCCCCGGGGAGGGGAGCGTGTTCACGCTGCGGCTCCCGTCGCTGTCCGTCGACGAGGCGGTCGCGCCGGACCCGCGACCCGAGCCCGCCGAGGCGGACCACGACCTCGGGCACGTGCTCGTCGTCGACGACGACCGGGCCTACGCCTCGGTCGTCTCCTCGATGCTCCGCGACGACGCGGCGCGGGTCAGCGTCGCGCACGACGCGTCCCACGCCCTGGCCCTCCTGCACGACGGCGCGGCCGACGTCGCGCTCCTCGACGTGTGCCTCCCGGGGACGGACGGGGTGACCCTCCGGTCGACGATCCAGAGCCTCTACCCCGCGACGGCGACGGTGCTCATGTCGAGCGCGCCCGCCCCCGCGGGGATCGGCGACGCACCGTTCCTCGCGAAGTCGGGCATCGACCGCGACCGCCTCGTCGCGACCCTGCGCCGGGAGGTGAGCGCCCGATGAGCGCCGAACGCACCGTGCTCGTGGTCGACGACACGCCCGCGCACCGCTACGTCATGGCGAGCTGGCTCCGCCGCGCCGGGTTCGACGTCGTCGAGGCCGGGACCGGGAGCGAGGCGCTGGCCCGGGCGTCGGCGCACGTCGACGCGGTCGTCCTCGACGTCAACCTCCCGGACATCCCGGGCCGGGAGGTGTGCAGCCGGCTCAAGGCCGACCCGGCGACGGCCCACGTGCCCGTCCTGCACGTGTCCGCGACCGACGTCGACGCCGCGGCGCGCACCGCCGGCCTCGAGGGCGGGGCGGACGCCTACCTGCCGGAGCCGCTCGACCGCGACGAGTTCCTGGCGACCATCAGCGCCCTGTGCCGGCGCGTGGACGCACAGCGCGGCGCGGGCCGCACGGCGCGGCGGCTCGAGGCGCTCACGGACGCGCTCGTCCCGCTCCACGAGGCCCGGTCGCCGGAGGCCGTCGCCGACCACGCGGCACGCGGCGCGTGCGCGGTCCTCGGCCGCGCGGTCGTCTCGATGGTCGTCGCCGAGGCCGGTGTCGTGCTGCGCTCCGTGTGCTCGACGGAGGGCGCCGCGCTCGTCCGTGGCCGGGGGCCGACGGCGGTCCTGCCGCCGACGGGCGCGACGTCTGCGCTGTTCGGGCCGGACGAGGTGCCCGCTCCGTGGCGGCCGCTCCTGGCCGAGGCCGGGGTGGGGCCGTCGGCGTGGTTCACCTTCTGGCTCGTCGACGCCGCGGGCGCGCTCGTCGGCGGGCTCGGCATCGAGGTCGGTGCCGAGCCGCTGTCCGCCGAGGAGCACGAGGCCGCGGGTCGTTTCGCGGAGGCGGCGACGGTCGCGCTCGCGAACCTGCGGACGTTCACCGAGGAGCACCGCATCGCCCTCGCGCTCCAGAGCGCGTTCCTGCCGGCGAGCCTCCGCGTGCAGGGCGAGGTGGAGGTGGCGGCACGGTACGAGGCGTCGGACGCGCGCCTCGACGTCGGCGGCGACTTCTACGACGCCTTCGACCTCCCGGACGGGCGCGTCGCCGTGGTCATCGGCGACGTGCAGGGTCACTCCCTGCGCGCCGCGACCGTGATGGCCGAGGTGCGCATGACGCTCCGCGCGTACCTGCGCGAGGGGCACGACGCCGCCACGGCGCTCGACCTGCTCAACGCGGCGCTGCGCGACGACCACCCCGAGTTCGCCACGGTGTGCGTGTGCGTGCTCGACCCGGCCTCCGGCGCGCTGGAGCTCACCGACGCCGGGCACCTGCCCGCGTTCCTCGTCCGGGCCGACGGCACCGTCGACCGGGCGAAGTCCGGCTCGCGGCTCCTCGGGGTGGCCAGCCCCGACGACCGCCCGGCCCACCACGACGTCCTGCGGCCGGGCGACCTCCTGGTGCTCGTGACGGACGGGCTCGTCGAGCGGCGCGGCGGGTCGCTCGTCGACGCCCTCGACCGGTTGGCGCGGGTCGCCTCCGAGAACGCGGGCGTCGGCCCCGCCGTCCTGTGCGACCGCCTCGTCGCCGCGTTCGACGACCCCGGCCGCGAGGACGACGTCGCCGTGGTGGCGGTCGCGCGTCAGGCGTCGCCGGACGGCACCTTGTCCGCGACGTCGTCGTAGGTGACCTCCGCCGGGGGCTCGGCGGGCGCGTAGACCAGGCGCACGACGCCCGTCGGGAACGTCTCGGACCGCAGGAGCGTGAGCGGGTAGTACGGCTCGCCCTCGTCGAAGAGCCGCTCGCCCGTGCGGGCCGCGACGGGATGGACGAGGAGCCGCAGCTCGTCGAGCAGACCGGCGGCGAGGAGCTGGCGCACCACCGAGATCGACCCGGCGACGAGCACCTTGCCCAGGCCCGGCTCCTCCTTGAGGGCACGGACGGCGTCGACGAGGTCGCCGTCGAGCCGCTCGACGTGCCGCCACCCGAGGTCCTGGTCGCCGCGCGTCGCGACGACCTTGCGCATGTCGCCGAGCCGCGCGGCGAACGACGCGTCCTCGCCCCCGGCGGTCTCCCGCTCGGGCCACGCGCCCGCGAAGCTGTCGTAGGTCACCCGACCGAGGAGGAGCGCGTCGACGTCCTGGTAGTCCTCGTCGACGGCGGCCGCCATGTTGTCGTCGAAGTACGGGAAGTGCCACGCCGGGTCGACCTCGGCGACGCCGTCGAGCGAGAGGAACAGCGTGGACACGAGCGTCGCGGTCATGGGATGGCCTTCCGGTCGAGGACGAGACGACGGGGCAGACCGTCGCACCCGCGCGAACTCATCGTCCCGCCGAGCACGACCTCGCGCGCGGTCGAGCACGACGTTGCTGTCGTTATCCGGCGGATAACGGCAGCAACGTCGTGCTCGGCTGATCCCGAGGGGTGGGGTCAGCGGCGGAGGGCCAGCGTGAGGGTCAGGCCGACGGCGAGGTGCTCGGCGGCGAGGAGCGCCACCGCTTCGGGCGTCACCGCCCCGAGGGGGCCCAGGAGCGAGACGAGCAGCACGACGGCGCACGTCACGAGCCAGGCGATCTCGCCCCGGCGGGGCCGACGGGCGGACAGCCGGCCGAGCAGGGCGCGCACGCCCCACGCGGCGTACCCGACGACGAGCGCCGTGACGGCCGCGGCCACGACCCCGACGGTCTGGGTGCCGGTCGCGGTGCGCACCTCCGGGTCGACGCCGAGCGCCGTCCCGACGAGCAGCACCGCCGCGGCCACGACCGCGGCGACGAGCGGGACGGACCAGCGGGGGACGCGGCGCCGGGCCGGTGCGGCCCCGGGGACCGTCGAACGTGCCGGCGCGGCGGACGCGCCGCGGCGAGGGACGTCCGAGGTGCGGTACGTGGTGGTCGGCGTCGTGGACATGACACTCCTCCTTCGTCACGCGACGGTGCCGCGTGGCTCTCGCGACCGGGGCCGCGGTCGGCGGGGTGCCGACGTCCCCCACGTTCGCGGTCGCACGGCGTCGGCCGCACCGGCCGGACGTCGACGGCCGTCCCGACCCCCGTCGGTCCCCGACCCTCCCGCCGGACCGTGACCCCCGACCTTGGTCGGTGGTCGCCCGCCGCGCCGCCCCCTAGCGTCCGGAGCATGACCACACCGACCGACTGCCCCCCGCTCGCGCGACGCCCCGTCCTCGCGACGGCCGCCGCCCGCCGTGACGGGAACCGCCCGCTCGTCCCCTGGTGGACGTTCGCCGTCGCGTGGGTCGCCGTCGCGGCGCTCACCGCGCTCGCGACCGCCGGGATCGTCGGTCAGGACGCGCCCGGCGCGGGCACCTGGCTCGACGTCCTCGTCGCGGTCCTCGCCCTCGCGGCGCTGCCGCTGCTGTGGTCGCGGTCCCCGCGCAACGCCCCCGTGCTCGGCGCCCTGGTCCTCGCGTCGCTCGCCGCGTACTCCGGCGCGGCGACACCCGCCTCGACGGTCGCGACCCTGCAGGTCGCGCGCTGGTACCCGGCGCGCACCGCGGTCCCGGTCGCGGTCGCCGGGTTCCTGGGCCACGCCGTGCAGGCGCTGTGGCGGCCGCAGGCCCTGCCGCTCGGCTGGTGGCTCCTGTGCGACCTCGCGGTGCACGCCGCCCTGCTCGGCTGGGGCATGTACTGGCAGGCGCGGGCCCAGCTCATGTGGTCGTTGCGCGACCGCGCCCGGCGTGCCGAGCGCGAGCAGGAGCGCCGCGTCGCCGAGGCCCGGGTCGCGGAGCGCACGCGGATCGCCCGCGAGATGCACGACACCCTCGCCCACCGGCTCTCGCTCCTCGCCGCGACGGCCGGGGCGCTCGAGTACCGCCCCGACGCCGACCCGGCGCAGCTCGCCCGGGCCGCGGGCCTCGTCCGGGCCGGGGTGAGCTCCGCGCTCGGCGACCTGCGCGACGTCGTGCGGGTGCTGCGTGCCGACCCCGACGACGTCGACGGGGGCGCCCCGGCACCCCAGCCCACGCTCGACGACGTCGACCGCCTCGTCGCCGAGGCGCGCGAGGCGGGCGGCGACGTCACCTACGAGCGATCGGGGTCCGTGGACGTGCCGCGGACCGTCGAGGTCGCGGCCTACCGCGTCGCGCAGGAGGGGCTGACGAACGCCCGCCGGCACGCGCCGGGCAGCCCCGTCGCCCTGCGGGTCGCGGCCCGGGCGGGCGAGGTGCGCGTCACGGTGTCCGACGGCGGCCCGCGCCTCGTCGCGGTCGGCGGCGCCGTGGGAGGGGCAGTGGGAGGGGCCGTCGAAGAGGGGACCGGAACCGGGCTCGTCGGGCTGCGCGAGCGTGTCGACCTGCTCGGCGGGACCCTCGACGCCGGCGCGCGGGACGACGGGTTCGTCCTCGATGTCCGGCTACCGTGGGACGCGTGAGCGACCAGGGTGGACGCGCCGCCGGTGCGCGCGGGAACGGGCAGCACGACGACGGAGGGGACGCGCGCGGCGTGCCACGGACCCGGCTCGTGATCGTCGACGACGACGCGCTCGTCCGCGCCGGCCTGCGGCTCATGCTCGACGGCGCCCACGGCATCGAGGTGGTCGGCGAGGCCGCGGACGGGGCCGAGGTCACGGCCGTGCTCGACGCGCACCCGACCGACGTCGTGCTCATGGACCTGCGGATGCCCCGGGTCGACGGGATCGAGGCCACGCGGCGGGTACGGGCGCGGGCGGGCGCACCCGCCGTCGTCGTGCTCACGACGTTCGACAGCGACGAGGAGGTCGTCGGGGCCCTGCACGCCGGGGCGTCGGGCTACCTGCTCAAGGACATGCCGCCCGAGCGGATCGTGGCAGCGGTCCGCGCGGCGGCGGCGGGCGAGCCGGTGCTCTCGCCGGAGATCGCGCGGCGCCTCATGAGCTCGGTCGCGGACGCGGGCGGCGAGCGCGACCGCGCGCGGGCGGCGCTCGACGCGCTCACCGGCCGCGAGCGGGACGTCGCCGTCGAGCTGGGCCGCGGCGCGGCGAACGCCGAGATCGCCGCCGCGCTGTTCCTCAGCGTCCCGACGGTCAAGGCCCACGTGTCGAACGTGCTGCTCAAGCTCGGCCTGGAGAACCGGACGCAGGTCGCGCTGCTCGTCCACGCCGCCGGCCTCGACTGACGGTCAGTCGCCCGGCCACTCCCCCGTCCACCGCTCGAACGCCCGGGCACCGCCGCGGTCGATGAGCGCCTTCACCGCGGCGAAGATCGCGCCCTGGATCAGCGCCGCGACGAGGATCTCGCGGAGCCGGTACTCGGACTCGAGCGGCTTGGGCGCGTCGCTCCGGTGCCCCGGGGTCACGCGCTTGTAGACCTGCTTGAACACCTGCCCCGCCACGAGCCCGCCCACGATCGAGCTGGCGAGCCCCACGGGGCGGTAGAGGATCTTCGCGGCCTTGCCGCCGGACTTCTCCGGGGGGTGCGTCCCCGCCGTCACGTCGTCGCTCATCACACGACGCTAGGACGGCTGCCGCTCTCTCGCCCGTCGCACGACGGCGAGCGCCGTCCGCGAGGGCGTCAGCCCGGGACGACGGCGCAGCCCGCCGGGTCGGGCGCGACGTGCACCCGGGCACCGGGCTCGGGCCCCTCGTCGACGCCGCCCGGACCGCCGGTGCCGGCGAGCGCCACGAGGCGGGCCGGCGCGCCGGGGTCGGCGCCGGGGAGGACGACGTCGACAGTGATCTCGGCCGCACCCCGCCGGAACACGCTGCCCACGACCGTCGCGACCCAGGTGCCGGGGCCCGACGACGCCGAGCCGCCCTGGGCGTCGGACGCACCCGACGTGCCGACCACGCGCAGCCCGCGCGGCCCGATCGCGAGCAGGTCCTCCGAGCCGTCGTGCGCAGAGTCGTCAGCGCCTCGTCGGTCCAGGGAGCGACCTGCTGCTGACGGCTCGGTGGGGACGAACGCCTGGTAGCCGAGGAACTCCGCGACACGGCGCGAGGCCGGCGTGCGCCACAGGTCCTCGGGCGGTGCGACCTGGAGGAGCCGGCCGGCGTCCATGACGGCGACGCGGTCGGCGACGGTGAACGCCTCGTCGTGGTCGTGGGTGACGAAGACGGCCGTCGTGCCGGTGGCCCGCAGCGCCTCGCGCAGGTCGAGCGCGAGGCGCTCGCGCAGCCCGCGGTCGAGCGCGGACAGCGGCTCGTCGAGCAGCAGCAGCCGCGGCCGCGGCGCGAGCGACCGCGCGAGCGCGACGCGCTGGCGCTCTCCCCCGCTGAGCGTCGCGACGGCGCGCCGCCCGTACCCGGCGAGCCCGACGACGTCGAGCAGCTCGGTCACGCGCGCGTCGCGCTCGGCGCGGGTCAGGCCCGCGATGCCGTAGGCGACGTTCCCCGCGACGTCGCGGTGCGGGAAGAGCTGGCCCTCCTGGAACATGAGCCCGAACCCGCGGCGGTGCACGGGGACGCCCGTGAGGTCGCGGCCGTCCCACGCCACGGACCCCGACGCGACCGGCTCGAGCCCCGCGACCGCGCGCAGCAGGCTCGACTTGCCGCACCCGCTCGGCCCGAGCAGGGCGAGCACCTCGCCGGGCGCGACGTCGAGCGTGACGCCCGCGACCGCCGTCGTGCCGGGGTCCGTGCGTGTGCCCCCGTCGTAGCGCACGACGACGTCGCGCACCGCGAGACCGGCGCCCTCCGCGGGCACGGGGTCGGGCACGGAGGCTGGCACTGGGGCGGGCACCGAGGCGGGCGCGGTGTCGGACGCCGCGTCGGTGCGCGACGGCTCCGGCGCGCCCGCGCGCGCCGGGGCGGGTTCGGCCTGCACCATCAGAACTCTCCTCCGGGTCGGTCGCCGCGCAACCGCTCGGCGAGCAGCATCACGGTCGCGGTGAGCAGCGCGAGCACGACGCTCGCCGCGAGCGCCATGCCGTAGTTCTCGGCCCCGGGACGCCCGATGAGCCGGAAGATCACGACGGGCAGCGTGGCGCTGTCCGGACGGGCGAGGAACGACGTCGCGCCGAACTCCCCGAGCGAGACGGCGAACGCGAACCCGACCGCGAGGCCGAGCGACCGTGCGGCGATCGGCCCGTCGACCGTGCGGAACACGCGGCCGGGGGCGGCGCCGAGCGTCGCGGCGGCCTCGCGCAGACGCGGGTCGATCGCGCGCAGCGTCGGCAGGACCGTCCGCACGACGAGCGGGATCGCAACCACCGCCTGTGCGATCGGCACGAGCAGGCCCGACGTGCGCAGGTCGACGTCGAGGCCGAGCGGCCGGTCGAGCGTGAGGAGGAACCCGAAGCCGACGGTCACCGCGGACACCCCCAGCGGCAGCATGAAGACCGAGTCCAGCACGGAGATCGCGCGACGGCCCCCGCGCGAGCGCGGGCGCCGGGACACGACGAGCGCCACGAGCCCGCCGATCACCACCGCCAGGACGGTCGCGAGCGCCGCCGTGCGCAGCGAGTTGCCCGCCGCCTCCCACACCGTGACCGACAGCGCGTTGCGCCCGCCCGTCGTGCCGAGGCTCGCATAGTTGTCGAGCCCCCAGCCGCCACCCGGGACGCGGAACGAGCGCACGACGAGCGTGCCGAGCGGCAGTCCGACGAGCACGACGACCACGGCCGCGGTGAGCGCCGCGGGCGCGAGGTCGCCGGTCGGGCGGCCGTCGCGCCACAGCCGCAGCGGGTGCGCCGACGACGCCGACGAGGACAGGTTCAGGGCCCGCTCGCGCCGCGCCCGCGTGCGGTTCGCGACGGTGAGCGCCGCCGCGACGACGACGAGCTGCACGACCGACAGCACCGCCGCGGTGCGCAGGTCGAGGAACTGGGTGGTCTGGATCCAGATCTCCGTCTCGATGGTCCCGTAGCGGATGCCGCCGAGGACGAGGACGACGCCGAAGGCTGTCGCGCAGAAGAGGAAGACGATCGACGCGGCGCTCGCGATCGCGGGAGTCAGCGCCGGGAGGGTCACGGTACGGAACGCGCGCCACGGCGTCGCGCCGAGCGCCCGCGCCGCCTGCTCGGCGCGCGGGTCGAGGTGCTCCCACAACCCGCCGACCGTGCGCACGACGACCGAGTAGTTGAAGAACACGAGCGCGACGACGATCGCCGCGAACGTCTCGTCGAGCCGCAGGAACCCGAGCGGACCGCCCTGCACGAGCAGCGACCGGAACGCGACGCCGACGACGACGGTCGGCAGCACGAACGGCACGGTGACGAGCGCGCGCACGACCCTCCGCCCGGGGAACCGGCACCGGTACAGCACGTACGCGCCGGGCACGCCGAGCAGCACGGAGAACGCCGTGCCGAGCACGGCCTGCCACAGCGTCAGCCCGAGGATGCGCCACGTCCGCGGCTGGGAGAACACCTCCGCGAACCCGGACAGGTCGAGACCGCCGTCGTCCCCGACGAACCCGCGCGCCACGAGCGTGACGACCGGCCACGCGAAGAACACCCCGAGGAACAGCAGCGGCACCGCCGCCGCGATCCCCCACAGCACCCCGCGCCCGACGCCGCCCCGCCAGACCGCGCGGCCCCTCACCACGGCTCTACCTCGCGCAACCACGGCTCAACCTCGGCAGACCAGGGCTCTGCCTCGGCCGACCAGGGCTCTCCCTCGCGGAGGAGAACCCTGGTCGTTCGCGACACGGGGGTCAGTCGACGACCGTCGCCGTCCATGCCTTGATCCACTCGTCACGGTGCGCCGAGATGTCGGCGGGGGCGACCTCGAAGGGCTCGTCGGCGAGCGGGGCGAACTCGGCCCAGCCGTCGGGGAGCGCGACGGAGTCGTCGGCGGGGTACATGTACATCTGGCCGGGCACGTCGGCCTGGAACGCCTCGCTCACGAGGAAGTCCACGAGCTGCTGCGCGCCCTCGGGGTTCTTCGCGTTCGCGAGCACGCCGGCGTACTCGACCTGGCGGAAGCACGTGTCGAGCAGGGCACCGGTCGTGGACGCGGAGCCGTCCTCGGTGAGCGTGAACGCGGGCGACGTCGAGTACGACAGCACGAGCGGGCGCGGTCCGGCGCCCTCGGAGCCGGAGAAGTCGACGTAGTACGCGTCCGACCACCCGTCCACGACCTTGACGCCGTTGGCGCGGAGATCGGCCCAGTAGTCCTCCCAGCCGTCCTCGCCGAACGCGCCGACGGTCGCGAGGAGGAACGCGAGCCCGGGCGACGACGTCGCCGGGTTGGTCACGACCAGGAGGTCCGCGTACTCCGGCTTCGCGAGGTCCTCGAGCGAGACCGGCTCGGGGATGCCCGCGTCGGCGAACCACGTGTGGTCGACGTTGACGCAGACGTCGCCGAGGTCGACGGGCGTCAGCTCTCCCCCGTCCCCTACCGCGTACCGCGCCGCGGAGTCGGACAGGCCGTCCGGCGTGTAGGGCGCGAGCACGCCCTCGTCGATCGCGCGCGACGCGAACGTGTTGTCGATCCCGAACACGACGTCGCCCAGCGGGGAGTCCTTCGTGAGGATCAGCTGGTTGACGAGCGCGCCGCCGTCGCCGGGAGCGACCTGCTCGACGGTGAGCCCGCTCTGCTCCTCGAACGCGGCGAGCACCTCGTCGCTCACGGCGAAGGAGTCGTGGGTGACCAGGGTGACCGTGCCCCCGGTGCCCGACGACGCGTCGTCGCCTCCCGAGCCTGACGTCGCGTCGTCGCCGCCGCACGCGGCGAGGGCGAGGAGGGCGAGGGTCGTCCCCGCGCCGGTGACGAGGGACCGGGCCCGGCGGGTGCGGGCGGTCGTGCGCTGCATGTGTCCTCCCAGGACGTTCAGGAGGGGTCCACCGGCCCGTGCGGCCCGTGCTCGGGCGAGCGCGGGAGACCGCACGAGCAGGTGATCGAGATTCCCGACTTCCTCCACCGGTGCTAACCGGATCAGGTTCGAGGGTCTGCGGTGGTCCGCACTCTCAGCTCCTCCAGGAGCTCCCCTGTCGTTCAGGTCGAGCCTACACCGGGCCGCCCCTGGGGGATTCCCCCTGAGAGAACCCTGAGAGCGGCTCCGCGGCATCCAGGGAAGGGTCCGGGCGGGTCCCCGATGCCCGGGGGCGTGCCCCCGCGGGAGGGTCGTGGCGACCGGACCGGGACACCCGGCCGACGACGCAGGAGGAGGAAGGACCGATGAGCAGCAGACCTGGGACGGCGGGTGCGACGACGACCGTCGCCGCGTCCGCCGAGGACGCCGAGAACGCCGCGGCAGCCTCAGGACCCGCCGGGACCACGCCGGAGCGTCCCGTGATCGCCACGGCGCGGGGCCTCGTGAAGACCTACGGGCGCGGCGAGGCCGCGGTCCGCGCCCTGGACGACGTCGACGTCGACCTCGAGCGGGGACGTCTGACCGCGATCATGGGCCCGTCCGGGTCGGGCAAGTCGACCCTCATGCACTGCCTCGCCGGGCTGGACTCCCCCACGGCGGGGACCGTCGTCGTGGACGGCGAGACGGTCTCGGCGATGAGCGAGCGGCGCCTGACGCGGCTGCGGCGCACGCGCATCGGGTTCGTCTTCCAGTCGTTCAACCTCGTGCCGACGCTCACGGCGGAGGAGAACATCGTGCTCCCGCTCGCCGTCGCGCGCCGGCCCGTGGACCGGGAGTGGTTCGACCGCGTGGTCGACGCCGTCGGCCTGCGCCCGCGGCTCGGGCACCGCCCGGCGGAGCTCTCGGGCGGGCAGCAGCAGCGCGTCGCGTGCGCGCGGGCGCTCGTGTCCCGGCCGGCGGTCGTGTTCGCGGACGAGCCGACGGGCAACCTCGACTCGCGCGCCGCCGCCGAGGTGCTGGGCTTCCTGCGCGCCTCGGTGGACGACCTCGGCCAGTCCGTCGCCATGGTCACGCACGACCCGACGGCGGCGTCGTACGCGCACCGCGTGCTGTTCCTCGCGGACGGGCGCCTCGTGACCGAGCTGCGCGACCCGACGCCGCAGGCCGTCCTCGACACGCTCGGCGCCCTCACGCCGGCGGCGCCGACGGGCGCGCACGCCGCCCCGGCCGCGTCCGAACCGGCGGCCGTCCGATGATGGGCCGGATCGCGCTGCGCGGCGTGCGCGCGCACGGCGCGCAGCTCGTGCTGTCCGTGCTCGCGGTGACGATCGGCGTCGCGTTCGTCACGGGCACGTTCGCGCTGCGCGCGATGCTCGCGTCGACGTTCGACGGCATCGTCGCGTCGTCGATCCAGGCCGACGCGTACGTGCGCGGCGCGTCCGCCGCCGGGTCCGCGCTCGAGGACCCGGCGCAGCTCGGCGGCTCCCGGAGCCTCGTCCCGGCCGACCTGGCCGGCACGCTCGACGAGCGGGACGACGTCGACCTCGCGCTCGCGGAGGTGAGCGGCCCCGCCGTCCTCGTGGGCGCCGACGGCACCGCCGTGCTCAGCACGCAGGCGCCGAGCATGGCGATCGGGTACGACCCGCGCGACCCCGGGCCGCGCGTGGTCGACGGCCGGGCGCCGGAGGACGGCGGCGAGGTCGCGCTCGAGTCCGCGACGCTCGAGGCGTCCGGGCTCGCCGTGGGCGACACGACCGACGTCGTGCTCGGCGACGCGGTGCACCCCGTGCGCGTGGTCGGCGAGCTCTCGCTGTCCGCGCCCATGGCGGGTGCGACGATCGTCCTGCTCGACGCGGCGACCGCCGCCGCGACCTACGCGCCGGACGGCATGGTGCCGTCGATCGCCCTGTACGCCGCCGACGGCGTCTCGCCCGAGGCGCTGCGCGACGCCGTCGCGACGGCGCTCCCCGACGGCGCCGAGGGCGTGACGGGTGCCGACCTGCGCGACGAGACGAGCAGCGCCATCGCCGACCAGCTCGGCTTCGTCTCGACGTTCCTGCTCGTGTTCGCCGCGCTCGCGCTGTTCGTCGGCACGTTCATCATCACCAACACGTTCGCGATGCACGTGCGCCGCCGCACGCGCGAGCTCGCGCTCCTGCGCGCCGTCGGGACGTCGCCCGCCCAGGTGTTCGCCTCGGTGCTGGGGCAGGCTGCGGTCGTCGGGGTCGTCGGCGCGGTGCTGGGCGTCGCGGCCGGGTTCGGGCTCGCCGAGCTCGCGCGGGCCGGGCTCGGCGCGGTGGGCATGGAGCTCGCCGGGTCGCTGCCCGTGACGACCGTCGGGATCGTGGTCCCGCTCGTCGTCGGGGTCGTGGTGTCCGTCGTCGCGGCGGCCCTGCCCGCGCGGCACGCGGCGCTCGTCCGGCCCGTGGAGGCGATGCGGGCCGACGTCGTGCGGCCCGCCGGTCCGGGCGTCGCCCGGGTGGTCGCGGGGACGCTGACCCTGCTCGCCGGCACCGGGCTCGTGGTGGGCGCCGCGGCGGTCGGGAGCGGCGGGGCACCGCTCCTCGGCCTCGGCGCGGTCGGGGTGATCGCGGGCGTGCTGCTGCTCTCCCCGCTCGCGGTCGGCCCCGTGCTCGGGGTCCTCGCCGCGCCGTTCGTCGCGCTGGTCCGGCCGCTCGGCGGGCTCGCGCGCGGCAACGTGACGCGCCAGCCGCGCCGCACGGCCGCGACCGCCGGGGCGCTCGTCGTGGGGATGGCGCTCGTGTCGACGACGTCCGTCCTCGCGCTCTCGGCGCGCGAGTCCGTGACCGGCATCGTCGACGAGGAGACGGCCGCCGACCTCGTCGTCCGGTCCGCGACCCCATACCTGCCCGAGGGCGTCGCGGCCGACGTCCTCGCGGTGCCCGGCGTCGCGTCCGCCGACCTCACGACGTACGGCCAGGTGGTCGTCGACGACGAGCCGCAGCTCGTCGTCGGGTTCCCCGCGGAGGGCTTCGGCCGCTCCGTCCGCACGACGGCGGTCGAGGGCGACCTCGACGCGTACGCCCGCGGGGAGGCCGCCGTGATGGAGGACGCGCTCGACGAGCACGGCTGGGCCCTCGGCGACGTCGTGACGATCGCCGACCCCACCCGGCCGGACCTCCCGGCGCACGACGTCCGCATCGGCGCGGTGATCGACTCCCACGCGTTCTCCGTCGACATGCTCCTGCCGCCGGACGTCGCCGCCGCGGTGGGCGCGACGACCCCCGAGATGCTGTTCCTCGACGTCGAGCCCGGTGCCGACGTCGCGGCCGTCCGCGACGGGGTGACGGACGCCGTCGCGCCGTACGTCGTGGCGAGCGTGCTCGACGACGACGAGTTCGCCGGCGAGGTCGCGTCCCAGGTCGAGTCGATCCTCGCGATCGTCTACGCCTTGCTCGGCCTGTCCGTGCTCGTCGCGGTGCTCGGGATCGTCAACACGCTAGCCCTGTCCGTCGTCGAGCGGACACGCGAGATCGGGCTCCTGCGCGCCGTCGGGCTGGGACGCGCCCAGCTCGCCACGACGATCGTCATCGAGTCCGTGCTGGTCGCGGTCTTCGGGACGGCCGTCGGGCTGGTCGTGGGTACGGGCCTCGCCGCCGCGCTGCCCTCGGTGCTCGCGGACGAGGGCTTCACGACCCTCGCCGTGCCGTGGGCGCAGCTCGGGGCGATGCTCGCGCTCGCCGCCGTCGTCGGGGTCGTGGCGGCGGTCTGGCCCGCGACGCGCGCGGCCCGGCTGCCCGTGCTCGACGCGGTGAGCCAGGAGTAGCCCGGAGTGACGACGCGAAGTCGGTGACGAGAGGCGAGAAGTGGCCCTCCACGGTGGCGTCCGGAGGGCCACTTCTCGCCTCTCGCGACGTCGGGCCGTGGGTCGCGTGCGCGCGCCGGGCGACGCGGGCGCCGACGGTTCGCACTACGGTGGGAGCACGCCCGCGCCGACCGGCGCTCCCCGACTCACGGAGGACCCTCGTGGCCGACACGACCGAGACCGAGCAGACCCTGGCCGTGAAGGTCGGGACCGTCGCCCTCACCTTCGCCGCGGGCTGGGCCGCGCAGAAGCTGGTCACGTTCATCTGGGCCAAGGTCACCGGTCACGACGCCCCGAAGGACCTCGACGACGAGGAGGTCGGCATCGTCTCCGCCGTCACCTTCGCGGCCGTCGCCGCAGGCGTCGGCGTCCTCGCGCGCCGGTTCGCCGGCAAGGAGGCCAAGCGCGTCGTCGCCCGCCTCGCGTCGCGCGCGTCGTAGGCCCACCGCCCGAACCCGGGGTCGTTCCTCGCGATCGTCACGACGTGGGGAGGGACCCCGGGTTCGGCGCACCCGACGGCGGGCGTCCGCGCCGCCGTCAGCGCACCGGGGCCGCGGGCTCGGGAGGGGTCCAGCCCATCGCGGCCTGCGAGCCGCGCGCGATCGCGGAGGCCGGGGTCAGGCCCATGAGCCTGTTCCGCACCGTCTGCCGCCACCCGCCGCCCAGGTGCGAGCCGAAGCGACCCGTCGCGACCGAGGCGCGAGCCAGCCCCCGGCACCGGGGCCGACGCGCGGCGTCGTACCCCGCGAGCGCCGGGGCGAGCCGGCCACCTGCCGCGACGGGCGACCCGACCAGCAGCCCGACGCACAGCCCGTCCTCCAGCGCCGTCGCCGCACCCTGCCCCATCGTCGGGAGCGTGCCGTGCGCGGCGTCGCCGACCATGACGACACGGCCCGTCGCGTAGCGCGGGAGGCCGCCGGGCAGGTGGTGCACGTCGTGGCGCAGGACGGCGTCCGGCGCGGTCGCGTCGAGGACCTCCTGCACGGGCGGCGCCCACCCGGCGAACCGCCGACGCGCCGCGCCGAGCTCGTCGTCGAGCCGCGTGCGCTCGGGCATCGCGACGTAGCCGTACCAGTAGGTCTCGTCGGAGGTCGTGCGCAGCAGGCCGAACTCCGCGTTCGCCCCCCAGTACTGCGTGAGCGCCTCGGCGCCCCAGGCGCCGGGCGTGATCGCGCGCCAGCTCGAGTAGCCGCTGTACACCGGCACGTTCGCGGGGAACAGGGCCGCGCGGACGGCGCTGCGCATCCCGTCCGCGGCGACCACGAGGTCCGCCTCGCGGCCGGCGACGACGGCCGGCGCGCCCTCGGCGTCCCCGGGCTCGAGGGTCGTGACCGGGGTCCCCGTGACGACCTCGACGCCCAGGTCGACCGACCGGCGGTGCAGCGCCTCGTGGAGCCGACGCCGGTGGACGCCGATCAGCCCGACGGACGCGCGCACCTGGGGAGTGTCCGGCAGCGTGAGGATCGGGTCGCCGTGGAGGTCCCACGTCCCGCCCGCCCAGGTCGCGTACCCGAGCCGGGCGACGTCGTCGTCGTCGAACCCGAGCCCGCGGAACGCCGCGACCGCGTTCCGCGACATCGCGAAGCCCGCACCGACCTCGCCGAGCGCGGGCGAACGCTCGAGGACGGTGACGCCCCATCCCGTCCGGGCGAGCGAGATCGCGGACGCGAGGCCGGCGACGCCGGCCCCGACGACGATCGCGGAAGGGGTCATGGTGGCGCTCCCAGGTCGACAGGTGGTCCGCTCGTCGGGATACCACTACGGGCGCTGTGGTACTGATGTTGCCATACTGGCAGCCATGCCGCGGACCAACCCCGAGCGGCGGGCCGCGCTCGCGGACGCCGCCGTCGCCCTCCTCGCCGCGGACGGCGTGCACGGGCTCACCCACCGCACCGTCGAGCGCGCCGCGGGGCTCCCGGCGGGGACCGCGGCCAACTACGTCCGCAGCAGGGAGGAGCTGCTCGTCGCCGCCGCCGAGCGCGTCGTCGAGCTGCACCTCGCAGCCATGCGACGGATCGACCGGACGCTCGACGTCTCCGGCTCCCCCGAGCCGCTGACCGAGCTCCTCGCCACCTCCCTCGAGGACGCCGTCACGACGTCGCGCGCGCGGTACCTCGCGATCTTCGAGCTCCAGCTCGAGGCACGCCGCCGCCCGGCGCTCGGCGCGGCGCTCGCGCGGCTCGGCTCGGTCGCGACCGCGTTCACCGCCGACGAGCACGCCGAGCTCGGGCTCGACGTCCCGCCCGACGCGATCCCCACGCTCGTCACGCTCTACGGGGGTGTGCTGTTCTCCCTGGTCAACGCCCCGGGGGACGTCGACCGCACGACAGTCCGCCACCTCGCGCGCGCGATCGTGCGGGGGACGTCGGCGGCTCACGCTGCCGCCCCACCGGCGTGAGCACCGCCGACCCCGGGCGCGGCGCTCGCGAACCGGCGGCACCCGTCACGCCCGCCCCGGTACCCTGGCGCGCGTGACGGCCCCACCGGCGACCCCTGAGAGCCCAGCGAGCGGGACGACGGTCCCCCAGGACCCGGTCCTGCGCTCCGGCGCGCGCGTCCTCGCCGACGCCGGCCGCCTGCTGACCCGGCACTGGCCCGCGCTCGTCGCGGTCGCGCTGCTCGCCGAGGTCGTCCACGAGCTCGCGCTGCGCGCCGCGCTCGCCGTCGCGCCGTCGTCGGGCGTGCTCGGCCTCCTCGTGCTGTGCTTCTCGCCGCTCGCGACGGTCGTCGGGATCGTCGTGATGCTGCACGTCCTGCGCCGCGAGCCGCGGACCGCGCGCGACCGGCTCGAGGTCCGGGCGCTGCTCGGCTCGATCGCGTCGGTCCTCGTCCCCTACCTCGTCATCTACGAGTTCTACGGCGGCCTGTCCTCCGACTGGCAGTCGTACATCGACTCCGCGGCGCTCGACCACGCGTTCGCGGCCGGGTCCGGGATCGAGACGGCGAGCCCCATCCCCGAGGGCTTCGGGCTCACCGTCGTGCTCGTCGTCGCGGGCGCCCTGCTCGCCCGCACGCTGCTCGAGCGCCTCGCCAAGCGCGTCGACCGCGGCATCTCCGCGGCGGGCGGCGACACCCAGCGCAGCACACGCTCCGCCGCCGTCCGCATCGCGGCGGGCTACTGCGAGGTCGTGTGGATCGTCGTCGGCGCGTTCACCGTCACCGCCGTCGTCGGTCGCGTGCGCGAGTGGTGGACCTCGCGCGTGGTCGTCGTCGAGACCACGACCTGGTGGGACGGCGTCGTCGCGCGCGTCGACGTGCTCAAGCCGATCGTCGACGCCCTGGGCCCGACGACGTCCCTCCTCCTCGCGGGCGTCGTCACCGGCCTCGTCGTGCCGCTCGCGTGGCTCACCCTCGGCACGATCGTCTACGGCGTCGAGGCGATCGACGTCGTCGACCCCGCGCACGCCGCGCAGGGTGGCGACGAGCCCACGGGTCGCGCGACGCGCGTCGTCGACCGGTTCAACCGGACGCTCGGGGAGAGCGGCGCGCGCAAGGCCTGGGAGCTCATGCTCGACCCCGGCCGACGGTTCGGCGGGCTCGTGGGCGCCGTCGGCATGCTGTGGCGCAGCAGGTGGAGCGCCGTGCTGCTCTTCTGCGTCGCGTTCGCGCTCCTGACGCTCGGCGAGCAGGTCGTCTACACGGCCGCGCAGGCCGTCGTCGGCCAACCCGGGATCGTCGCCTGGCGCGCGCTCGTCGGCCCGCTCGAGATCGTCGCGACCGTCGTGGTGCAGGTGCTCACGACCGTGTTGCTCGCCGCCGCGGCGGACGCGCTGCTCGCGAGCCTCGGCCTGCCGTCGGCGCTGCGCACCCGGCGCGTGGCCCGGTCGCGGACAGCGGTCGGCACAGAGGCCGGCACAGAGGCCGGCACAGCGGTCGGCACAGCGGTCGGGACCGAGGCCGGCGCGGAGGTCAGCACCGGGGCCGGCACGACGGCGGACGGCGCGTCAGCCGGCTGAGACCGTCGCGGACCGGTCGTCGCCGGACCGGTCGTCGCCCGGCTGCTCGCCGCCCGGCCGTCTGTCGACGAGCAGAGCCGCTGCGACGACGTCACGGATCTCGGTGTCCGTCAGCGCATGGTCCCGGGCCAGGCGCACGAAGCGCGCCGCCGCGTCCGTCACCGCCGCGCGCGACAGCGTCGCGGCCGGCGCCGTCACGAGGGTCCCGACCCGGCGCCGGGTCGTCACGAGCCCCGCAGCCTCCAGGTCGCGGTACGTCCGCGCGACCGTGCCCGGCGCGATCCCCAGGTCGTTCGCGAGGGCACGCACCGTGGGCAGGCGCTGCCCGTCGGCGAGGTCGCCCGCCGTGACGAGGGCCGCGAGCTGGGCGCGGAGCTGCTCGTAGTGCGGCGTCGGGGAGTCCAGGTCGATGCGGACGGCGAGGCTCACGCGACCGCCCCCTCGGGCTCGCGCACCGGCGCTGCCGTCGGCGCGGGGTCGCGGGCCGGCCAGACCAGGACCACGACCGCCACGACCACGACGGCCAGCGCCACGAGCACGAGGGCGTGACCGGCCTGGACGTAGCCCGGGCTGAGCCCGGGACCCATCCTGACCCCGTCGCCGCTCCCCAGCCCCAACCACCGCAGCGAGAGCCCGCCCAGCGCGACGAGCCCGCCGAGCGTCAGGCCCAGGACGACCTGGGTGGCGCGCTCGACGCGACGAGCGACCCGGCGGCGGAGCCACATGTCCCACTCCTCGTCCACGTCCTCGACCGCCGGTCGCGACGCGACGAGGCGCAGCACCACCTCCGAGGCCACGACGACGACGACGGTCGCGACCAGGAGCGGCACCGTCCACAGCCACCCGGGGAAGGGGGCGACCGTGTACGCCTCGTACCGGCCGACGACGCGGGAGATCGAGCGCGGGCCGTCGGACAGGAGGCCGAACGCCACGCTCGCGACGGCGACGCCCCCGGCCCAGGTCCACGCGAGGCGGCGGGTGAGCGTCGGGACGACGTCGGCCGTCGAGCGCGCGACGAGCCGCGCCTCGCGCTGGCGGTGCGTCGGGCGCGGCCACGTGAGCTCGCCCACAGCGTGGACGGCCAGGGCGCCGGAGAGCGCGACGAGCGGCAGCACCGCCGTCGTCCTCGCTCCGAGCGGGACGAGCCCGAGGTAGAGGTACAAGGGCGGCAGCAGGATCCCCGTGGCGACGAGCATCCCCGCGCCGGCGCTCGTCCCCGCCGCGTGCCGCACCGCGCGCCGCCCCGCCGAGCTCGGGACGACGGCACGCCGCCCGTCCCACCACAGCAGCGCCGCGACGACGACCGCAGCCAGCAGCGCGAGGTCGACCGCGAGGGCGACCGGGAACGGCAACGGGTTCCCCAGCATCCACGACACCCAGCTCATGTCCACCTCCGTCAGAGAGTATTGATCATGAACTATGATCATAATCCTCTGCGCCGTCAAGCGGCTGACGTTCAGCGCCCGACCTCCGGGCGCGTCATGTTACTGATCGTGCACATCTGCGCGGTGTCACCGTTCTTGCACTTGAGCCCAATGTGCACGTACCATCACACGATGGCTGGTATCGCGCTCACCACCCCCGCCCAGGTCGGCGCAGCGATCCGCAGCGCCCGGAGGCGCGCAGGCCTGACCCAGCAACAGCTGGCCGAGCGCGCCGGAGTCAGCCGCCGATGGTTGATCGCACTCGAGAGCGGGCACTCGGAGCGTGCCGAGCTCGGGAAGGTTCTCGACACGCTCGACACGCTCGGGCTCGACCTCACCGTGACCACGACGCCACGCGCGACGAGCCGTCTCGCGGACCTCCTGGAGGACCTGTGAGCAGCCGACACCTGGCCGTGCTGCTCTACGGGCGGCACGTCGCCGACCTGGAGCAGACCCGGGGCGGACAACACCTGCTGAACTATCGCTCGGACCCGGGGGCGACGCCGATCTCCCTGACGATGCCCCTCGCAGGCGGACCCTTCGCCCAGCGGGTCGTCGATCCGTTCCTCGACGGGCTCCTGCCGGAGCGCCAGGCCGCCCGAGAGGCCATGTCGCGCGAGTTCGACGTGTCTGCCCGCAACCCGTTCGCACTCCTGGCCCACATGGGGCTGGACTGCGCCGGTGCCGTGCAGTTCTGCGCCGAGGACGAGGTAGCGGACGTCCTGGCCCGCCGAGGCACCCTCGTCGCGCTCAGCGACGACGACATCGAGGAGCGGTTGTCCGAGCTGCGGACCAACCCCGGCGCCAGCTGGCTCGCCCCACGCGAGCGATGGTCCTTGGCCGGGGCACAAGCCAAGTTCGCGCTGCGACGCGAAGGAGACGCCTGGTATGAGGCCACCGGCGCCGAGGCGACCACCCACATCGTCAAACCCGGTGTGGACGGCTTCCGCTCCCAGGCGCTCAACGAGCACATCTGTCTGCAGACCGCGCGGCGCGCCGGCCTGCCGGCGGCCCTCTCGCGCTTCGAGCGGTTCCGCGGCGAGACGGCGCTGATCGTCGAGCGCTACGACCGCCGACGTGACGACGCCGGGACCCTCGGGCGATTGCACCAGGAGGACCTCTGTCAGGCCACGGGCACCTACCCGGCGGACAAGTACGAGTCCGACGGGGGCCCCCGGGCGGTGCAGATCGTCGACCTGCTGCGGACCCAGAGCACGCGCCGCTTCCGCCAGTCCAACCTGGACGCGTTCGTCGATGCGCTGGCCTTCAACGTCTTGATCCAGGCGCCCGACGCGCACGCCAAGAACTACTCGGTCCTCCTCGCTGAGAGCGCCGTCAGGCTGGCCCCGCTGTACGACGTCGCCTCCGGTGCACCATACGACTCCGCGGGTCAGACCGGCCTGCGCACCTCGGCGATGGCCGTGGGCGGTCGGCGCGAGTTCGTGCAGATCGGCCTCGACCGATGGAGCCGTTTCGCCCGGGAGGCGGGCCTCGAGCCCGACGCCGTGACCGGCAGGGTCCTCGACCTCGCCGAGCGGCTCCCCGACGCGATGACAGACGCGTTCGTCGCCGAGGCCGAGCGTGGCGAGCCCGAGGTCGGCGAGCTACGGGCTCGGATGCTCGGCCCGATCGCCCGTTCCTGCAAGGTCCTGCGAGGTCAGCGGGCCCGGCAGGGCCGGGCACCCGGTCACGACGCGGGCAGCGACCAGTAGGCGGGGAGCAGCTCCGGCTCGACGAGACGCACCTCGGCGGGCACGGCGTCGTCGGGCGTGAGGAAGTACTGCGTGCTGCGGCTCGAGACGGCGCCCGTGCACACCGGCGCCTCGGGGAACGGCATGCCCGGGAGCGCGGACGCCCCCGCCGTGAACTCGCGCCCGGCGGCGTCGAGCAGCACGACCTCGCACGACGAGTACGTCTCCTCCTCGCTGGCCGGGGCGTCGGGCGCGTCCGACCGCAGCGACACGTCGGCGGCCCAGAGCGTGTAGCCCTCCGGCGCCTCGATGCGGTCCCCGTACCCGTCGTCGAGCCAGTCGACCTCCTCGAGCCCGGCGAGACGCGCCCGGACGTCGCCGACCTGCGCCCAGCCCTCGGCATCGGCCGTGTGCGCGCGGTGCGGCTCCGACGCCCACCAGCCCTGCACGGCGTCCGAACGCCAGGTGAGCGTGCCGAGCGCCGCGAGCGCTCCCGCCAGCACGACCAGCCACCACCGGTTCGCGCGCCACCACCCCACGCTCGATCCCCCGCCAGACCCCCCGCTCATCCTTCCCACCCCCCGGGGACGAGCGCGGGCGACAGCACCTCGACGACCGCGTCCGCCGCCGGGACGTCGAGACGACCGAGGTCGATCTCGGCGACCGCCTGCGGGCGGTCGATGTCCGCGTCGTCGTGCTCCGTGAGCACGCGCAGCACGACGTCCCCGTCGAGCGCCCGCGCCGGTACCTCGACGACGACCGTCCCGGCTTCGGGGACGTCGGGGTCCACGAACGTGCTCATCATCGAGTTGCTCACGCGGTGCGACGCCTCGTGGTCGCGCCCCTCGGCGTCGCGCAGCTCGAGCGCCTCGATCCCCGCCTCCTTCGTGGTGCCGGACACCGCGAGGTCCACGGCGACCCAGACGCCGTCGGTCGTCAGGGTGTCGAACCCGTCCTCGAGCACCGTGCCCGTGCGCACGTCGTCGACGCGGACGCGCAGCGGGCCGGCGGTGACGACCTCGCCCACGTCGCCGCGCGTCGTCGTCGACGTGAGCGTGGGCCACCACGCGTCGACACGCGCCACGGCGGCCCCGACGCCCACGGCGAGGAGGAGCAGGACGACGGTCACGACGACGTCCGCACGTCGCGGGCGCGCGGTCGCGGCGGGGTCACCGGCAGTCGCGGCGGGGTCGCCGGCGGTCGCGGCATCGTCGGCGGACGCCGTGGCGGTCGCCTCGGACGTCGTCGCCCCGGTCGGCTCGGTCACCACGCCTCCTCGTCCTCGGGCGGGTCCACGATCTCCGGCGGGACGGCGCCGGGCGGGACGTCCACGAGCACCACCGTGCCCGTCTCGGCCCACCGGCGTCCGCCGCCGACCGTCATGTCCCGGTAGCGGAACGTCGGGACGATGACGGTGAGCGGCTCGTCCGGGGCGGCGGACGTGGCCCCGCCCTCCGGGACCGTCACCGGCCACAGCAGCGCGACGTCCTCCGGCAGGCCCGGTTGGAGGACGGGGTAGACCGAGGCGTCGCGCACGAGCAGCGTCGGGTCCGGGCGGTCGGGCTCCGCGTCGCCCGCGAGGGCCAGGCCGCCAGGAAGCTCGGCCGGGAGCGTCACGGCGGTGCGGTCCAGACGGCGGGACTCGCGGTCGGTGTCGAGCGCGCCCACGACCACGACGAGCCACGCGTCGGCGCCGGAGTCCTCGAGCGTGGAGACCTGCACGGCGTCCGTCACGGACCACGATCGCACCGTCAGGTCGAACGGTCCGGTCGGGACCGGCTCCCCCGCGGCGGCGTGGGCCGGTCCGGCCTCGGCGGCGACGTGCTGGGCGAACCCGCCGGCCGCCGCCGTCCCGGCCACGAGGCCGAGCACGACCGCCAGCGCGATGCGGCGCGGCCACGTCCCGACGACCGCGCGGAGCAGCGGGACGCTGCGGGCGGCCCTCGGCGCGGTCGACGTCACGGCGCGCATCTTACGGGGCGGACGACGCCCTCGTCAGGCCCCACGGACCAGGAGGGTCGTCACGGGACCCATGACGATCGCGTACATGAACGCGAAGAACAGCGTGTGCAGCAGCACGAACAGGAGGGCGTTGCGCACCGCGCCCCGGGCCCGGAGGTGCGCGACGAGCTTGCGCACGAACTCGACGGGGTGGGCCAGGTCCCAGCTGTTGAAGCGCACGTACCGGCCCAGGTAGATCCCCACCGACACCAGGGCGAGGACGACGAGCACGGCGATCCACGAGGCCGGCCGGTGGAACGGGTCGTCGTCGTTCGGGTACAGCACGATGACGAACAGCGCCTGCGCGAGGAAGACGTTCACGACCGTGTTCATGACGCCCGACATCGCAAGCGTGAGCACGGCGACGATGTCGTACCAGAGCGGGACGTCCTCGCCCTCCTGCCGGTGGCTGTAGTTGAGCTCCGTGACGAGGTACCCGGCGTTGGGCAGGAGCAGCAGCCACACGAGGAAGCCGGCCACGGCGACCGTGAGGATCACCCACGGCGGGGCGCCGCCCGCGATGAGCACGGCGTCCACGAGGACGACCAGACCCAGCACCAGGACCGGCGCGATCGACAGCCCGATGTTGAGCAGCATGGGCCGGTACAGACGCGTGCGGTACAGCGGGGCGCGCAGCACCACGAGGGCGAGCGCGTACACGTTGAGCAGGGCCACGCCCCCGAAGAGCCAGTCGAGCACGCCCCCACGGTACGGGTGGTTCGCCGCGCGGGGCGCGGCGAGCGTCGTTAGCGTGGAGTCGCTCGACGCAACGACCTCCCCGTGCCCGCCGGCGGGCACCTCCCACCAGGAGTCGCCATGGCGCAGCAGGACGCGAGCGGGGCCGCCGCCCCCGCCCCGACGACGACGTCTCCGTCCCCCTCCCCGACCCTCATGCTCGTCCTCGCGACGATCGGGTTCGCCGTGAACTTCTGGGCGTGGGCGCTCATCAGCCCGCTGGGCGCGGCGTACGGGCAGCTCTACCACCTCACCGACGTCCAGGTGTCCGTCCTCGTCGCCGTGCCGGTCGTCGTCGGGTCCCTCGGGCGCATCCCCGTGGGCGCGCTCACCGACCGCTACGGCGCGCGCGTCATGTTCCCCCTGGTCAGCGCGCTGACCATCCTTCCGGTCCTCTTCGTCGGGCTCGTCGCGGACAGCTTCGTCGCGCTGCTCGTCGGCGGCTTCTTCCTCGGCCTCGGCGGGACCGCGTTCGCCGTCGGGGTGCCGTTCGTCAACGCCTGGTACCCGCCCGCCCGCCGCGGCACCGCCGTCGGGATCTTCGGCATGGGCATGGGCGGCACCGCGATCTCCGCGTTCACCACGGTGCGCATCCGCGACGCGTGGGGCGACGCCGCGCCGTTCCTCCTCGTCGCCGCCGTCCTCGCCGTGTTCGCCGTCGTGTCGTGGCTCCTGCTGCGCGTCCCGCCCGGCCGCGCGACCGCCCCCGCCGGGGGGTTCTGGTCCCGCACCTGGGCGACGTTCCGCCTCCCCGCCACCCTCCAGCTCTCCTGGCTGTACGCCGTCGGGTTCGGCGGGTTCGTCGCGTTCTCCGTCTACCTGCCCACGTTCCTCGTCAACGCCTACGACCTCACTGCCTCCGACGCCGCCGCCCGGACCGCCGGGTTCGTGGTCCTCGCGGTCCTCATGCGGCCCGTCGGCGGCGCCCTCTCCGACCGGTTCGGCGGGGTCCCCGTCTCGGTGGTGTGCTTCGCCGTCGTGACGGTGCTCGCCGCGGTCGTCGCGTTCCAGCCGTCGCTCGTGCCGGTGGGGACCGTCGCGTTCCTCGGCCTCGCCGCCGCGCTCGGCGCGTCGTCGGGCGCGACGTTCGCGCTCGTCTCGAAGGTCGCGCCGGTCGAGAAGGTCGGCGCCGTCACCGGCCTCGTCGGCGCGGCGGGCGGCCTCGGCGGCTTCATCCCGCCGCTGCTCATGGGCGTCGTCTACCAGCTCAACGGCACCTACGGCCTCGGCTTCGCGCTCCTCGCCCTGACCGCCCTCGTCACCCTGCTGTTCACCCTGGGCCCCGTCCGTCGCGGCGTCCAGGCCCGCGCCGCCGCCTCGACCTGAGCCGCCGGCCCTGGAAGGAGAACCCCCGGTCGCGCGGGGTAGAACCCTGCTTCCCGCCCAGCCGTCACACGGTGGTCCCGGACCGGCGGGCGACGAGGCGCGGGAGGACGAACCAGAGGCCGACGAGCAGGACGAGCGCGCAGCCGCTCGACCACAGGGCCGCCGCGCGGTTCACGACGACGTCGACGACGAGCAGGACCGTCCCGGTGACGACGAACGCGAGGACGAGCACGCCGACCCGGGCGATGCGGTCGCTCAGGGTGACGAGCGCCGTCTTGCGGTGCTTGCGGAACAGCGCGCGGTGCAGGCTCACGGGCGTGACGAAGAGGCCGGTGGACAGGACGGCGAGCGCCACCAGGGTGAGGTAGACGCCGGTCTGGAACGTGTCGAGGTCGCCGAAGCGCTGCTGGAACGGCAGCGTGAGCAGGAACCCCGTGAGGATCTGCACGCCCATCTGCATGACGCGCAGCTCCTGGAGCAGCTCGGCCCAGTTCCGGTCCGACCGTTCGTCGGCCGACTCGTCACGCCCGTCGCTGACCTGCGGGGTCATGAGTCCTCCCTGTCGTCGCCGCTGGGATAATCTTCCTCCTGCTGGGGTCAGGAATCGGCTCCGTCCTGATCGATCTCCGGGGACCCCCATCGATGGACGCTGCCCTGCCCTCCGACGTCGCGGAACCCGACGACGTCGTCCCTCCGGCTCTCGCCGACCTTCTCGCCGCGCTCGGCCCGGGTGACCCCCAGCCGGTCGGACGCTTCCGCGTCGACGTCGCCACGGACACGTGGTGGTGGTCGGACGAGGTGTACGAGATGCACGGCTTCGCGCCCGGCGAGGTCGTCCCGACGACGGCCCTCGTCCTGTCCCACAAGCACCCCGAGGACCGTGAGCGCGTCGCGAGCGAGCTCGCGCAGGCGGCGCGCACCGGCGAGCCGTTCGGGTCCATGCACCGCATCGTGGACGCGACGGGGCGGACTCGCACGCTCGCCGTCGCCGCGCAGGGTCGCCGCCTCGACGGCGGGGTCACGTGGTCGGCCGTCGTCGGGTACTTCGTCGACCTGACGACCGCGCACCAGGAGGCGGCGCGTCGGGAGGCGACGGCGTCGATCCGCGCGGCGGACGCGTCCCGCTCGGTCATCGAGCAGGCGAAGGGCGTCCTCATGACGACGCTCGCGATCGGGCCGGACGACGCGTTCGAGGTGCTGCGCCGCCGCTCGAACGACGCGAACGTACCGGTGCGCGAGCTCGCCCGGCGGCTCGTCGCGGGTGTCGTCGACGGCGCGGCCACCGGGCACGGAGCCGCGGACGAGGCGACTCGGCGCCGCGTCGACCGGCTCCTCGGCGACGTGGACGACGCCCGGCCCCGGTCACCTCTCGGTTGACCGGGCCGGCCCGTCCGACGCCGGGCCGGGCGCGAACCGTCGGCGCCGGGACGCGAGCGACCCGCCTCAGTCCGTCCCGACCCCGGGGATGCGCCTCGTCTCGACGATCTGGCGCGCGATGTCGACGAGCCGGATGTTCGCGTCCTGGGACACCCGGCTCATCACCGCGAACGCGCGCCCGGCCGTGAGCGAGTAGCGCTCCATGATGATGCCCTGCGCCTGCCCGATGAGGGTGCGCGTCTGGACGGCGGACTGGAGCTGCTCCTCGGTCCGCGCGGCCGAGATCGCGGCCGCCGCGACGGCGGCGAACGTGGACGCGAGGTGGTGGTCGTCGGCTCCGAACGCGTCGGGCGACGTCGAGTACATGTTGAGCGCGCCGTGCGCGTTCTCCGACGTGTAGAGCTGCACGCACAGCATCGACCGGACCCCGAGCTCGCGCGCGACGGTCGGCGCCCACAGCGGCCACCGCGCGTCGGTCTCGATGTCGCCCGACTCGACGAGCGCGTGGTCGTGCACCGCGTCCAGGCAGGGTCCCTCGCGGAGCTCGTACTGGAGCGCGTCGCCGCGCGCGACGAGAGGGTCCGACACGGCGGGGCTCTCGATGCGCCCCCGCGTGACGAGCGAGATGCCCGCGGACTCGCACCCGTCCACCATCGAGACGGCGAGCTCGACGACGCGGTCGAGCGTCTGCTGGAGGGTCGGCTCGTCGGCCAGGGCCCGCGCGGCGTCGGCCACGAGCCCGGCGACGCTCTGCTCGTCGGCGCCGCCCACGATCTCCGGGACGCCGGCGACCGTCTCCGCCTGCGGGGTGGGAACGGTGGCACCGGGGCCCGCGGGCATTCCGACCGTGCCCTGCTCGACGCTCTGCTCGATGCTCGTCATCCCGGCCTCCCTCACGGCTCCCGGCCCCAGCGTAGTTCGCGCACGAGGCGACCGGTATCCGGCGAGGCGGGCCGCGACGCAGTGCGCGGCCCGCCTCGCCGGTCGTGCCGGAGGCCCCGCCCGGGCAGGGAGCCCGGGCGGGTCGGGGGCGGTGGCCGTCTCGCCCGCACAGGGCGTGGCGGCTGGTGTCCCACGGGCACCGTCGCTCTCGCGACGGACCCGCCCCCGGGCGGGCGCGAACGCCCGCCCTCCGACCCTCCCGGGCGGGTCGCGGCCCTCGGCCGATCCGTCCGTGGCCCGCGCGGGGAGGTCTCTTCAGGCCCTAGAACACGGGCTTGCCTCCCGTCACCCCGAGGACGGTGCCGGAGACGTAGCTCGCGTCCGTCGGCGAGGCGAGGAAGACGAACGCCGGCGCGACCTCCGCGGGCTGCCCGGCCCGCCCCAGCGGCGTGTCCTGACCGAACTTCTCGATCTTCTCCTCCGGCTGGGTGGCCGGCTGGAGCGGGGTCCAGATGGGACCCGGCGCGACCGCGTTGACCCGGATGCCCCGCGGCCCGAGCTCGGCGGCGAGGTTCACCGTGAGGTTGTTGATCGCGGCCTTGGTCGACGCGTAGTCGAGCAGCGACGTCGAGGGCTGGTAGGCCTGGATGGACGAGTTGTTGACGATCGCCGACCCCTCCCCCAGGTGCTCGAGCGCCGACTGGGTGATCCAGAGCAGCGCGTAGAGGTTCGTCTTGAGGACGCGGTCGATCTCCTCGGTCGTGACGTCCTCGATCGACTCGCGCCGCGCCATCTGGAACCCGGCGTTGTTGACGAGGACGTCGAGCCCGCCGAGCTCCTCGACGGCGCGCCAGGGCAGGCCGCGGGCGGTCGCCTCGTCGGTCAGGTCGCCGGGCAGGAGCGCGCACGTGCGGCCTGCCTCGCGAACCCAGCGCGCGGTCTCCTCGGCGTCCTCCTGCTCCTCGGGCAGGTAACCGATGGCGACGTCCGCGCCCTCGCGCGCGTAGGCGATCGCGACGGCGCGGCCGATGCCCGAGTCGCCGCCGGTCACGAGCGCGCGCAGGCCCTCGAGCCGCCCGCTCCCCCGGTAGGACTCCTCGCCGTGGTCGGGCGCCGGGTCCATCGGCCTCGTGAGGCCGGGCGGATCCTGCTGCTGGGCCGGGAAGGCGGTCTCGTCCGTCATGTCGTGCCTCCGTACCGTCGAGGTGGGGTCCTTCTGCTCACGAGCGTGCGGGCTCGCGACGTCGGGCGAGCTGGGCGTCGTGCGCGCGGGGCCGGGCAACCGGGCGCACGGCGGCGAGCGCCCCCGCGACCGTCGCCTCGGCCGTCGGGCCCACCCCGCCGGCCTTGCTCAGCGCGCGCATGACCTGCGTAGCGGTCTCCTGGACCGGGACGCCGGCCTCGCCCGCGGCCTCGGCGAGGAGCTGGCCGGCCGCGACGTCGCCGACGCCGTGCACGGCCATGAGCACGCCCTTGACCTGCTCGACCGCGGCCTGGCTGACGAACGCGCGCGTCACGGCGCGCTGCGACTCACGCTCGAGCGCTTCCTTGTGGGTCGGGCTGACGTCGACGACGTACCCGGCGATCTCGACGACGCGGCCCCGGGCGTCCCGGCGCCCCTGCCCCGTCACGACGACGGACCGGGCCTTGCCGTGCCCGTCGACGATGCGGTGGGCGCAGGAGAACGGTCGGCCGGAGCGGATCGCCTCCGTCGCGGCGCGGACGACGCGGGCGCGGTCGTCGGGGTGCTTGCGCGAGCGCAGGGCGTCCAGGCTCGGCTCGACGTCGCCCGGCGTCCAGCCGTGCATGGTGTACACCTCGTCCGACCACCACCAGGACCCGGAGCCCAGCTCGACGCGGTACTGACCCACGAGGAGGTGCGTGCCGACGGCGAGCACCTCGGCGAGGGCTGCGGGTCGTACGGGCGCGGTCTGCTCCGGGCTGGGGGTGGTGGTCGCGGAGATCGAGGCCATGGTTGTCCTCCCAAGTTTCGGGGGGCTGCGGGCCGCTTCATGACTCCGGTCCCCAACCTAGCCCACCCACCGGCGGACGGCACCCGGGCTCGGCTACGGTGCGGGGCATGACCCGCGAGCCGCGCCGGACGATCGCCCAGCACGCCGACGACGCGCTCGCGCTCGTCCGCCCGACGCCGTCGACGGACGTCCCGCTCGAGGACGCGGTCGGGGCGGTCCTCGCCGCCGACGTCGTCTCGACGCTCGACGCGCCCGCGTTCGACGCGTCCGCGATGGACGGGTACGCGGTGCGGTCGGCCGACGTGGCCGGGGCCACGACCGGCTCGCCCGTCGCGCTGCGCGTGGTCGGCGACGTCGCGGCCGGGGCGCCGGGGCTCGACGCCCTCCTCGGGGCCGGCGAGGCGGTCCGGATCATGACCGGGGCACCGGTGCCCCGCGGCGCCGACGTCGTGGTCCCGGTCGAGCGCACGTCGACCGGGCGGTTCACGCCCGGGGCACCGGGAAGCGGCCCCGCGACCGTCGAGGTCCACGACGCGTCGCGCAGCAACGTGCGGGCGCGGGGAGAGGACGTGCGCCGCGGCGACGTGGTCGTCGGGGCGGGGGCCGTGCTGACGGCGCGGCACGTCTCGGTCGCGGCGTCCGCGGGGCACGCGACCGTGCGGGTGCACCGCGCGCCGCGCGTCGCCGTGCTCTCCACGGGGAGCGAGCTCGTCGCGCCGGGGACCGCGCCGGGCCCGGGTCGGATCCCCGACTCCAACTCGGTCCTGCTCGCCGCGTCGGCGCGCGCGGCCGGGGCGCGCGTCGTGCGGCGGGGCGCGGTCGGCGACACGGCCGCCGCGCTCGTCGCGGCCCTCGACGACCTGCTGGGCGCGTTCGACGGCGCCCCGCCCGACCTCCTCGTCAGCACGGGCGGCGTGAGCGCGGGCGCGTTCGACGTCGTGCGCGAGGTCCTGGACCCCGGGACCCGGCGCGGGACGCCCTGGGCGGGCGCGGTCGACGACGCGCGGCTCGTCGCCGTCGGGATGCAGCCCGGCAAGCCGCAGGGCCTCGCGCGGTGGCGCGGCGTCCCGTGGCTGGCGCTGCCCGGCAACCCGGTGAGCGCGTTCGTGTCGTTCGAGCTGTTCGTGCGTCCGGTGCTGGACCGCCTGCGCGGCGTCCCCGGGTCGGGGCGCGCCCTCGTCGCGCGCGTCGCCGCCGAGGGCTGGTCCTCGCCGGCGGGGCGCGAGCAGCTCGTGCTCGTGCGCCACACCGAGCCCGACAGCGCGCACGTCGTCCCGGCAGGCCGGCACCGCGACCGCGGGGCGGACCCCGCGGAGGCGCGGGGGTCCGGCTCGCACCGCGTGAGCGCGCTCGCGCACGCCGACGCGCTCGCCGTCGTCGGCGCCGACATCACGTCGGTCGAGCCCGGCGACGCCGTCCGGGTCCTGCTCCTGGACTGACCGCCGGGGTCACTTCTGCGCGGGCGGCGGGTGGCCCTCCGACGCCTGCACGACGACGATCCCCTGCCCCGTGAGCGCGAGCTGGTACGCCTCCCCGGACCCGCGACCGATCGCGGCGGCGAGCTTCGCCGTCTTGCGGATCGACGACTGCAGCGACGTGGACCACAGGACGGCGGCCTGCATGTCGACGTATGTCGGGACGTCGACGTCGAGCACGACGGGCGTGCCGAAGGCCGTCACGGCGAGCGCGCCGGTGCCGGTGAACGTCGTGTTGAACAGGCCGCCGCTGAGCATCGAGGCGCCCTCGACGCGGTTGATGTCCCAGGTCAGCGAGCTCTCGAACGCCAGCACGTTCGCGCCGTTGACCGTCACGCCCTCGTCCTCCAGGTGGAGCACGAACACCTGGTCCGCCTCCTGCGCGAGGAAGACGTCGCCGGTCCCGGACACCTTCATGAGCGACATGCCCTCGCCCGTGAAGGCCTTCTTGAACATCTTGCCGAGGCCGCCGCTGCCCTCGTACGCGAAGTCGACGTCGCCCTGGTAGGCGACCATCGAGCCCTGCTTGGCGAAGAAGAACCCGCCCGTGCCGCGGAGGTCCACCTTGAGCATGCGGTCGTTCTGGAGCTGGAAGGAGCCGGGCTCGACGGAGCGCTCGGCATGGTCGAGGAGTGAGCTGCGCATGCACCGATCCTCGCGGGTGGAGGCGACCGTCGCACGCGAAGGTCCTCCGGCCCGTCCGCGCGGCGGGTCGCGCGTGCGAGAGTGGCGCCATGAGCGCCACGCACGACTTCACGCACCTGGACGAGCGCGGGCACGCGCGCATGGTCGACGTCACCGCCAAGCAACCCACCGTCCGCTCCGCGACGGCGACCGGCGTCGTGCGGTGCTCGCCGGAGATCGTCGCGGCGCTGCGCGACGGCACCATCCCCAAGGGCGACGTGCTCGCCGTCGCGCGCATCGCGGGCATCGCGGGCGCCAAGCGGACCGCCGAGCTGCTGCCGCTCGCGCACGTCATCGGGGTGCACGGCGCGGTCGTCGACCTCGTCGTGGGCGACCACGGCGTCGACGTCACCGCGACCGTGCGCACCGCCGACCGCACGGGCGTCGAGATGGAGGCGCTGACCGCCGTGGCGGTCGCGGGGCTCGCGGTCGTCGACATGGTCAAGGGCCTCGACAAGTCCGTCGAGCTCACGGACGTGCGCCTCGTCGCCAAGACCGGGGGCAAGTCCGGCGACTGGCACCGCGAGCCGTGACGGAGACCCGCCCGGCGTTCGTCTTCGACGCCGTCGTGCTGGCCGGGGGCCGTGCCGAGCGCCTCGGGACGCCCAAGCCGGGCGTCGTCGTCGGGGGCCGACCGCTGCTGGAGCACGCGCTCGCGGCGACCGCCGGCGCGGGGCGGACGGTCGTCGTCGGGCCGGACGAGCTCGCCGACCCCGGCCGCTACTCCCTGACGCGCGAGGACCCGCCGTTCGGCGGTCCCGTCGCCGGCATCGCAGCCGGGCTGGGCGCTCTGCCCGGGCCCGACGACGGCGGCGCGCCCTGGGTGCTCGTCCTCGCGTGCGACGTCCCCCGGGCCGCGGAGGCGGTGCCCGCGCTGCTCGCCGCCGCGCGCCACCGGACCCACGAGGTGGCCGTGCACGGCGTGCGCGACGGGCGCGACCAGTGGCTCGTGGGGCTCTACGAGCGCGCGGCGCTCCAGGGCGCGCTCGGCGCTCTGCCCGCGGTGCACGGCGCGTCGGTGCGCCGCCTGGTCGCCGGGCTGCCCGCGCTCGCCGTCCCCGACGAGGACGGCGCCACCGACGACGTCGACACGTGGGAGGATGCCCGCGAGCAGGACCGCCGCCTGGGCGCGGGTGCGGCACCGGAGCCCGACGACACCCCGGACGACAGCAGGAGGCCACGATGACGAACCTCGAGCGCTGGGTCGACGCGCTGGCGAGCGACCTCGACCTCGACCCCCAGGTGGTCGACATCGGCGCGATCCTCGACCTCGCGCGCGACGCCGCGCACGGCATCGAGCGTCCCGCCGCACCCCTCACGACGTTCGTCGCGGGCTACGTCGCCGGCCTCGCCGCGCACGACGGGTCGGGCCGCACCGTGCAGGACGTCCTCGACCGCGCCGGCGCGCTCGCGCTCGCGTGGACACCGGAGCCCGAGCTGCCCGGCACCGCGGCACAGGCCGAGACGCAGGACTGAGAGATGGCGACCGTCCGCTACTTCGCCGGGGCGCGCGAGGCCGCCGGCACCGAGACGGAGAGCGTCGACGCGACGACGGTCGGCGAGCTGCACGCCGCGCTCGTCGCGCGGCACGCCGCCCTGGCGGACGTGCTCCCCCGCTGCTCGCTCCTCGTGGGCGGCGTGCGCGCGTCGAGCGACGACACCCCGGTCGGCGCGGACCAGACGGTCGACGTGCTGCCGCCCTTCGCGGGGGGCTGACGCCCGCTCGTCAGTGGTCGCCGCCGTCGAGCTGCGCGAGCACGTGCGGCAGGAGCGGTTCGAGGACCACCCATCCGTCCCGCACGCCGCCCGTCGAGCCGGGCAGGTTCACGACGAGCACCCGGCCCTGCGGTCCTGACGCGATCCCCGCGAGGCCCCGCGACAGCACGGCCGCCGGGACGTGCGCGGCGCCGCGCCGGCGCAGCTCCTCGGCTATCCCGGGAACCTCCTGCTCCACGATCTCGCGCGTCCCCTCGGGCGTGAGGTCGCGCGGGCCGACGCCGGTCCCTCCGGTCGTGAGCACGACGCGCACTCCCCCGGCCACGGCGCGGGCGACGGCGTCGCGCACGGAGGCGACGCCGTCGGGCACGAGGTCCGTCACGACCGCCCACCCCGCGGCCCCGAGGAACCCCGCGAGGAGCGGGCCCGAGCGGTCCTCCGCCGCGCCGCGCGCGCAGCGGTCGGACACGGTGACGACGGCGACGGTCGCGTCCGCGGCCCGTCCGGTGGGTGCGCTCATGGCGCCACGGTAGCGACCCGCGTGGCCGGGTCGGGCGCGGCGTCGGACGGGGCGTCGGACGGGGGCGCGCTCGGCGCGCGCGATCCGCCCGTTCTGGGCATAGTGGCTGTGGACCGACCCCCGCCGTCCCTGCTCGCCCCAGGAGGCCCGCATGTCGTACGTGTCCGTGCCGTCAGCGTCGCCGGTGCGCGGACCCTCGCGGCCGCTCCGTGCCCGGCCCTCCACGGCCACCGGCGGCAGGAGCGCGGCATGACGACGACGTCGGACGGTCCCGTCGAGGACGCGCTGCTGCGGCTCGGCAAGCACCTGCGGCGCGGGAAGGTGTCGGACGACCTGCGGCAGGTGTTCCTGACCGGCGGGCGCCAGGGCGACGTGTTCTACCGCGACCGCTGGTCGCACGACAAGGTCGTGCGCTCCACCCACGGCGTGAACTGCACCGGGTCCTGCTCCTGGAAGGTCTACGTCAAGGACGGCATCATCACCTGGGAGACCCAGCAGACCGACTACCCCTCCGTCGGCCCCGACTCCCCCGAGTACGAACCCCGCGGCTGCCCCCGCGGCGCCGCGTTCTCCTGGTACACCTACTCCCCCACCCGCGTGCGCTACCCCTACGTCCGCGGCACCCTCCTGGACGTCTACCGCGCCGCCCGCGCCGCCACCGGCGACCCCGTGCTGGCCTGGGAGCGACTCACCACCGACCCCGAGAGCGCGCGGCGCTACAAGTCCGCCCGCGGCAAGGGCGGGCTCGTGCGCGCGTCGTGGGACGAAGCCGCCGAGATCGTCGCCGCCGCCCACGTGCACACCATCAAGACCTACGGACCCGACCGCGTCGCCGGGTTCTCCCCCATCCCTGCGATGTCGATGGTGTCCCACGGCGTCGGCGCGCGCTTCGTGCAGATGCTCGGCGGCACCATGCTCTCGTTCTACGACTGGTACGCCGACCTCCCGGTCGCCTCCCCGCAGGTGTTCGGCGACCAGACCGACGTCCCCGAGTCCGCCGACTGGTGGAACTCCACCTACTGCATCATGTGGGGCTCCAACGTCCCGGTCACCCGCACCCCCGACGCCCACTTCATGACCGAGGCCCGCTACCGCGGCCAGAAGGTGATCGTCGTCTCCCCCGACTACGCCGACAACACCAAGTTCGCCGACGAGTGGCTCGCCCCGCACCCGGGGACGGACGGCGCCCTCGCCCAGGCCATGGGCCACGTCATCCTCACCGAGCACTACGCGCGGCGCCGGACGCCGCAGTTCGCCGAGTACGCGGCGCGCTTCACCGACCTCCCGAACCTCGTCGTCCTCGACGAGCACGGCGACGGGTACGGGAACCCCGACGACCGGCCGGTCGCCACGTTCGTCCCGGGGAAGTTCCTCACCGCGGCGGACCTGCCCGACGGCGTCGGGCGCCCCGGCGACGACGACGCCGCCTCCTCGAACGCCCGCTTCAAGACCGTCGTGCTCGACGCCGACGGCACGCCGCGCGTCCCGAACGGCAGCCTCGGCCACCGCTACGGCGAGGCCGACGCGGGCCGCTGGAACCTCGACCTCGGCGACATCGATCCCCTGCTCTCCGTCGCGGACCCGCACGGCGTCTTCTGGGGCGCCCCGCAGACCGCCCCCACCCGCGACACCGTCCCCGAGCGCCCGCCGTCGGCCGACCAGAGCTCTACCTCGGCGGACCAAGGCTCTACCTCGGCGGACCAGGGGTCCTCGGCGAGAGGCGAGACGGCTGCAGAGGCAGTGGGGGCCACCTACGAGACGGTCGCGGTCGCGCTGCCGCGGTTCGACCTCGACCCGGCGCCCGGTGACGAGGCGGGCGCGCACCTGGGCGGCGCGGGCGTCGTCGTGCGCGGGGTCCCGGCCCGGCGGGTCGGCGGTCGGCTCGTCACGACGGTGCTGGACCTGCTGCTCGCGCAGTACGGGGTGAACCGCCCGGAGCTGGGGCTACCCGGCGAGTGGCCCGCGGGCTACGACGACGACGCGTCGCCCGCGACGCCCGCGTGGCAGGAGCGGTTCACCGGGGTGCCCGCCGCGGCGGCCGAGCGGATCGGGCGCGAGTTCGCGCAGAACGCGCTGGACTCGGGCGGTCGCTCGATGATCATCATGGGCGCGGGGACCAACCACTGGTTCCACTCCGACACCATCTACCGGGCGATGCTCGCGCTGACGACGCTCACCGGCTGCCAGGGTGTGAACGGCGGCGGGTGGGCGCACTACGTGGGGCAGGAGAAGTGCCGCCCGGTGACCGGGTGGGCGCAGTACGCGGGCGGCCTGGACTGGTCGCGCCCGCCGCGGCAGATGATCGGCACGGCGTTCTGGTACCTCGCGACGGACCAGTGGCGGTACGACGGGCTGCCCGCCGACGCGCTCGCGTCACCGCTCGCGCAGGGCCAGTTCTCGGGTCGCACGACGGCGGACACGCTCGTCGAGTCGGCGCAGCGCGGCTGGATGCCGAGCTTCCCGACGTTCGACCGCAACCCCCTCGACCTCGTGGACGAGGCGCGCGCGGCGGGCAAGGAACCCGCACAGCACGTGGTCGACGAGCTCACGGCCGGGACCCTGCGGTTCGCGTGCGAGGACCCGGACGACCCGGCGAACTTCCCGCGCGTCGTGACGGTGTGGCGCGCGAACATCCTCGGGTCGTCGGGCAAGGGCAACGAGTACTTCCTCAAGCACCTGCTGGGGACCGACGCCGCGGTCAACGCGGCGGAGTCGAGCCCCGAGCGCCGCCCGCGGTCGATGACCTGGCGGGACGAGGCCCCGCAGGGCAAGCTCGACCTGCTCGTCACGCTCGACTTCCGCATGACGTCGACGACGCTGTTCTCGGACGTCGTGCTGCCGGCGGCGACGTGGTACGAGAAGCACGACCTGTCCTCCACGGACATGCACCCGTTCGTGCACTCGTTCAACCCCGCGATCAGCCCGCCGTGGCAGACGCGCACCGACTTCGACATCTTCCACACGATCGCGGGGAAGGTGTCCGAGCTCGCGGTGACGCACCTCGGGGTCCGGGAGGACCTCGTCGCCGCGCCGCTCGCGCACGACACCCCGGACGAGATGGCGGTCCCGCACGGCGCGCTCACCGACTCGGGGCTCCCGGTGACGGAGCGCGAGCTCGTGCCCGGCGTGACGATGCCCAAGCTCGTGGTGGTCGAGCGGGACTACCCGGCGTTCGCCGCCCGGATGGCGTCGCTCGGTCCGCTCACGGAGAAGGCGGGCATGGTCACCAAGGGCGTGCACTTCTCGCCCGCGCCCGAGGTCGCCGACCTCGGCCGCCGCAACGGCCTCGTCCAGGACGGCCCGACGGCGGGGCGCCCGCGCCTGGACCGGGACACGCACGCGTGCGAGATGATCCTCGCGCTGTCGGGGACGACGAACGGGCGGCTCGCGGTGCAGGGGTTCGAGCACGTCGAGCAGCGCACGGGCACGCGCCTCGCCGACCTCGCCCTGGACGAGCAGGGCAAGCGCGTGACCTTCCCGGACGTGCAGTCGCGCCCGACGCCGGTCATCACCTCTCCCGAGTGGTCCGGCTCGGAGCACGGCGGCCGCCGGTACTCGGCGTTCGTCGTCAACGTGGAGCGGCTCAAGCCGTGGCACACCCTGACCGGGCGCCAGCACCTCTACCTCGACCACGACTGGATGATCGAGCTCGGCGAGCACATGCCGATCTTCCGGCCACCGCTCGACATGCACCGCCTGTTCGGCGACTCCCCGGTGGTGGGCGACACGTCGCCGTCGGGCTACCCCGCGTCGGGCGGTCATGCCGAGGTCGCGGTGCGGTACCTGACGCCGCACAACAAGTGGTCGATCCACTCCGAGTACCAGGACAACCTCTTCATGCTGTCCCTGTCCCGGGGCGGCCCGAACGTCTGGATGTCTCCCGCCGACGCCGCCAAGATCGGGGTCGCGGACAACGAGTGGATCGAGGCGTACAACCGCAACGGCGTGGTCGTGGCGAGGGCGGTGGTGAGCCACCGGATGCCGGAGGGCACCGTCTACATGCACCACGCGACCGACCGCACGATCGACGTCCCGCTCGCCGAGACGTCCGGGCTGCGCGGCGGCATCCACAACTCGCTCACGCGCATCCTCCTCAAGCCGACGCACCTCGCGGGCGGCTACGCCCAGCTCTCCTACGCGTTCAACTACCTGGGGCCCACGGGGAACCAGCGCGACGAGATGACCGTCATCCGCCGACGCAGCCAGGAGGTGCGGTACTCGTGACGCTCGTGACACTCGTGACCCGGACCGGAACAGCGCGGGGCCCGGCGGCGGGCAGGCAGTCGTCGGCGTGGGAGGGGGTGGCGTCGTGCGGGTGATGGCGCAGATGTCGATGGTGATGAACCTGGACAAGTGCATCGGGTGTCATACGTGCTCGGTCACGTGCAAGCAGGCCTGGACCAACCGCACCGGGGTCGAGTACGTGTGGTTCAACAACGTCGAGACCCGCCCCGGCCTCGGGTACCCCCGCACCTACCAGGACCAGGACCGCTGGCAGGGCGGGTGGGTCCGCACCAAGAAGGGCAAGCTCAAGCTCCGCGCCGGCGGGCGCCTGAAGAAGCTCGCCACGATCTTCTCCAACCCCGTCCTGCCCTCCATCCACGACTACTACGAACCGTGGACCTACGAGTACGACATGCTCCTCTCAGCCCCCCAAGGCGCCCACACCCCCGTCGCACGCCCGAAGTCGCTGCTCACGGGCAAGGACATGAACATCTCCTGGTCGGCGAACTGGGACGACGATCTCGCCGGCTCCACCGCGACCATGGACCAGGACCCGATCCTGCAACACATGTCCGAGCACGTCGCGACCGAGCTCGACAAGACGTTCATGTTCTACCTGCCCCGCATCTGCGAACACTGCCTCAACCCCGCCTGCGTCGCGTCCTGCCCCTCCGGAGCCATGTACAAGCGGGCCGAGGACGGCATCGTCCTGGTGGACCAGGACCAGTGCCGCGGCTGGCGCATGTGCGTCACCGGCTGCCCCTACAAGAAGGTCTACTTCAACCACAAGACCGGCAAGGCCGAGAAGTGCACACTGTGCTACCCCCGCATCGAGGTCGGCCTACCCACCGTCTGCTCCGAGACCTGCGTCGGACGCCTGCGCTACCTCGGCCTCGTCCTGTACGACGCGGACAAGGTCACCCAGGCCGCCAGCGTCCAGGACGAGCACGAACTCCTCGCCTCCCAACGCGCCGTCTTCCTCGACCCCCACGACCCCCAAGTCATCGCCGCCGCACGACAAGAGGGCATCCCCGAAGACTGGATCACCGCCGCCCAACGCTCCCCCATCTGGGACCTCATCACCAAGTACGAGGTCGCCCTGCCCCTGCACCCCGAGTACCGCACCCTGCCCATGGTCTGGTACATCCCACCCCTGTCCCCCGTCGTCGACGTCATCACCGCGTCGGGCAACGACGGCGAAGACGGGCGCACCCTGTTCGCCGCCATCTCCCAGCTACGCATCCCCCTGGAATACCTCGCCGGACTCTTCACCGCCGGCGACACCGCCCCCGTCGAACGCGTCCTACGCCGCCTGGCCGCCATGCGCTCCTACATGCGCGACATCAACCTCGACCGCGAACCCGACGAACGCACCGCCGCCGCCGTCGGGATGACCGGCACCCAGGTCCAAGACATGTACCGCCTCCTGGCCATCGCCAAGTACGAAGACCGCTACGTCATCCCCACCGCCCACACCGAGATCGCCCGCGAGCTCGACGAGCTGTCCTGCTCCCTCGACTACGACGGCGGACCCGGCATGGGTGGGATGGGGCTCACCGGCGGCGGGCCGTTCGGCGAGACGTCGGGGAGCCCGGTGCCCGTCGCGGTCGAGAACTTCCACGTGCTCCAGTCCCGCCAGACGGCGGACTCCGCGTACGGGCCCTCGACGCCCGGCCGCGTGAACCTGCTCAACTGGGACGGCAACGGCCGTCCGCCGGGACTCTTCCCGCCCGGCGAGGACGCGACGACCGGCGGCACCGGCGCGGGCACGGGGACCGGCGGCGTCACGCCCGGCGCCCCCGGCTCGCTGCCCGGCGGTCGCCAGGACGCGCGGCACGACACGATCCCCGGCCCGTCGGCGCCCGGTCGGCCGGCAGGCGGGGCGCCGGGGAGCGGAACCGGCACGGAGCCCGACGGGGACACCCGATGAGGACGCGCTCGCTGCTCCCCACCCCGGCGCTGCGGCCCGGGGCGCGCGCCCGCGGCCCACAGCCCGACCACCTGGCCCCCGTGGCGGCGTCGGGCACCCAGCGCCGCACGACCCACATGGCGGCGTCCGTGCTGCTCGCCTACCCCGACGCGGAGGTGCTCGACGCGGCGCTCGCCGTCCGGGCGTCGGCGCCGGGGCTGCCCGCGCCCGTCCGCGAGCGCCTCGACGCGTTCTGCGACGCGCTGCCGGCGCCCGCGGACGCGCAGGGCCTGCGCGAGCTCCAGGCCCGCTACGTCGCGACGTTCGACCTCAAGCGCAAGTGCTCGATGTACCTGTCGTACTACGCCGCGGGCGACACCCGGCGGCGCGGGACGGCGCTCGTCGCGTTCGTCGAGGCCTACCGGGCCGCGGGCTGGGAGGTCACGGGCTCGGAGCTGCCCGACTACCTGCCGACGGTGCTCGAGTTCTCGGCGCGCACCGAGGGCGACGACGCGACGATCGCGGCGGGGCTGCTCGCCTCGCACCGGGACGGGATCGAGGTGCTGCGGACCGCGCTCGAGAGCATGGCGAGCCCGTGGACCGGCCTCGTCGAGGCCGTGTGCCTCACGCTCCCGCCGCTCGACGAGCGCACGCAGCAGCGGTACGTCGAGCTCGTGACGGCGGGACCGCCCGCCGAGCTCGTGGGGATGGAGCCCTTCGCGCTGGAGCCGTACGGCACCGGGGCCGGCCGAACCGGAGGTGCGGTGCGATGAGCGGGGTGAGCACGGGCGAGATCCTGCTGTGGGTCGTGTTCCCGTACGTGACGTTCGCGGTGTTCGTCGTGGGGTCCGTCTGGCGGTACCGGTACGACAAGTTCGGGTGGACCACGCGGTCGAGCGAGCTCTACGAGAAGCGGCTGCTGCGGCTCGGGTCGCCGCTGTTCCACTTCGGGCTGCTGTTCGTGATCCTCGGGCACCTCATGGGGCTCGTCATCCCCAAGTCGTGGACGGAGGCGGTGGGCATCAAGGAGGTCGCCTACCACTTCGTCGCGACCTACATGGGGTCGATCGCGGCCGTCGCGCTCGTCGCCGGGCTGCTCATCCTCATCTACCGGCGCCGCACCACGGGTCCCGTGTTCCGCGCGACGACGCGCATGGACAAGACCATGTACGTGTTCCTCGCGGCGTCGATCCTGCTCGGGTCGTGGGCGACCGTGCAGACGCAGCTCCTCGCCGGCGGCCACGGGTACGACTACCGGGAGACGATCTCCCCCTGGTTCCGGTCGCTCTGGTACCTCCAGCCGCAGCCCGCGCTCATGGAGGGCGTGCCCGCGGCCTTCCAGCTCCACATCGTCGCCGCCAACCTGCTGTTCATCCTCTGGCCGTTCACGCGGCTCGTGCACGCGTTCTCCGCGCCCGTGCCCTACCTGTTCCGCCCGTACGTCGTGTACCGGTCGCGCGAGGCGTCGGTCGCCGCGCGCGCCCCGCGGCCCGGCTGGGACCCCTCGGAGCGCCCGCGCGGGCGGTGAGCCCCGGCGGCGCAGCCGGACCAGGAAGCGCCAGGTCAGCGGCGAGAAACCACCTCGTCGCGCGCAGGACCCGCCGAGCGCCACCGGGTGAAAACGCGACGACGGTGACCACGGGAAGCGTCGGCGCGCCCTCCTTCCAGGGGCGGTCACCCCGACCGTGACCGTCACCCGGAAGAGGTTTCGAGCATGTCCACCACCGCCCCGACGACCGCTGGTCGTCCCCGCGCCGTCCGCCCGTCAGCGTCCTCGACCACCCCCGTCGCCCGCCGCCGCGTCGCCGTCCTGCCCGCGCGCCTGGCCGGCCGCGTCGACGCCGCCGTCGCCGCCACCGCGCGCTTCCTCACGCGCTGGTCCGTCCCCGCGCTGCGCGTCGCCCTCGGCCTCGTGTTCCTCGGGTTCGGCGTCCTGAAGTTCTTCCCCGGCGCGAGCCCGGCGGAGTCGATCGCGGCACGGACCGTCGAGACGCTCACGCTCGGCCTCGTCGGCGGGACGGCGGCCGTGATCTTCACCGCCGTCCTGGAGACGTTCATCGGGCTGACCCTCCTCACCGGCCGCCTCCTGCGGGCCGGGCTGCTCGCCCTCGCCGTCGCGATGGCCGGCATCCTGTCGCCGATCGTGCTGTTCGCCGACGAGCTCTTCGGCCACGGCATGACCCTCCTGGGCCAGTACGTGCTCAAGGACGTCGTCCTCGTCGCCGGCGCTGCCGTCGTGGCGGCCGTCGCCCTCGGTGCCCGGCTGAAGCTCGACGCATGACACCCAGGCGCTCCCACGCCTCCCCTGACCCGACGAACAGGACCCCGTGACCGGCACCGGTCACGGGGTCCTGTCTGTCGGGGCGCCGACCACGCCGTCGCGAGGTAGAGCCTCCGGTCGCGACGTAGAACACGGCGAGCTCTCTCTCACGACCGGAGGTTCTACCTCAGGGGGAGACGGCTGCGTCAGGCGAGCGCGAGCGTCAGGTACACGCTGTTCGGGTCGTCTGTGTAGTCGGCGAACGGGGCGCACGGGACGAACCCGTGGCGCACGTACAGACGGCGCGCCGGGGCGAAGTAGTCCTCCGCGCCGGTCTCCAGGCTCACGCGGTCGAGGCCGCGGTCGCGCGCGACGTCGAGCAGGTGCACGAGGACCGTCGCGGCGACGCCCCGGCCCCGCGCGGCCGCCGTCGTGCGCATGGACTTGAGCTCGCCTAGCGTCGCGTCGTGCTGCTTGAGCGCGCCGCACCCGAGGAGTCCGCCGTCCGTGGACCGCGCGGTGACGAACGTGATGTCCGGCGCGCGCAGCCGCTCGACGTCCAGCGCGTGCACGCTCTCCGGCGGCGACGTCGCGTACATTTCGTCCAGGTGCTCCTGCAGCAGCGCCAGCACGTCCTCGACCGTCGGGTCCTCGACGGCGACGCGCACGTCCGCCCGGGTCGTCGTCTCGTTCACCCGCCGAGCCTGCCACACCACCGGTCGAGCGATGCACGGACGTACGAGCGGTGCACGTCAAGGTGCGCCCATCGAGCGCACGTGCACCACTCGGCGCGCACTCCGGCGCGTGACGTCGTCGCGCGGGGTTTCCCACGGTCCCGCGGCGTGACACTCCGCAGATGCGGGTCTATCGTCGCGACCATGCCGCATTTTCGGATTCGTGACGCCGCGACCCTGCTCGGAGTCAGCGACGACACCGTCCGCCGCTGGGTCGACGCCGGCGACCTCGCCGCGAGCGTCGACGACGCCGGGCGCAAGGTCGTCGACGGCGCGGAGCTCGCACGCTTCGCCGTCGCGCAGTCGCACCCGACGCCCGACCCCTCGGGCGTCGCACGCTCGGCACGCAACCGGTTCGTCGGGATCGTGACGGGCGTCGTGAGCGACACGGTCATGTCCCAGGTCGAGATGCTCTGCGGGGGCCAGCGCGTGGTCTCCCTCATGAGCACCGAGGCCGTGCGCGAGCTGCGCCTCGAGCCCGGAAGCCTGGCCGTCGCGGTCGTCAAGGCGACGACCGTCATCGTCGAGACCCCTGGAGGAACCGCGTGAGCGCGTCCGCACGCCCCCGCACGACAACCTCGCGCCGCCGCGCCCGAGGAGCCCTCGCCGCGCTCGGGACGGCGGCCCTCGTCGCCGCGCTCGCCGCGTGCGGCACCGGCGCGGACGCCGGGGACGACGCCGCGTCGTCGGACGCCGCCACGGACGCCGCGAGCACGCCGGCCGAGGAGCGCACGCTCACGGTCCTCGCCGCGGCGTCGCTGCGCGACGTGTTCACCGATCTCGCGGCCGACTTCGAGGCCGAGCACGAGGGCGTCACCGTGGCGCTGTCGTTCGCCGGGTCGTCCGACCTGGGCGACCAGATCCTCGCCGGGGCACCGGCCGACGTCTTCGCCTCCGCGGACGAGCGCAACATGACCCGGGTCGTCGACGCGGGCGACGCGTCCGACCCCGTCGCGTTCGCGACGAACACGCTGACGATCGTCACCCCGCCCGGGAACCCCGCCGGCGTCGAGACGTTCGCCGACCTCGCGCGCGAGGACGTCAAGGTCGTCGTCTGCGCGCCGGAGGTCCCGTGCGGCGGCGCGACCGACACGGTCGCCGAGGCCGCGGGCGTCACCGTCCACCGCGTGAGCGAGGAGGCCAACGTCACGGACGTCCTCGCCAAGGTGACGTCGGGCGAGGCCGACGCGGGCCTCGTGTACGTCACGGACGCGACCCTCGCGGGCGACGACGTCGACGTGGTCGACGTGCCCGAGACCGACGCCGCGCTCAACGTCTACCCGATCGCGCTCGTCGCGGCCGCCGAGGAGGCCGGCCCCGGGCAGGTCGAGCTCGCGCAGGCCTGGATCGACCTCGTCACCGGCGACGCCGGGCAGGCCGCGCTCGCCGCGGCGGGCTTCGGCGCCCCGGACGCGGCGGCGCCGTGACGTCCGCACCGTCCCGCAGGTCCTGATGCGCGGGCTCCCCCGCTGGGTCCTCGTCCCGGCGCTGCTCGGCGCGCTGTTCGTCGTCGTCCCCGTGGCGGCGATGGTCGCGCGCGTCGAGCTGGCGCCGGGGCCGGACGGGACCGGCGGCTTCTGGGCCCTCGTGACGTCCCCGACCGCGCTCGACGCGCTCGGGCTGTCGCTGCGCACCGCGCTCGTCGCGACGCTGTGCTGCGTCCTGCTCGGCACGCCCATGGCGCTCGTCCTCGCGCGCACGACGTTCCCCGGGCAGCGCGTCGCGCGGGCCCTCGTGCTGCTCCCGCTCGTCCTGCCGCCCGTGGTCGGCGGCATCGCGCTGCTCCACACGTTCGGGCGCCGCGGGCTGATCGGCCAGCACCTCGAGGTGCTGGGGATCGAGATCGCGTTCACCACGACCGCGGTCGTGCTGGCACAGACGTTCGTCGCGCTGCCGTTCCTCGTCCTGAGCCTGGAGGGCGCGCTGCGCACGCAGGACACGCGCCTCGAGGACGTCGCCGCGACGCTCGGCGCCCGCCCGACGACGGTGCTGCGCCGCGTGACCCTCCCCCGCGTCCTGCCGGGGCTGCTGTCGGGCGCGGTGCTCGCGTTCGCGCGAGCGCTCGGCGAGTTCGGCGCGACCATCACGTTCGCGGGCGCGCTCCAGGGCGTCACGCAGACCCTGCCGCTCGAGATCTACCTCCAGCGCAGCGCCGACCCGGACGCCGCCGTCGCGCTGTCGTTCGTGCTCGTCGTGGTCGCGGTGCTCATCACGGCGGCCGTCCACGGCCCGCGCGTCCTCGGCGGCCCGGACGCGCGCACGGCCCGTCCGCGGCGAGGGAGCCGGGACGCGCGCGCGTCGGGCACGCTGCCCGACGGCGGTCGGCTCGTCCGGGAGGACGTCTCGCCCAGGAGCAGCGACGCCCGGGCGACGGCAGCCGCCGCGGACCCGACCTCCCGCACCGGCGGGGCCCCCGCCGCGCTCGCCGTACGCGCCGTCGTCCCCGACCGCGGCCTCGACGTCGACCTTGCCCTCGCGCCGGGCGAGGTCGTCGCGGTGCTCGGCGCCAACGGGGCGGGCAAGTCGACGCTCGTGCAGGTCGTCGCGGGCCTCCTCCCGCCCGGCGACGTGCACGACGCCCGGGTCGCCGTCGGTGACGACGACGTCACGCGCGTCGCGCCGCGACGTCGCCGGCTCGCGTGGCTGAGCCAGCGGCCGCTGCTCTTCGAGAACCTGTCGGTCGAGGACAACGTCGCGTTCGGCCTCCGGGCGCGGGGCGTCCCACGCACCCGGGCCCGGTGCGAGGCCCGGGCCGCGCTCGGGCACGTCGGCGCCGCCGACCTCGCGCCCCGGCGCGCGACCGACCTCTCGGGCGGGCAGGCGCAGCGTGTCGCGATCGCCCGGGCGCTCGTCACCGACCCGCGCGTGCTCCTGCTCGACGAGCCGCTCGCCTCGCTCGACGTCGGCGTCGCGCAGCACGTGCGGTCGGTGCTGCACCACGCGCAGCGCGAGCGGCCCCGCACGACGCTCCTCGTGACCCACGACCTGCTCGACGTGCTGCTGCTGGCCGACCGCGTCGTCGTGCTGGAGGACGGCCACGTCGTCGAGGACGGGCCGGTGGACCAGGTCCTCACACGGCCGCGGTCCCGGTTCGCGGCCCGCCTCGCGGGCGTCAACCTGCTCGCGGGGAGCGTCGTGCACGTCGCCGTGCCGGAGCCCGTCACGGTGGGGAGCCTCGGGACGGAGTCGGGCGGGCCCGGCGTCGACGGGGCGGACGCTGCTCTCGCCCCGACCGACGCGGCGCCGGACGCGGAGGCCGCCGCACGCGAGGCGACGCTCGTCGTCGACGGCACGGAGGTCCGTGTGCGCGGGACGGCGGGCGAGCCGCTCGCCGCCGGGGACGGGGCCGTCGCGGTGTTCGAGCCGCGCACGGTCGCCGTCCACCGGGCGACGCCCGAGGGCAGTCCCCGCAACGCGTACCGGGTCGTCGTGACGAGCGTGGAGCCGCACGGGCCGCTGCTGCGCGTGTGGGGCCGCGTGGCGGGCGAGGACCGGGGCGGCCAGGCCGCGGTGACGACGACCGCCGTCGGGCACGACGCCCCGCACCTCGCCGCCGACCTCACGCCGCGCGCCGTCGCCGAGCTGCGCCTGACCCCGGGCGAGCGCGTCTGGTTCGTGGTCAAGGCGGCCGAGGTGCGCATCCACCCCCACTGACACGCCGAACCCGGGGTCGTTCCCCACGACGCGCCGGTCGTGAGGAAGGACCCCGGGTTCGGCACGGGTGTCAGACGGCGGCCCGTGCCTCCGGCGCGGGGGCGGGCACCGTGTCGTGCGGGGGACGCACGGCGCGCGACCACTCGCCGCCTCGGGCGCGGACCGCGAAGAGCAGGACGACGAGCCCGACGGCCGTCATCGCGGCGCCCGCCCACGGGGGCGACGTGAAGCCGAGCCCGGCGGCGATGGTCAGGCCGCCGATCCAGGCGCCGAGCGCGTTGCCGACGTTGAAGGCGGCGATGTTCGCGCCCGACGCGAGGGTCGGCGCACCCTGCGCGAAGGACATGACGCGCATCTGGAGCCCGGGGACCGTCGCGAAGCCGAAGGCGCCCATGAGGACGAGGCTGACGACCGTCATGACCTGGCTCGTCGCCGTGAGCGCGAAGACGCCCAGCACCACGGTGAGCGCCGCGAAGAGCACGACGAGCGTCGTGCCGAGCCGGCGGTCGGCCGCGCGCCCGCCGACGAGGTTGCCGACGAACAGCCCGCCCCCGAACAGCACGAGCAGCCACGGGACCGACGCCGTCGTGAACCCGCCCACCTCGGTGAGCGTGAACGCGATGTACGTGAACGCGCCGAACATCCCGCCGAACCCGAGCACGGTGATGGCGATCGAGAACCACACCTGCGCGCTGCGGAACGCGGCGAGCTCGCCGCGCAGGCCCGTAGGGCCGGACGCGCGGTCCGCCCCGGGCGCGGTGGCCGCGCCGGGTGCGGGGGCGCCGTCGGGCGACCCCACCCGCGACGGGACGAGCAAGGCGATCCCGGCGAGCGCGACGACGCCGATGGCGGTGATGGCCCAGAACGTCGCGCGCCACCCGGCGGCCTGGCCGAGGAACGTGCCGAACGGGACGCCGAGCACGTTCGCGATGGTCAGCCCGGCGAACATGATCGAGATGGCGCCGGCGCGCTTCTCGGGCGCGACGAGGTCGGCCGCCACGACGGCGCCGATCCCGAAGAACGCGCCGTGGCACAGCGCCGCGACGACGCGGCCGAGGAGCATGACCTCGTACGTCGGCGCGACGGCGGACAGCAGGTTGCCCGCGATGAACAGGACCATGAGGCCGAGCAGGGCCTTCTTGCGGTCGACGCGCGTGAGGGCCGCGGTGAGGCCGATCGCGCCGACGGCGACGGACAGCGCGTAGCCCGAGATGAGGTAGCCGGCGACGGTCTCGGTGACGCCGAAGTCGGCGGCCACCTCGGGCAGCAGGCCCATGATGACGAACTCGGTGAGCCCGATGCCGAAGCCCCCGATGGCGAGGGCCCAGAGGGCGACTGGCATGACGATCTCCTGGTTCCGGGAAGGTGCGGGACTCGCGGGCGAGGTGCGGCGCGGGCCGGGGCGCGCGCCGTCGGGTCAGCCCTCGAAGGTGTCGGGGTGCGGTCCGATGCGGCCGGCGGCGTCGAGGGCGTCGATCGCGGCGACCTCGTCGGCCGTGAGCGCGAAGCCGAGGACGTCGACGTTCGACGCGATCCGCGCGGGGGTCACGGACTTGGGGATGACGACCGTGCCCTGCTGCAGGTGCCAGCGCAGGACGACCTGGGCGGGCGTGACGTCGTGGGCGGCGGCGACGCGGACGACCGCCGGGTCGTCGAGGACCGTGCCCTGACCCAGCGGGCTCCAGGCCTCGGTGACGATCCCGAGCTCGGCGTGGACGTCGCGCAGCGCGCGCTGCTGGAGCGCGGGGTGCAGCTCGACCTGGTTGACGGCGGGCGTCTCACCCGTCGCCGCGATGACCGCGCGCAGGTGCGCGGGCTCGAAGTTGGAGACGCCGACCTCGCGGACGAGGCCCGCGTCGCGGGCGGCGACGAGGCCCTCCCACGCCTCGACGTACCGGCCGCGGGCGGGCGACGGCCAGTGGATCAGGTAGAGGTCCAGCCGGTCGAGGCCGAGCCGCTCGAGCGACGCTTCGAGCGCGGGGCGGACGGCGTCGCGCGCGAGGGAGTCGATCCACAGCTTGCTCGTGACGAAGACGTCGTCGCGCGCGAGGCCGGACTCGGCGAGCGCGCGGCCCACGCCCGCCTCGTTGCCGTAGATCGCCGCGGTGTCGACGCTCCGGTACCCCGCCTCGAGGGCGAGGCTCACGGCGCGGGTGGTCTCGGCGTCGGGCACCTGGAAGACGCCGAAGCCGACCTGCGGGATCGAGGTGCCGCCGCGCAGGGTCGTGCGGGGCATGGACGTGGTGGTCGAGGACACGAAGGGGCTCCTGGGGGACGAGCGGGAAGGGATCGCGTTGCGTACGCGTTCACCCGGCGTCTGCACTTGTTGCAGACGCGCGCTATCGATAGTTGCACACGCCGATTAGTTGCACAAGCGCTATAGTTGTGACCGCACGCACGCACCGAGGAGGACCCCATGGGCATCGCCGACGACGCCGTCGAGATCCGCGCGCAGGGCTGGCGCACGCTCGCCGCGCTGCACGGGCTCATCGACGCCGCGCTCGAGCGCGCCCTGCAGGCGGAGCACGACCTCTCCGTCGTCGAGTACACCGTGCTCGACGCGCTCTCCCGGCAGGACGGCTGGCACATGCGCATGCAGCAGCTCGCGCGCGCCGCCGCGCTCTCCCCCAGCGCGACGACCCGGCTCGTCAACCGGCTCGAGGACCGTGGGCTCCTCACGCGCATCCTGTGCCAGGACGACCGCCGCGGGATCTACACCGAGCTCACGCCCGCGGGCGAGGCCCTCCTGCTCGCCGCACGGCCCACCCACGACGCGACGCTCGAGGCGGCCCTGCACGACGCGACCCAGGCCCCCGAGCTCGCGCCGCTCGTCGACGCGCTGCACGCGCTCCCGGCCCCCGCCGACGCGGCGTAGCCCGACCGGCGGGGCGTCGCCCGACCCGGCGCGCGGAGCCCGGCAGGGGTCGCGCGACCGGTCAGGCCGGCGGGTCGACCCCGCCGAGCGCGGCGCGGACCTCGCCGACGATCGCCGCCATCGCCGCCTCGGCGGCGCGCGGGTCGCCGTCCGCCACGGCGCGCGCGACGGCCTCGTGCTGGTCCAGCGCCTCGGGCACGGGGGACGCGGGCATGAGACCCAGGTGCGTCCGGCCGCTGAGCACCGCGGCGACGACCCCCGCGAGCGCACCGAACATCTCGTTGCCGCTCGCGCGCAGCAGGAGCTCGTGGAAGCGCACGTCGAGCGCGAGGAACTCCTCGAGGTCACCCGCCTCGCCGAGCCTCCGCATGCGCGCGGCCGCCGCCACGAGCTCGGCGCGCTCGTCGTCCGTCGCGTGGACCGCCGCTCCTGCGGCCGCGAGCGGCTCGACGGCGTGCCGCAGCTCGGTGAGCGTGCGGAGCTGGGGGTCGCGGCCCGGGCCTTCGAGGCGCCAGCGGATGACGCGCGGGTCGAGCACGTTCCACTCCTCGATGCCGAGGACGACGAGCCCGACGCGACGCCTCGACCGCACGAGGCCGAGCCCTTCGAGGAGGCGCATGACCTCGCGCGCGACGGTGCGCGAGACCCCGAACTCGGACCCGATCGACTCGAGCGTGAGCGGCGCGCCCGGAGCGACGTCTCCGCTGGTGATACGACGTCCGAGAGCGTCGAGCACGGTGGTGTGCAGGACCGTCGTCGCCATGGGCAGCAGCCTAGTGGCGCTCATTGGTGATATCAATCACTTGCCAAAGGTGCTACCAATGCCGCACAGTGGTCGGCAGTGGGGACCACGACGGTCGCCACCCGGGACGGGGGCCGCGCACGAGACGGCACCCGCACCGGACGCCCCGCCCGACACGGAAGTCGACACATGGACACGGACGTCAGCACCACGGTCCACGCCGAGAGCGCCGCGACCGCCCAGGACCCCGCAGAGCCCACGGAGCGGCCCCAGCACCTCGTCGTCATGGGCGTCGCGGGCTCGGGCAAGACGACGGTCGCCACGCTGCTCGCGCAGCGCCTCGGGACCGAGTACGCCGAGGCCGACCAGTTCCACCCGCAGGCCAACATCGAGAAGATGAGCGCGGGCACCCCGCTCACCGACGAGGACCGCTGGCCGTGGCTCGAGGCGATCCGGGACTGGCTGAGCGCCGAGGCCGAGGCCGGTCGCTCCGGCGTCGTGACCTGCTCCGCGCTCAAGCGCTCCTACCGCGACCTGCTGCGCACCGCGCGCGGCCGCGTCTGCTTCGTCCACCTCGACGGCAGCCCCGAGCTCCTCGCGGAGCGCATGGAGCACCGCAGCGGCCACTTCATGCCCACGTCGCTCCTGCCCTCCCAGCTCGCCACGCTCGAGCCCCTGGACGACGACGAGCCCGGCTTCACGGTCGACGTCACCCGCACGCCCGAGGAGATCGCCGACCTCGTGCTCGACCGGCGCGCCGGCTGCGGCGCGGCCGGCACGGGCTCCGCCACCGGCACGGCGACCGGGACGGGGGCCGAGCGATGATCGGCACGCTCACCCAGCACGCCACGACGTTCGCCCCGTCCGCCGTCGCGGCCGTCGCGCGCGCCGCGGAGGACACGCCCGCGACCGACGCCGGGACGGCCCAGCTCATCCTCGCCGCCGTCGTCGGCATCGCGACGATCGTCGTCCTCATCGTGTGGCTCAAGCTGCACCCGTTCCTCGCGCTCATGATCGGCTCGGCCGTGCTCGCGGTCGTGGCCGGCATCGACTTCGTCGACGCGTTCACCAGCTTCTCCGTGGGGCTCGGCTCGACCGTCGCCGGGGTCGGCGTCCTCATCGCGCTCGGCGCGATCATCGGCAAGCTGCTCATCGACTCCGGCGGCGCCGACCAGATCGTCGACACGATCCTCGGGAAGACGACGCCGCAGCGCCTGCCGTGGGCCATGGCGCTCATCGCGTTCGTCATCGGGATCCCGCTGTTCTTCGAGGTGGGCGTCGTCCTCCTCGTGCCCGTGGTCATGCTCGTGGCCAAGCGCGTCCGGACCAACCCGATCCTCGTCGGCATCCCCGCGCTCGCGGGCCTGTCCGCGCTGCACGGCCTCGTGCCGCCGCACCCCGGTCCGCTGCTCGCCATCGACGCGCTCGGCGCCGACCTCGGCCTGACGCTCGGCCTCGGCCTGCTCGTCGCGATCCCCACCGTGATCGTGTCCGGCCCGCTGCTGGCCAAGCCCCTCGCACGCTGGGTGCCGCTCCCGCCGCCCACGTCCGTGCTCGGTGTCTCCGAGCGCGACGAGGACGCGCCGCGCCCGAGCTTCGCCGTCTCCGTCGGCGTCGTCCTGCTGCCCGTGATCCTCATGCTCGCGCGCACCCTCGTCGAGGTCAGCGGGTCCATCGACACCGGCTGGGGCCGCGTCTTCGAGTTCATCGGCACGCCGCTCGTCGCGCTCCTCATCACCGCGCTCGTCTCGCTCGTCGTGCTCGGCTCCGCGCTCGGTCGCACGCGCGACCAGGTGAGCAAGCTCGTCGACTCGTCGTTCGCGCCGATCGCGGGCATCCTCCTCATCGTCGGCGCCGGCGGCGGCTTCAAGCAGACGCTCGTCGACTCGGGCGTCGGCGACGTGGTCGCGAAGGGGATCTCCGACGCGAACATCACGCCGCTGCTCGCGGGCTGGCTCGTCGCCGTCCTCATCCGCGTCGCCACCGGCTCCGCGACCGTCGCGACCATCACCGCCGCGGGCATCATGGCGCCCATCGCCGCGACCCTCCCGCCCACGCACGCCGCGCTGCTCGTGCTCTCCATCGGCGCCGGGTCCGTGTTCCTGTCCCACGTCAACGACGCCGGGTTCTGGCTCGTCAAGGAGTACTTCGGCATGACCGTCGGGCAGACGTTCAAGACGTGGTCGCTCATGGAGTGCGTCCTGTCCGTCGTCGCGCTCCTCGTGGTCCTCCTGCTGAGCCTGGTCGTCTAGCGGCACGGGCGGGCGGCGCCGCGCGAACGCACGGCGCCGCCCCGGCACGGTCACGCCGGGTGCTCCCTGGCCAGGTCCGGCACGACCGCGCCGCGAGGACCGCCCGGGCGCTCGGCCCGGGCGGTCCCGTCGTGACGGACGTCAGCTCCGGTCGGTGAAGACCGGGGTGTAGGCGTCCGGGTCCGCGACCCAGGACTTCCGGCGGAAGCGCTGGAGCGTCAGGCCGAGGAGCGTGAGCAGCCCGGCCATCACGAGCAGCCCCAGGTCACCACCCGCACCCGTCGTCGCGAGGGCCGTCGGGCCCGACGCGGCGACGGTCGTCCCGGCGGCCGTGGTGGCCATGGTGCCGGCGCCGGTGCCGATCGGGTGCAGCACGCGAACCACCGTGCCGTCCGTACCGTCCGTCGACCCCGGGTCAGCAGGATCCGTCGGGTCGGTCGGGTCGGTCGGGTCGGTCGGGTCGGTCGGGTCCGTCGGGTCCGTCGGGTCCGTCGGGTCGGTCGGGTCCGTCGGGTCCGTCGGGTCGGTCGGGTCCGTGGGCACGACGGCGGCCGTGGGGCACGCGGCTGAGGCGTCACCCAGCAGGCCGACACCCACGCCGCAGACGGTCACGGGGACCGTCACCGGCAGGTCGACGCCGAGGTCGGGCAGCGCCCCGAGGACGCCGTCCTCCCCGAGCAGGCCCCCGTCGAGGAGCCCGTCGCCCAGCAGGCCGTCCTCCCCGAGCACCCCGTCGAGCAGACCGTCGCCCGAACCGTCGCCGAGCAGGTCGTCGACGAGACCGTCCTCACCGAGCACGCCGTCCAGGAGGCCGTCGTCCCCGCCGAGCACGTCGTCGCCGAGGAGCCCGTCGCCGAGCAGGTCGTCCACCAGACCGCCGTCGCCCAGCACGCCGTCGAGCAGGCCCGTGCCCGGGTCACCGTCCGGCCCGGCCCCGTCGCCGGGGCCCTCTCCGGCGGTGCCGCCACCGACGGTCGCGTCGCCGCCGATGCCGACGGCCACGCCGGAGACGTCGACCGGGACGGTGATCGGGGCGTCGACGTCGATGCCGGAGCCCTCGCCCGCAGTCGTGCCGTCGTCGCCGCCGGTGCCGGGCGCCGGAGCGGCCGGTTCTGCGACCGGTGCCACCGAGGCGTCGCCCAGGACGCCGACGGCCACGCCGGACACGTCCACGGGGATCGTCACCGGCACGTCGATGCCCACGTCGGCCGGACCCGCCGGAGCGGGCTCGGGTGCCGGGGCGGGCTCCGGCGCGGGAGCGGGCTCGGCCGCCGGGGCGGGTGCGACGGCGGCGTCGCCCAGGACGCCGACCGCCACGCCGGACACGTCCACCGGGATCGTGACCGGGACGTCCACGGCCACGTCCGCCGGGTCCGCCGCGACGGGCTCGGGTGCCGGTGCGGGGGCCGGCTCGGCCGCCGGGGCGGGGATCACGGAGGCGTCTCCGAGCACCCCCACCGCGACGTCGGACACGGTCACGGGGACGTTCACCGGGACGTCCACCGACACGTCGGGAAGGACCTCGGTCACCTGGCTCAGCGGAGCCTCGACCGACAGGTCCAGCCCGAGGTCGCCGAGGAGGTCGCCCTCGGCTGCGTGGGCCGCTCCGGCCCCGACGACCACGAGGCCGCCTGTGACGAGCGCTGTGCGCAGCGCGCGTCGAACGAAGGTGTGCATGATCGTTCTCTCTCCTGCTCAGAAGTGGCTGGCGCACGACGGCGCCGGGTCGCGTCTGCCGCGCTCGGGGCGCGACGCGAGCCACGTCAGGCAGGAGAGACGGGGACCTCGAAGAACGTCGAGGGGTGGTTCGACCGCGCGTCGTCGACGACGGCGGTCCAGGACGAGAGCGCAGGGGCGTCGGCACCGTGGCCGAGCGCCGCGGGGTCGCCGCCCGACCCGGCGCGCTGGGCGCTGCCGGAGGGCGCGGGAGCGGTGCCGAGGCCGCCGTCGGACGGGACGCCGCCGGGGGCCGCGGGACCGCCGGAGGGCAGGGCCGCGCCGGGCGGAGCGCCGGCAGCGTCGAGGAGGCTCCCACCCCGGGGAGCGCTGACGAGGGAGGTCGGAGGGCCTGCGCGGTCCGCGTCGGGCGGTGGCGCGGGCGGCAGCTCGCCGCCCAGCAGCGGCACGGACGGCACGGCGGGTTCGACCTCAGCAGGGCCTGTCCATCCCGGCCCCGTCGGACCGGCAGGGCCCGGCGCCTCCGGGCCGGTCGCGGGTGCCTCGGGGAGCACGGGCGCGAGCGGGTCCAGCGGCGCGAGCGGCCCGGTCACCGGGCCGAGGACCGGGTCGGTGACCGGCGCCAGGACGTCGAGGACCGGGGTCAGCGCCTCCAGGACGGGTGTCACCGGGTCGAGTGCGGGCGACACCGCCCCGAGGACGGGGTTCACCACGGGGGCGACCGCACCAACGACCGGCGTCACGGCCGGCACGACCACGTCGAGGACGGGCGTGGTCACGGGGGCGACGGCGTCGGTCACGGGCTGCACGACGGGCGCCACGGGCGCGACGACCTGCTCGACCACGGGAGCGACCGGCTCGACCACCTGCTCGACGACCGGTGCGACAGGCCGCACGGCCTCCTCGACCACGGGCGCGGCCGGGGTCACGACCCTCTCGACCACCGGGGCGACCGGCTGGACGACGGGGGCGACGACGTCGCGCACGACAGGCTGGACGGCGTCCTGCACGACCGGGTCGACGACGGCCTGGACCGTCGAGGTCACCGGTGACAGTGCCTTGCCGAGTCCGAGCGGGTCGTCCGCGGCGGACGCGCCACCCGCGGTCACCACGGCGAACGCGAGGCCCGCACCGAGGCCGCCGCCGGCCACGAGAGCGCGCACGAGCCAGCGGCGGGCGGCTGGTGCGCGCCTGCCCTGCGCGTCGTGCGTCGCGTCCATCGTGCGCCCCGGGGGTCGTCGGTGCAGCGAAGGGGCGGGCCGGCAGGCCCGTCCGGGCTCACGGTAGGCACGTCCCTGTGACGCCCACCACCGGGAGCGTCCGATTTCACCCGACGGTTGCCCCGAACACCAGGCCGAGCAGGTAGGTGGCGGCAGCCGCACCGAAGCCGATGCCGATCTGCCGCAGCGCCCGCGTCAGGGGCGAGGTCCCCGAGAGCAGGCCGACCGTCGCACCGGTCGCCAGGAGCGCGATCCCCACGAGGAGCGTCGCGACACCCACGGCGACGAACCCCGTGAGACCGAAGAGGTAGGGCAGCACCGGGATGAGCGCGCCGGACGCGAAGAACAGGAACGACGACACCGCCGCCCCCATGGCCGTGCCGTGCGTCTCGTGCTCGTCCGCGCTGGGCGGCGGGGCGATCACGGTCTGCTGCGTGTACGTCGCGAGGACGTCGGCGGCGTGGTCCTCGGCCTCGGCGGGCGCCATGCCGCGCGCCCGGTAGACCAGCGCGAGCTCGTTCGCGTCGACGTCGAGGTCGGGCAGCGCCGCGGACGCCTGCGGGCTGGGCGTCGAGGCGTCGAGCAGCTCGCGCTGCGAGCGCACCGACACGTACTCCCCCGCACCCATCGACAGCGCGCCCGCGAGCAGCCCGGCGAGCCCCGAGAGGAGGACGGTGCTGTTCGACGCCCCGGACGCCCCGATGCCCAGGATCAGCGCGAGGTTGGAGACGAGCCCGTCGTTCGCGCCGAACACCGCGGCGCGGAACGTGCCCGACATGCGGTTGCGCCCGCGCGTCGCGAGCCCGCGCACGACCTCCTCGTGGATCCGCTCGTCGGCGGCCATCCTCGGCGTGGCGTCGGCGTCGGTCTCGTACGTCGAGCGCGCCTCGGCGCGCTGGGCGAGCGCGAGCACGAACACGCCGCCGAAGCGGCGCGCGAGCCAGCCGAGCGTCCGGGTGCGCCAGTCGCCGCGCAGGGGCTTGCCGACGTCGTCGCCGAGCAGGTCGAGCCAGTGCTGCTCGTGCCGCCTCTCCGCGTCCGCGAGCGCCAGCAGGATGTCGCGCTCCTCCCCGCTCCGCCGGCTCGCGAGGTCCCGGTAGACGGCGGCCTCGGCGCGCTCGTCGGCGAGGAACCGGCGCCACCGGCGGATCTCCTGCGGGGTCGGCGCGTGCCCGACGGCGGTCGGCGGGCCGGGGGGCGACGCCTCCCTGGTCCGGTCCCCCACCGGGCGTTCGGACGGCGTGCCGGGCTGCGGCGCGGGTGTCGTGGGCATGCGTCCATGATGGCGATGTCCGGCCTCGCCGTGTTGCGCGCGGCCGAACGAGGTCCGGCGGGTCCCCCCGACCCGCGTTCCGGGCGTCCCCAACCTCGTACCCGACCCGTGGCCCGGCGTCGTGGTTGGATCGGAGCATGACCACTGGAGAGAACGAGCTGTCCCGCCCCGAGGTCGACGCGCCGGAGGGGCCCGCCCCCACGGAGCTCGTCGTCGAGGACATCACCGTCGGCGACGGCCCCGAGGCCACGCCGGGCGCGACCGTGAACGTGCACTACCTCGGCGTCGAGTACGAGACGGGCGAGGAGTTCGACGCCTCGTGGAACCGCGGGCAGTCGATCAACTTCCCGCTGCGCAGCCTCATCGCGGGCTGGCAGCAGGGCATCCCCGGCATGAAGGTGGGCGGGCGCCGCAAGCTCGTCGTGCCGCCGGAGCTCGCCTACGGCCCCGCGGGCGGCGGCCACCGCCTGTCCGGCAAGACGCTGATCTTCGTCATCGACCTGCTCGGCGTGTCCTGACCGACCGCTGACGCGCGAGAGGGCCCTGGTCGTCGACCGGGGCCCTCTCGCTGTCTGCCCTGCCGGGCGTCGCCGTCGTGCGACCGGGCCCTACCGCGCGGGGCCGGGGCACGTGACCAGCGCCGCGTCCGTCTCCGGGGCGAGCGCGCCGGACGCCGTGCTCGCGACGGGTCCCGGCACCGGAGCGGTGCCTCGCTCCCGGCGGGCCGCCCGGAGGCGGACCACCGTGTCGACGAGGACACCGAGGAGGATCCCGCCGACGACGCCCACCACGACGGCGAGGAGCGGGCTGTCGCCGACCCAGGCGGCGGCGAGCGTGCCGATGAGGACCGAGTAGGTGGCCCACACGACCGACGCGACGGCGGAGAGCGCCATGAAGCGGCGGCGCGAGAAGCCCACGGCCCCCGCGGTCACGTTGACCGCCGTCCGCCCGACGGGCACGAACCGCGCGCCCAGGACGACGGACGCGCCGCGCCGGTCGAGCGAGCGCGTCGCCCACGCGACGGCGCGCTGACCGCGCGGGCCGCGCAGCACCGGCAGCGCGCGCGTGCCGACCGCCCGGCCGAGCGCGTAGGCGAGCTGGTCGCCGCACCAGGCGCCGAGCGCCGCGACGAGCAGGACGAGCCCCCAGGCGACACCCCCGCCGGACTGCGCTCCGACGGCGAGCATGACGATCACGGTCTCGCCGGGGATCGGCGGGAAGAACCCGTCGCCCGCGGTCGTCGCGAACAGCGTCGGCAGCGCCCACACCGAGTCGACGAGCGCGAGCAGCCACGCCTCGACCTGTCCCCACAGCTCCACGACCCACGCGACCATGCGTCCCAGCCTCGACCGCGCGGCCGCCCGGCACCATGGGGTATCCCCCCGGTTCTCCCCTGAGGCGACCCCGACCGGGCGCCCGCGGACACGTGGTCCCACGACCCTCCGGTCCGGGGGACAATGTGGCTCGACGCATTCGCCTCCCCGCGCCGCAGCCGGCGGGCGGGGACGTCCGTGATCGAGGAGCGCTGTGATCACTGTCAGCACCGACGGCTCGTGCCTGAGCAACCCGGGCGGCGCCATCGGGTGGGCGTGGATCAACCACGACGGCACGTTCGACTCCGGCGGCGCCGTGAGCGGGACCAACCAGGTCGCCGAGCTGACCGCGCTGCTCCAGGCGGTCCGTGCGCACCCCGGGGCGGAGCCGCTGCTCATCGAGTCCGACTCGCAGTACGCGATCAAGTGCGCGTCCGAGTGGGTCGTCGCCTGGAAGCGCAAGGGGTGGCGCACCGCGGGCGGGCAGCCGGTGAAGAACCTCGAGCTCGTCCAGGCGATCGACCGGGTCATCACCGAGCGCGCGGGGCCCGTCCGGTTCCGCTGGGTGCGCGGCCACGTCGGCGACCCGTTCAACGAGCGCGCCGACCAGCTCGCGGGCCTCGCCGCCCAGGACTGGGCCGCCGGTCGGGGTGATCTCGACGGCACGCTCGTCCCCGAGCTCGGCGACCCCACGCGACCGGTCGGCCGTGCGCCGGCCACCGCGCCCGTCCCGACCGCCGCCTCGCACGTCCCGGCACCGAGACAGCCGACCTCGGAGCCTGCGTGGGACATGGACACCCTGTTCGACTGACGCCCCCACCCGCCGAACACGACCTTGGTGTCGTTATCGAGCGGATAGCGCCATCAACGTCGTGCTCGACGCCGCGCAACGTCGAGCTCGACCGTCGGCGGCGGGTGCGACGATGGTCCGGTGACCGTCCTGCCGCGCACGGGCCCCGGGCCCACCGAGCACGCGGTCGGCGACCCTCCGGGCGCGGTCGCGCACCACGTGGTCGGCGAGCCGCTCGTCCGGCGCCTCCGGTCGGAGCGTCCCCTCGACCTGCACCTCACGCTCGCCCGGCTCTCCCGGGGGCCGTACGACCCGACGTTCCGCCGCATGCCGTCCGGGGACGTCTGGCGCACGACGCGGATGCCTGCCGGCCCCGCGACCTGCCGCCTCGCCCAGACGGGGCCGCGCGACGTCGTCGGGCACGCGTGGGGACCCGGCGCCCAGGAGGCGCTCGACGCCCTCCCCCACCTGCTGGGCGAGCACGACGACGACACCGGCTTCGTCCCGCCCGCGCCCCTGCGCGACGCGCACCGTCGCAGCACCGGGCTGCGCATCCCCCGCACCGGTCGCGTGCTGGAGGCGCTCGTCCCCGCGATCCTCGAGCAGCGCGTCCAGACGGTCGCCGCGTGGCGGTCGTGGGGCTGGCTCCTGCGCCGGTACGGGGAGCGCGCACCCGGTCCCGCGGGCGACGCCGGGATGCTCGTCGTGCCCGACGCCGCCACGTGGGCACGCGTCCCGTCGTGGGACTGGCACCGGGCGAACGTCGACCCGGGTCGCGCGCGGACGGTCGTCGCGGCGGCACGCGTCGCCCGCCGGCTCGAGGAGTGCGGCGCGCTGCTCGACGCCCAGGGGGCGGTCGCCGCCCACGCCCGGCTCCAGGCGGTCCCGGGCGTGGGCGTGTGGACCGCGGCCGAGGTGGCGCAGCGCGCGCTCGGCGACGCCGACGCCGTGTCGGTAGGCGACTACCACCTCGCCAAGGCGGTCGGCTGGGCGCTCGTCGGCGAGCGCGTCGACGACGACCGCATGCTCGAGCTCCTCGCGCCGTACTCCCCGCACCGCTACCGCGTGGTCCGGCTCCTGGAGCTCTCCGGCAGGGCGCAGGCCCCGCGGCGCGGCCCACGCCTCTCGATCCAGGACCACCGCGCGAACTGACGGCGCACGCGCCCCGCTGAGTGCATGAATTAGTCGCCGGAACGGCACGTTCCGGCGACTAATTCATGCACTCACAGTTACTCGGGGAGCGCGCACACCCCGTCGACGCAGGCCGCGGCGTCGTCCGCGCCCACGAGCGTGAGCGCGGGTGCGGTCTCGCGGTGCGGGGCGGCCGCGTCCGCGGCGCTCACGCTCATGAGCGTGGTGCGGCGCGGGTTCGCGATGGAGTGGTAGAGGTTCGTCGTGGTGTCGGTCATCTGGGGCCTCCTCGTGGGATCACGGGCGCCGGTGCACGTGTGGAGCCGGCGTCGGTGCGGGCTGCGTCCCAGTCTCGGTGATACCGAGTCGCAGGTCCACCGCACCGGGGTGTGAGATACGTCGCTCTCCGTACCTCGTCTCGCAGATCGGACAGGTCAGGCGGCGTCGCGCTCCGCGACGGCCTGCTGCAGCACCTGGACGAAGACCGCCGGGTCCTGCGCCCCCGAGACGCCGTACCGGCCGTCGACGACGAAGAACGGCACCCCGTTGATCCCGTAGGCACGTGCCTGGTCGATGTCCGCCTGGACGTCCTCGGCGTAGCGGCCGTCCTCGAGCGCGGCGACGACCTCGGCGCGGTCGAGCCCGACCTCCGCCGCGAGGTCCGCGAGCTCCTGGACACGGCCCACGTGGCGGCCCTCCTCGAAGTACGCCTTGAGGAGGCGCTCCTTCATCTCGACCTGCTTGCCGTGCGCCTTCGCGTGGTGCAGCAGCTCGTGGGCGGTGAGCGTCTTGGTGTGCTGGAGCGCGTCGAAGTCGTAGGCCAGGCCCTCGGCCGCGGCGAGCTGCGTCATCTGCCCGAGCATCTGCTCGACCTGCGCGCGGGGCATGCCCTTGTGCCCCGCGAGGAAGTCCACCTCGGTGCCGTCGAAGTCGACGGGAGTGTCCGGCGCCAGCTCGAACGAGTGGTACTCGATGTCGACCTGCGGGCCGTCACCGGCCTCGGCGAGCCGGCCGAGCGCCGTCTCGAGACGTCGCTTGCCGACGTAGCACCAGGGGCACGCGACGTCGGACCAGATGTCGATCTTCACCGTGGGAGCCGACGCGTCCGTCGCGACGGGGCTGTTCGTGGTCATGTGACCGTGCAACCGCCTGGACGACCGCACGATTCCCTCGCGGGCCGACGTCAGGGCGTGACGTTCGCCGCACGGTAGAGGTCCTGCAGCACCATGATCTCCGCGCCGTGATGGATCAGCTCGCGGTTCATGTGCGCGACGAGGTGGACGAACGGCGCCTGCGCGTCGATCTCCGTCGCCTGGCTCAGCCCGACCGTGAACGCCCCCTCGTCCGGCAGCGCGTCCACCCCGGCCCGCCACCGGTCCACCTCGCGCCGCAACCCCGCGACCGCCGGTCCGACCTCGCCCGAGAACGTCACGGAGTCGCGGCGGCGCTCGTGCGGCCCGAACGTCCACTCCCAGCGCTCGAAGAACGCCTCGGTCAGGTGCGCGACGAGCCACGCGATCGTCCGCGGCTGCGGCGAGTCCGGACCGTCCGGCCACTCCATCACCCAGTCGCCGACGCCGAGCGTGCGCGACGTGCGCTCGGTGCCACGGCGCACGACGCGCAGCGCGTCCGGCCCCGGCTCCCACTCGAGCTCGGCCTGGGTCAGCGTCGCGAGCCGTTCCGCGACCTCGAGCCACGAGAACCCGAGCTGGCCCCGCACGACCGCGAGCGTCGTCGGGACCGTGAGGATCGTCCAGTCGAACTCGGGGCTCCCGTACGCGATCTCCCCGTCCGCCGTCTCGTGCACCATCTCGCTCCCCTCCCCGCGGCGCCGTCGCCGCCCGTCCGTCAGTGTCCGCCCGACGCTAGCCGGACCCACCGACGCCTGCGCGCGAGAATGGGATCGACCCGTCCCCGTCCCCCGGAGTCCTCGTGCGCGTCCGCCCCCGTACCGTCCTGCTCGTCGCCACCGGGATCGCCGTCGTCCTGCTCGGCGCCCTCGTCGTGTTCCTCGCGATCAACGGGGTCGACGGCGTCCCCGGCTGACCCGCCCGACGCGCGCTCCGGGCCCCGCCGGGTGATCCTGCTGGAGGACCCCCGCAGGAAGGCCGACCCGTGACCGCGACCGACACCACGCCCGACCCGCAGCTCGTCCTCGTGCGCCACGGCGAGACGGAGTGGAGCGCGAGCGGTCGGCACACCGGCCGGTCGGACATCCCGCTCACGGTCGCGGGAGAGCAGCAGGCGGTCGCGGCGGGCGTGTGGCTGCAACGGTGGGCGGACCGCCGGGGACGACGCCCCGCCGTCGTGCTCTCGAGCCCGCGCCAGCGCGCCCGGCGCACCGCGGACCTGGCCGGGTTCCCCGACGCCGAGACCGACGACGACCTCGCCGAGTGGGACTACGGGCCCGTCGAGGGCCGGACCGCGGTCGCGGTCGGCGAGCAGCTGGGCCACGAGTGGCTGATCTTCCGCGACGGCGTGAACGTGCTCGCCGCCGCGAACGGGCACCGTGGCGAGGAGCTCGCCGACGTCGCCGCCCGGGCGGGGCGCGTGCTCGGACGCGTCGAGCCGGTCCTGCAGGGCGGCGACGACGTCGTCCTGTTCGCGCACGGGCACCTGCTCCGCGTCCTCGCGACCGTGTGGCTCGGGGTCGACCCGGCGCTGGGCGCGCGGTTCGAGCTCGGCACGGCCGCGATCTGCCTGCTGGGCTACGGGCACGGGCTGCGCACGGTCGAGGGCTGGAACCTCTCGGCACAGGGCTGAACCCGGCCGGCCGACCGGCGGGACGACCCTCCCCGTGCGGACCGCGAGGTGGCACGATGCTGCCCATGGGTCTGAGCGAGAAGCACCTCACCGAGGGCGAGCACGTCGTCATGGAGCTCAAGGAGCACGCGAAGGCCCTGTTCTGGCCGTTCGTGCTGCTCCTCGTCCTCGTCGCGGCGGTCGTCGTGACGGTCGTGCTCGTCCCGAACGACGTCGTCCGCTGGGTCGTCGCGGGCCTCGCCCTCGTCGCTGCGGTCGTCTGGGTGTTCGTGCCGTGGCTGCGCTGGCGGACCACGGAGTACACCGTGACGAACAAGCGCATCGCGATGCGCTCGGGCATCATCACGCGCACCGGGCGGGACATCCCGCTGTACCGGATCAACGACGTGAACTACGAGAAGGGCCCGATCGACCGGATCTTCGGCTGCGGGACGCTCGTCATCTCCGACGCGACCGACAAGCCGGGCCTGAACCTGCACGACGTCCCCGACGTCGAGAACGTGCAGGTCCGCCTGCACGACCTGCTCTTCACGGCCGACGACGGCTCCGACGACGGCGAGTGGCCGCCGAACGAGCCGCCGCGCGGCCCGCGCGCCCCCCGCATCCCGCGCGCGGAGCGCTGACAGCACGGCCCGCCGACTCCCGGGAGGGTGGTCGTCGGCGGGCCGCACGTACTGCCGCGAGAGGTCAGAGACCGCCGTCCGCGGAGACGGAGACGATCGAGCTGACCGACGGCGCGCTCGCGCGCGAGACGCCGCCCTTGGTCGCCCAGGCGCCGTACGCCACCTTGACCTGACCGTTGGAGACGTACTTCACGACGACGCGCGCCCTCGTGCAGCTGAGGTTCGTGACGCTCGCCGTCGCCCCGTTCATGGTGGGGCCGTTGACGCGGCAGCCGACGACCGCGGCGGACGCGGCCGGCGCCGTGACGGCGACGGCTCCGGTCGCGAGAAGACCTGCCACGAGGGCGGCGCTGAGGAACTTCTTCATGTCGTGCTCCCTGCTTGATCGACATTGATACGAGTGAGCGCTCAGCAGGAGCGTAGTGGAGCAGCGCCAGTTTGTCAGCGGCCCGCATGAATTCGCCGCCACGACGCTCCCTCCGGCGTCGCCGCAGGTGGGACGCGCGCCTGCTCAGTCCTCGATGCGCCGCCCGGCGGCGATCTCGGCGCGGGCACGCAGCTCGTCGGACAGCCGGATGTCGCCCTCGAGGTGCGCGACGAGGAGCCGGCGCGCGATCCCCGCCGCGCGCTCCGGGTCCGCGCCGCGCGCGTTCCACGCCCCGAACCAGTCGGCGAGGGTCACGCCGTGCTCGGGCCGGTAGCAGACCGTCACCGCGTCCCCCGCCCGCAGCTCGCCGTTGCGCACGACCCGCAGGTACGCACCCGTCCGGTTCGCGGCGGTGAACCGCTTGACCCACTTGTCCTCGCCGAGCCGCCGCGCGAACGTCGAGCACGGCGTGCGGGGCAGGGTCACCTCCAGCAGCGCAGAGCCCACGGACCAGCGCTCCCCCACGACCGCCCCGCTCACGGGGATGCCCCGCACGCGCAGGTTCTCTCCGAACAGGCCCGGCGGGATCTCGCGCTCGAGCTGCCCGACCCACCAGTCGGTGTCGTCCTGCCCGTACGCGTAGACGGCCTGCTCCTCACCGCCGTGGTTCGCACGGTCGGCCTGGAGGTCGGCGTAGAGACCGAGGCGTCGCACCTTCACCGGCCCGTCGACGGGCCGCTTGTCGATCGCCGTCACGCCGACCGGGCCGGCGTCGGGCAGGAGGGCGTGCACGCGGCACACCGCGAGGACCTCGCCCGTCGGGGCGCTGGAGGCGAGGGCGGTCACGGGCGCGGTGCCGTGAGACGCGGGGAGGTCGGTCGGCGAGGCGGACGGTGCAGCGGGAGACATCCCTCGATTCTCTCAGCGCGAGGTGGCCCAGGACACCGGGGACCAAGGTCACGGGACCGGTCTCACCCCGCACGGGTAGCGTCGGTGGCATGAGCGCCACCCGTCCCTCGCGCTGGGAGCAGAAGACCGCCGCCGACCCGTCGCACTCCACCTGGTACGTCGAACGCTTCCGGGCGATGGCCGCGCGCGGCGCCGACCTCGCGGGCGAGGCCCGGCTGGTCGACGCCATGCTGCCCCGGGGCTCGCGGGTGCTCGACGCGGGGTGCGGGCCGGGGCGGGTCGGCGCGGAGCTGTTCGCGCGCGGCCACACGGTCGTCGGGGTCGACGTCGACCCGGTGCTGGTCGAGGCCGCGCGCGCCGACCACCCGGGGCCCGACTGGCGCGTGGGCGACCTGGCCGAGCTCGACCTGCCCGCCGAGGGCGTCGCCGAGCCGTTCGACGTGATCGTGTGCGCGGGCAACGTCGTGACGTTCCTCGCGCCGGGCACCGAGGTCGAGGTCCTGCGCCGCTTCCGGGCGCACCTCGCCCCGGACGGTCGCGCCGTCGTCGGCTTCGGCACCGGGCGCGGCTACCCGCCCGAGCGGTTCCTCGCCGACGCCGCGGAGGCGGGGCTGCACCTCGACGTCGCCCTCGCGACGTGGGACCTGCGCCCGTGGACCCCGGACGCCGACTTCCTCGTCGCCGTGCTCGCCGCCGGCGCGGCGGGCTGAGCGCCCGGGCCGACGGCGCGGCTCAGGCGGGCGTGAACGTGAACGTCACGGCCCCGCCCGAGCTCCCCGGCTCGCCCTCCACGTCGTCGACGTGGAGCATGCCCGCGCCGTGCAGGTCGATCGCGTCCCCGAGGTCCGCCCGCAGGACGTCCTCGCCGCGCGGCGAGCGAACCGCGAGCTGCGCGAGCGCGCGCCCGGCGCCGACCCCGACGCGCATGACGCCCACCCGCACGTCGGCGAACTCCGCCTGCGCTCCCTGGGGCACGCGCGCCCGGCGCACCTCGTCGTTGCCTGCCATGCGTCAGCCTCCCGAGTAGACGGAGTCGAAGTTCTCCTTGTACTCCTGCTCGGTGAGCCAGAGGTCGCCGACCTTCTGCTCGCCGTCCAGCATGCCGCCCCCGGGCCCCCACGGGTTGACGACGTGGATCCTCATCTCGCCGTCGACCTCCTTGACCTCGGTGACGACGTACGCGTGGTTGGGGACGATGCGGCTGTCGTCGACCTCGTCCTCCCACCACCAGAACGCGTCGTCGTCCTCGGTGCCCACCGCGACCGGTCCGTCCTTCAGCCGGTCCTGGATGTCGGACAGGCTGAGCTCGCCCGACCGCTCGGCCGGACGGCCCGTGATGGCCTCGAACGCGTCGTCGGAGTGCCCGCCGTCGATGTCCTCGTAGTCGCCGCCGAAGTACTCTGCCGCCGCCTTCTCGTAGATCGACACCCAGTTCGGCTCGCCGTTCTGACCGCCGACGCCGTTCTCCGGCACCGTCGGCTCCACGACGATCTCGACCGGCTCGCCGTCCTTGTACATCGTCACGGTGTACGTGCCGTCGTCGTTGAGCCTGATGTGCTCGCGCAGGAACTCCGGGTCGGTCGTCGCGACGGCGCCCAGGCCGGCGAGGAACCAGCAGTCCCCGACCTGGCCCTGGTTGATGTCGTCGATCGAGAAGTCCTCGTTCTCGAGGTCGATCGGCGGGACGTCCTCGTAGTCGCCGAGGTCGTCGGTGAGGTCCGGGTCGCCGGGCCGGTCGCCGTCCTCCCCCGGCGTGCCACGGTCGCCGCCGTACCCGCCGGAGCCTCCACCGGATCCGCCGGCGCCGGATCCGCCGGCGCCGTCGGTGCTGGCGCTCTCCTGCTGGTCCGCCTGGCGCACGACGGCGGTCGCGGCGTCGCCGAGGACCGCCCCGACCGCCGCGACGGCCGGTGCGTGCGACGTGGACCACTCGCCGCGCAGGGCGTCGCCGTCCGGCCCCTCCCAGGGGCTGGACGTCACCAGCGCGTCGAGCTCGCCGCGCAGCGTCGTCAACCTGTCGGCGGCCTCGGACAACCGCTGTCCGAGCTGTCGCAGCTGTGCGACGTCCGCCCCGTACATCCCGCTCATGTCTCCCCCTCGCCCGCAGGTCGCCGAGACGGTACCGCCGTCCGCCCACGCCGGTCCATGGTGCGCGCTCCCCATCCCCGCGCGGGCCGCACCTCTGACCTCGCGTCGGTGCGCGCTGGTAGCGTCCCCCGCGGACGACGCACGCGACGACCGAGGGGGAGCATGATGGAGCAGGCCACGACACGGCGCCGGGGCGCGACGACGCGGACCGCGGGGGCGGTGCTCGCGCTGGGCGCGCTCGCCGTGCTCTCCGCGTGCGGCGGCGACGCCGAGCCGGCGGAGCCGCCGCCCGCCCCGGACGCCGTCACGGGATACGAACAGACCCGGCAGGACGTCCTCGCCGCCGTCGAGGACGTCTACGGCGCGGACGGCTGGGCCGACGACGGCAGCGCCTCGGCGACGGCGCAGGACGACGGCCGCTGCGTCGTCTTCCTCCCCGACGCGAGCACCACGCGCGCGGGCGGCGAGGGCTACGACCGGCTCGCCGACGTCGCCGACGCGCTCGCCCCGGTGCTCGACGAGCACGGGTTCGGCGAGCCGTCCGACGTCGTCGAGGCGGAGCACGGCGGGTCCGCCTCCGTCGAGGCCGAGGACCCGGCGGGATGGTCGGTCCGCGTCACCGCCGACGGCGACCTGGTCCGCCTCGACGTGTCCGGCCCGGTCGACCTCGACCCGTGCGACGAGGCCGGGCTGCCGGAGCTCGGCTGAGTCGTGCCGTCGTACCGCGTGACCCTCGCCGTGGGCCTGCTGCGCCCGGGCGCCGACCCCGAGGCCGTGCTGCCCGCCGCCGCGGCCGCGGCGCGCGACCTGACCACGGTCGAGGCGTACGACGTCGGCGTCGTGCGCGGCGAGGCCCGCGTGACCGTCCGCTTCCTCGCCGACACCGACGCGGCCGCGCACGACGTGGCCGACGCGGTCGAGGCCGGGGTGCGCGCGCACGCCGCGACGTCGGGCGGCCGCCTGACCCGCCGGTGGGGAGCACGCTGGCACCCGGCCTGACGGTCGCAGGACCCGGGCGGGAGGCCGGGCCGCCCGCCGCGCGACGTGGGCGCGGGACCGGTTCAATGGACGGACCTGTCACCGACGCCGGGGAGGCGCACCCGTGGCCACGAGGACCGGCCTGTTCCGCCGCAAGTCCGTCGAGGACTCGCTCGCGGCGATCGACGACCCGGAGCGGTCGCTCAAGCGCAGCCTGACGACCTGGGACCTCGCGGTCCTGGGGGTCGCGGTCGCGGTGGGCGCAGGGATCTTCTCCGTCGGCGCGACGGCCGCCGCGAACTACGCGGGACCGAGCGTCATCGTCTCGTTCGTCATCGCGTCGATCGTGTGCGCGCTCGCCGTCATGTGCTACGCCGAGTTCGCGTCCGCGATCCCCGTCGCCGGGTCGGCGTACACGTTCTCCTACGCGACCATGGGCGAGCTCGTCGCGTGGATCATCGGGTGGGACCTCATCCTCGAGATGCTGCTCGCGTCGGCGGTGATCGCGAAGTTCTGGGGCGTGTACCTGGGCGACGCGTTCGGGCTGTTCGGCATCGACCTCCCGCTGACGATCCCGATCGGCCCCGTCGACCTCGAGTGGGGGCCGGTGTTCATCGTCGCGGTGTTCACCACGCTGCTCGCGATCGGCACCAAGCTCAGCACGCGCGTCAACAGCGTGTTCACGGTCATCAAGGTCGGCATCACGCTGTTCGTCATCGTCGTCGGGTTCTTCTTCGTCGACGCGTCGAACTACTCGCCGTTCGTGCCGCCCGCCCAGCCCGCGCCGGAGCAGTCGGCGCTCGAGCAGCCGCTCGTCGGCTTCCTCACGGGGCTCGAGCCCACGACGTACGGCGTCATGGGCCTGCTCGCAGGCGCCGCGCTCGTGTTCTTCGCGTTCATCGGGTTCGACGTCGTCGCGACCACGGCCGAGGAGGCCAAGGACCCGCAGCGCACGCTCCCGCGCGGCATCCTCGGCGGCCTCGCGATCGTCACGGTCCTGTACATCCTCGTGACGCTCGTCGTGACCGGCATGGTGTCGTACACCGAGCTGGCGGAGTCCGACGCGCCCTCGTTGACGACGGCGTTCATCCTCGTGGGCGCCGACTGGGCCGGACGGGTCATCTCCGTCGGCATCCTCATCGGGCTGACGACGGTGATCATGGTGCTGCTGCTCGGGCTCACGCGCGTCGTCTTCGCGATGAGCCGCGACGGCCTGCTCCCTCGCGGCATCTCCCGGACCTCGCACCGGTACCACACGCCGATCCGCCTGCAGGTGGGCGTGGGGATCGTCGTGGCGCTCATCGCCGGGCTGTCCCAGGTGGAGCTGCTCGAGGAGATGATCAACATCGGGACGCTCTCGGCGTTCGTCCTCGTGAGCTTCGGCATCCCGATCCTGCGCCGCTCGCGCCCCGACCTGCAGCGCTCGTTCAAGGTGCCGTGGTCGCCCGTGCTGCCGATCGTGTCCGGCGTCGCGTGCCTGTGGCTCATGGCCAACCTCACGACGCTCACGTGGCTCCGCTTCCTCGGCTGGGTCGTCGTGGGCCTGGTGATCTACGCGTTCTACGGCTACCGGCACTCCGTCGCGGGGCGCGACTCCCTGAAGGGCGACGTCGCCGCGTAGGTGCCGCCGCGTCGGTGTCGCCCCCGAGGTACCGTGGGCGCGCATGAGCGCCACGGAGACCGCGATCACCGCCGACCTCGTCCGCGCGGCTCTGGCGGCGCAGCACCCGGACCTCGCCGGGCTGCCGCTCCGCGAGGTCGCGGGCGGCTGGGGGAACCAGATGTGGCGGCTCGGCGACGACCTGGCCGTGCGCGTGCAGCGCAGGGACCCGACGCCGGAGCCCCAGCTCAAGGAACGACGGTGGCTGCCCGTCCTCGCCCCGCGCCTCCCGCTCCCCGTGCCCGTCCCGGTGCGGCACGGCGAGCCGTCCGCGCGCCTCCCCCGGCACTGGACCGTGATGACCTGGGTCCCCGGCGAGCCGCTGGACCACGGCACGATCACCCGGGGCGCGGACGCCGCCGACGCTCTGGCGGGCTTCCTCCGCGCCCTGCACGTCCCGGCGCCCGCCGACGCGCCGACGCCCACGGACCGGGGCGCCCACCCCCGCGACGCCACGGACGGCTTCGAGGGGTTCCTGCGCGCCGTCGCCCCCGACGACGCCGCCGCCGTCCGGTCCGTCTGGGACGACGCCGTCGCGGCCCCCGCGTGGGCAGGACCGCCCGTGTGGGTGCACGGGGACCTGCACCCCGCGAACGTCGTCGTCGCGGACGGGACGCTCGCGGGGGTCGTGGACTTCGGCGACCTGTTCGCGGGCGACCCGGCGTGGGACCTCGCCGCCGCCTGGGTGCTGCTGCCCGCCGGCACCGCCGCGCGGTTCTTCGACTCGTACGCGCGAGCGGACGAGGCGACGGTCCTGCGCGCCCGCGGGCTGGCGGCGCTCAAGGCCCTCTTCCTCCTGCTCATGGGGCAGAACGGGGACCGCGGCCTGCCCGGCGGCAAGGCCCACTGGGGGCCCGCGGGGCGTGCGGCGCTCGACCGCGCCCTGGCAGGCTGACGAGCACGAGCAGACCGGCGGCGGACCCCAGCGTCTCGGATCACGGACACGTCGGCGAGCGCCTTGGCGGAACGCTAGACACCTCCTGACCAACCAACCGTTTTGGGGGATTTGATGAGAAAGATCATGACCACGGTCCTGTCCGCGACGCTCGTCCTGGGCGTCACGCTCGGAGCAGCCGGCCCTGCGGGCGCGGCGATCAGCTACCCGTCCGTCGGGGGCCGGTGGGACCACGGTGCGGACACCAAGGACGTCTGGTCGCACTACTACCACCCCAGCCTGATCCACAAGTCCTCGACCTACGGGCAGAACGGCCTGCGCAGCTCGGGCTGGCACCGGGCGAACACCACGTCCTACCAGTGGGACGAGGTCCGACTGTTCGGGAACAAGGCGTACTACGACGTCGCGTAGCACCCGGCCGGGTGCCGTCGGCCGCCGTCGACGGCACCCTGGCCCGTCACCGCTCACCGCACCACGCCCGAGGAGAACCTTGACTCCGCACCCGTTCGTCCGTCTCTCGGTCACCGCCCTCGTCGCCGTGACGTCGCTCCTCGTCGCGGGCTGCGGCCCGACCGGGTCGTCGGGGGACGCCGTCGACGTCCCGCCGTTCGACGGGCCGTACGCGGCCGAGTTCGCCGCGTTCTACGCCGACAGCCAGTCCGAGTTCGCCCGTCAGGCGATCGCCGACGAAGAGATCACGGACGCGGAGTACGCGGAGATGGAGCAGAAGTTCCGCACGTGCCTCGAGGGCGAGGGCGTGACGTTCTCCGGCTTCGAGCCCGACGGCTCGTACGAGGCCTCGCCCCTCCCCGGTGGCGGCGACCCGTACGAGGTCGTGAAGACCTGCGAGCGGGAGTCGGGCGCCGACACCGTCGGAGCCCTGCACGACATCATGGCGCAGAACCCGCAGAACCTCGACGTCCCCACGATCATGGCCGAGTGCCTGGTCGGCAAGGGGGTCGCGCCCGCCGGCTACTCGGCGGACGACTACCTCGCCGACATGGAGGGCCGGTTCTCGGACCTCGCTGCTCTGACGACCGAGGTCCGGGACGCACTGACGACGTGCTCGAGCGACCCGCTCGGCCTGGCCGGTGAGTGAGCGCCCCAGCCCTGCCAAGGCAGGCCTGTGGGCGGTCGGCGCCCTGACGCTCGTCGCCGTCGGGACCGCTCTCGGTGCCGCGTGGACGTCCCCGGCCGTCCCGGTACCGCTCCGGTCGCCGAGCCCGGTCACGAGCTTCCCGGTCCAGAGCGCGACCTTCGACGACGTGCGCTCCGTCCGGCTCGAGGTCTCCCGCGGCGAGGAGTCCGCCCTGACGTCTCCCGGTTCCGGCCTCGTCACCCGCTTCGACTGCCGCCCCGGTACGACGCTCGAGTCCGGCACCGCGCCCCTCTGGCTCGACGACGCGCCCGTCGTCGTGCTCGCGACCACCCTTCCCCTGTGGCGAGACCTTCCCGTGGGCGCGCAGGGCAACGACGTGCGAGCGCTCCAGGAGGAGCTGACGCGCCTGGGGCACACGGTCGAGGTGACCGGCACGCTCGGCACGAAGACGCTGCGGGCCGTCGAGGACCTCCTCGACGGCCTCGGCGATCCCACGTCCCTCACGTCCGTCTCGCGCGAGCGCTTCCTCTGGATCCCCGCGCCCTCGGTCGTCGTGGCGGGATGCTCGGTCTCGACGGGCGGTCCGCTCGAGGCGGGTGCCGAGATCGTCACCACGCCCGGCACGCTCACGAGCGTCGCCCTCCGTGACGACGCACCGTCCGACCTCGTCGCCGGCGCGCGCACGCTCCGGGTCGACGGGATCGACGTCGCGATCGAGCCGCAGAGCCCGATCACCGACCCGGGACTCCTCTCCCAGCTCGACGCGGCACCCTCGCTCCAACAGGTCGGCACGGGGGACGAGGCCCCCGTCGGCCAGCTGCGGTTGGCGCAACCGGTCGACGTGTCGGTCGTCCCACCCTCAGCGGTGCTCACGGCGCCGGACGGCACGACGTGCGTGACCACGGACGCCGTGCCCCACCCGCTGCGAGTCGTGGGGTCCGAGCTCGGGCAGACGTTCGTCCTGTTCGACGACGCGCCGCCTCCCGCCGTGGACACCTCGCCCCGACGGGACGCCCCGTGCGCGTGACGGCGACCGGCCTCGGGCACCACTTCCCCGGGCGACCATGGCTCTTCCGCGGGCTCGAGCTCGACCTGCGGCCAGGTCGCACGTACGCGCTCACCGGCCCGTCGGGGTCGGGCAAGAGCACCCTGCTCGGCCTGCTCGCCGGGTGGGAGACTCCCCGCGCGGGTGCCGTCCACCGAGACGGCGTCGGGCGCACCGGCTGGGTGTTCCAGAACCCTCACGGGACGCCTCGGCGCACGGCGCTCGATCACGTCGTCCTCCCCCTGCTCGTGCGCGGCCTGCGCCCGCAGGAGGCTGAGCGTCGATCCGTCGAGCTCCTGGGCAGGTTCGGGCTGGAGGGCGTCGCGCAGCAACAGTTCCGCCGCCTCTCGGGAGGCGAGGCACAGCGTCTGATGCTGGCACGAGCCATCGCGTCCGAACCCGGGCTCCTGCTCGTCGACGAACCGACCGCGCAGCTCGACCTGCCGACCGCCCGCACCGTCAACGAGTCGCTCGGCGCCCTGCGCTCGCCCGGGACGATCATCGTCGTCGCGACCCACGACGTCGCGACCCGGGACTCGTGCTCGGACCACGTCGACCTGACGCTCCACGCCGCCGCATGAGGCTGCGCTCGATCCTCCGCGAGACGTGGCGCAACACCTCCACCGGGACGGCGAGGTCCGTCACCCTGGCGCTGGTGCTGACCGGCCTGGTGGTGATCGCGTCGAGCGCCGAGATCTCGACCGTGGCGGCGCTCGAGCGGCAGGCCGCGGCCTTCCGGGCCGCTGGCGCCTCGGTCCTCACCATCTCGGCGCCGGGCCGGGTCGACGGCGCGCGGTGCGAGTCGCTGCGCGACCTGCCCGGCGTGCACGCTGCCGGTGCGCTCACCCTCCGGCCCGGCGAGTCCGTCGCCGCCGTCGCGCTGCCGGGTGCGCCCATGCCGGTCGCGGACGCGAGCCCGGGGTTCGCGTCCGTGGTCGGCGCCACGACCGACGGTGGACCGGGGCTGATCCTGGCCGCCGACGCCGCCACGACGCTCGGCACCACCGTCGGCGACCGCCTCGCGACGACGACCGGGGCGTCCCGCCTGGCGGGCACCTACGTCTACCCGCGCGACGGACGACGCGACGGCTACGGGTACCTCGCCGTCGGCGTCACCGGGACCGACGCACCGTTCGACGAGTGCTGGGTCGAGGCGTGGCCGCTGACCACGGACCTGAACCCCCTGCTCTTCACGGTGCTCCGGCCCGGCGGTGACGCCGACGACGTCCCCCAGGTGCAGCAGCTCAACCCCACCCTGGGTGCCGAGTTCGACGGTGCCGGCCTGTACCGAGAGCGCGTCACCCGGTTCGGAGGGCTCCTCGTCGGCCTGGTCGCCGCCGTGGTCGCGTTCGTCGCCGTCCGTGCTCGGCGGGTGGAGCTCGCCACGGCGCTCCACGACGGGATGCGACGACGCGACCTGTGGACGATCGTGGCGCTGGAGTCGACGTTCTGGACGGCTCCGGCGACGGCGGTCGGGATGGCGCTCTCGCTCGCCTGGTTCGGCCGCGACGGTGACCTGCTGGTCGGAGCGGTACTCGGCACGCGCGTGGTCCTGTCCGTGCTGGTCGGTGGCGCGACAGGCGTTGTCGTCGCGCTGGCGACGACGCGCGAGAGGCACCTGTTCGCCTACGCGAAGGACCGATGACCGCTCCCGGGCCGCACACACAACCTACGCAACCGTAGGTTACGGTGGCGTAGTGAACACTCTGGCGACGAGGCCGTGGACCGACCGCTACGCCCCCGGCGTCCCGACGGACGTCGAGGTCCCCGACGAGCCGGTCACGGCCGCCCTCTACCGCGCGGCCGAGCGCTGGCCCGACCGCGTCGCGGTCGACTTCTTCGGCGCGACCACGACCTACGCCCGGCTCGTCGCGCAGGTCGAGCGCGCCGCGAGCGCCCTGCACGACCTCGGGGTGCGCCACGGCGACCGCGTCGCGCTCGTGCTGCCCAACGGCACGTCGCACGTCGTCGCGTTCTACGCCGTCCAGCGTCTCGGTGCCGTCGTCGTCGAGCACAACCCCACCTACACCGCCGACGAGCTCGCCCACCAGCTCGCCGACTCCGGGGCGAGCGTCGCCGTCGTGTGGACCAAGACCGTCCCTGCCGTGCTCGAGGCCCGCGCGCACACGCCGGGCCTGCGCACGGTCGTCGGCCTCGACATCGCGCGCGACCTGCCCCGCGGGAGCCGCCTCGCGCTGCGCCTGCCCGTCGCCCGCGCCCGGGCCCAGCGCGACGCGCTGCGCGGCCCCGTGCCCGCCGGCGTCCCCGACTGGCACGACCTCGTGCGCCGGGCACGTGCTCTCCCGCCGGCGCTCCCCCACCCGGGCGCCGACGACGTCGCGCTCCTCCAGTACACCGGCGGCACCACGGGCACCCCCAAGGGCGCGGTGCTCACGCACCGCAACCTCGTCGCGAACGTCGAGCAGGGCCAGGCGTGGGCGACGTTCGAGGAGGGCGCCGAGACCGTCTACGGCGTGCTGCCCTTCTTCCACGCGTTCGGGCTGACGTTCTGCCTCACCCTGCCCGCGCGCATCGGCGCGACGCTCGTCGCGTTCCCCAAGTTCGACCCCCAGGCGTTCGTCGCCGCGCAGGCGCGCCGCCCCGCGACGTTCCTGCCGGGCGTCGCGCCCATGTTCGACCGCATCGTCATCGCGGCGGGCGCGGCGCCGGGCGCGGGCGGCGACCTCACCTCGATCCGCCTCGCGTTCGCGGGCGCCATGCCGATCACCGCCGAGACCGCGCGGCGGTGGGAGGACGCGACGGGCGGGCTGCTCATCGAGGGCTACGGCATGACCGAGACCTCCCCGATCTCGCTCGGCAACCCCTGCTCGGACGACCGCCGCCCCGGCACGCTCGGCCTCCCCTTCCCCAGCACCGAGATCCGCGTGGTCGACGCCGACGCGCTCGACGCCGGGAACCTGCGCGACGCCGACCCCGAGCCCACCGACGACCCCGCCGCGCCGCGCACCGTGCGCGGCGAGCTGCTCGTCCGCGGCCCGCAGGTGTTCCGCGGCTACTGGAACCGCCCCGAGGAGACCGCGCACCAGCTCCTCGACGACGGCTGGCTGCGCACCGGCGACGTCGTCCGGGTCGCGCTCGACGGCCCCGACGCCGGCCTCGTCACGCTCGTCGACCGCATCAAGGAGATGATCGTCACCGGCGGGTTCAAGGTGTACCCCTCCCAGGTGGAGGACCACCTGCGCGGGATGCCCGGCGTCCGGGACGTCGCGGTCGTCGGCGTCCCCGGCAACGGCTCCGACGAGCACGTCGCCGCCGTCGTCGTGCTCGACGACGCGGACGCGGCCTCGCCTCCGCGCGTCGACCTCGCCGCCGTGCGCGAGTGGGGCGAGAAGCGCCTGGCCCGCTACGCCCTGCCCCGCACGCTCGCCGTCGTGCCGGAGCTGCCGCGCTCCCAGATCGGCAAGGTCCTGCGCCGCGTCGTCCGCGAGGACCTCCTGGGCCGCGACGACGTCGAGCACCACCGCGCCTGACACCCCCGCCCCGACCCGGCAACTGCCGAGGGAGAACCCTGGTCGGCCGGAGTAGAGCCGTGGTCCGCCGAAGGAGAACCCAGGTCGTGCGGGGCCTGCGGGTGCCCGGGTGAGTAAGGACCAGGGTGAGACGACGTCGGGCGGGGTGGGTGGTGGTGCCGCGTCGTGGCGGGCCTGGCGGGAGCCGCGAGGAACGAGCGGCGGATGGAAGACGCGGCACCACCACCCACCCCGACCACCCAGGGCGACCACACGCCGTCGGGCACAGGAACCACGGCTCTACCTCGCGCAACCACGGCTCTACCTCGCGCAACCACGGCTCTACCTCGCGCAACCACGGCTCTACCTCGCGCAACCACGGCTCTACCTCGGCAGACCACGGCTCTACCTCGGGGACCACGGCCGGCCGTTCGGCGCGGGGGCGGGGTTCGCCGTAACCTGGCAGACGTCGTCGGCGACGTCCGCGACGCAGGCGGGCGGGCACCGGCGCTCTCCCACCCCGTCGCCCCGAGGAGGCCCCGTGCCCGAGCCCGTCACCGCTGCGCCTGGTCCGGCGGACCCCGACCCGCTGCCGCACGTCGTGGTGGTCGGCGCCGGGTTCGCCGGTCTCGCCGTCGTCAAGGGGCTCGCGAAAGCACCCGTGCGTGTGACGCTCGTGGACCGGCGCGTCTACAACACGTTCCAGCCGCTGCTCTACCAGGTCGCGACGGGCGGCCTGAACCCGGGCGACGTCACCTACTTCCTGCGCGGGCTGCGGCTCCAGCAGAAGAACGTGCGGGTCGTGCACGAGCACCTCGTCGGCATCGACCACGAGGGTCGGCGCATCCGCCTGCTCAACGACGAGTGGGTCGACTACGACTACCTCGTCGTCGCGAACGGCGTCACGGCCAACTTCTTCGGCACCCCGGGCGCCAAGGAGAACTCGTTCCCCATGTACTCGCGGTCCCAGGCGATGAAGATCCGCGACACCCTGTTCATCCGGCTCGAGAAGGCGGCGGCGAACCCCGGGACCGACGAGGGGCTGCGCGTCGTCGTCGTGGGCGGCGGCGCGACGGGCGTCGAGGTCGCGGGGGCGCTCGCCGAGCTGCGCACCGCGGGCCTGCGCCCCGCCTACCCGGAGATCCACGGCGACGCGTTCGAGGTGAAGATCGTCCAGCGCGGCGGCGAGGTGCTCAAGTCCTTCCACCCGAAGCTGCGCCGGTACGCGGCCGACGAGCTGCGCCGCCGCGGCGTCGGTCTGCACCTGGGGGCCGGGGTCGCCGAGGTGCTGCCGGACGCCGTCGTGCTCACCGACGGCACGCGCATCCGCTCCGACCTCACGGTCTGGTCGGCGGGCGTCCACCCGCACGAGGAGGTCGACGACTGGGGTCTGCCGCGCGGCGAGGGCGGGCGCGTCGTCGTCGGCGACGACCTGCAGGTCGAGGGCCTGCCGGGCGTGTTCGCGGCCGGTGACATCGCGGTCTCCCCGGCCGGGCTGCCGCAGCTCGCGCAGCCCGCGATCCAGGCGGGTGCGCAGGTCGCGCGCAACATCGAGGCGCTGCTCGCCGGGCGCCCGACGACGTCCCTGCGGTACTTCGACAAGGGCACCATGGCGGTCATCGGGCGGCGTGCGGCCATCGCCGAGGTCGTGGGCAGGCTGCGGCTCACGCGCGGCGTCGCGTGGCTCGCGTGGCTGTTCGTCCACATCATGGGGCTCATCGGGCCGCGCAACCGGCTGACGACGCTCGCCGGTCTGGTCACGCGCTACGGGTTCCCGTTCCACCGCCGCCCGATCCCCATCGTCGGCGACGTCCCGACCGTCCGGCCGCCCAAGCGCACCGCTCCGGGTCGCGGCTGAGGCCCGCTCCAGGGATCACCCGCCCTCGACGCCTCCCCCGGCCGCAGCCTCCACGACCGTCACGTACCCTCGAAGACGCAGGGAAGTTCGCAGGGGCAACCGGGGGCACGTGTGGTGGCAGGACGAACGACGGCACCGTCGACGACGACGGGCCGGACGCAGAAGGACATCTCGCAGCAGCGCGGAGCGCATCGCGAGGCTCGCTCGGGCCTGGCGGTGCCGCGACGCGCGCGCGCCGTCGTGCTCGCCGCCGTGGCCGTGGCGGCGCTGGCCGGGTGCCGCGCCGAGGCCCTGCCCGGCGGTCCCGGGACGCCGACGCCGTCGCCCACCGCGATCCCGACCGCGACGCCCACCACCGGCCCCACGACCGAGCCCACCGACGAGCCCACCGGCTCCCCGACCACCGGGCCGGGAGCCCCGGTCCCGCCCGGCGGGTCCGACGGTGTCGAGGTCTCGGTCGAGATCGAGCCCGCGTTCCCGATGCCGAACCTCGTGGAGACCAGGCTCAAGCAGGCACGCGCGGACCTCGAGAAGCGCGGCGCCGCGAGCGTCGTCGTGGTCGATGCGCGCGACCCGGGCGCGGGCACCCTGCCGGGTGCGTCGAACGGCTGGACGGTGTGCGCCCAGGATCCTGCGGGCGGAGACCTCCTCCGGGGGTCGGCGACCGTGACGCTCGCCGCGGCGCCCCACGCGCGGCAGTGCCCCTGACGCTTCCCGCGCCCTGACGCCGTCCCGGGTGGCGGCGTCGGCCTCGGGAGAGCACGGTGGGATCCTCACCGCGAGATCGGCCTGACCGTCTCGAGGTCGGCCTCCCGGGGGTCGATCTCGCCCGCTCGGGCCGATCTCGACGCCAGCAGACAGGAGTCCGCCGCATGAAGATCGCCCTCGTCGGTGCCCACGGCAAGGTGGGCCGGCTGCTCGTCCCGATCCTCGTCGACCACGGCGCCGACGTGACCGGGATCGTGCGCGCCGAGGAACAGCTCCCGCTCGTCCGCCGCCTGGGCGGCGAGCCGCTCCTGCTCGACGTCGAGCACTCCTCCGTCGACGAGCTCACCGCCGCGCTCGGCGGGTTCGACGCCGTCGTGTGGTCCGCCGGAGCGGGCGGCGGGAGCCCGGAGCGCACCTACGCCGTCGACCGCGACGCCGCGGGCCGCTCGATGGACGCCGCCGCGGCCGCCGGGGCGGGTCGATACGTCATGGTGTCGTGGATCGGGTCCGTGCCCGACCACGGCGTCGACCCCGACTCGAGCTTCTTCGCCTACGCGGACGCCAAGCTCGCCGCCGACGACCACCTGCGCGGCACCGACCTCGACTGGACCATCCTCGGGCCCGGCACGCTCACCGACGACGACCCGACCGGCGCGATCCGCGTCGTCGGGGACGGTGCCGACGGGCTCGACGGCGCCGACGACGTCCCGAGCGGCGCGGCCTCGCAGGTCTCGCGCGCGGACGTCGCGATGGTCGTCGCGCAGGCCGTGCGCACCCCCGCGACGGTCGGCCGCTTCGTCCGCTTCACCGCGGGCCACACGCCGATCCTCGAGGCGCTCGACCGGTAGCCGTCAGCGCCCGAGGCGCCGGTCCACGCGCGCACGCAGGTCGAGCGCCGTGCGGCGCCACGTCGCCGCGCGCGCCACGACCGACCCGACGCTCGTGTCCTCCGCCCGCACGTGCACGACCTCGACCCCGCGCTCCGCGGCCGTGCGGACGATCGTGTCCGTCGCGCCGCGCAGCGCGAGCTGGAGCAGGACGGACGTCGTGCTCGCCTGCGCCTCGCCCGTCCCGAACCGCCGCCGGTAGACGACCTGCGTCACCACCCGGTCGAACATCGGGTCCGGCCGCGCGTCCGCGTCGGCCGCGTCCGCGTCGCCGTCGGGCTGGTCCGCGTCACCTCCCTCGGCGCCGGTCACGCCGAAGAGCGCGTGCGCGTCGACGACGACGTCGTCGCCGTCCGCGTCCGGCGGCAGCACGGCGAGGTAGAGCGAGAGCAGCAGCTCGCTGATCTTGCGCAGCACCCACGCGCGGCCGGGCAGCGGGGGAAGCGCCACGACGTACTGCGCGAGGTTCACCTCCAGCGCCTCGGCCGAGAGGCACGTCCACGCGGGCGCGGTGCGGACCTCGACGACCCGGTCCCAGTCCACGTCCTTGCCGTCGAGGCCCACCCGCCGGGGCCCGATCGTCACGGCGCCGAACCGGTCGAGCAGCGCGAGCGGCGCCGTCGCGAACCGCGGCACGTACGGGACGAGCCGCACGACCCCCTGGACCGACACGTCCCACTCCCGCTCGAGGGGGTACGACGGCCGGGGATAGGCGGCGATCGCACGCCGCACCCACTCCGCGACGACCTCGTCGAACGCGCCGCCGTCCGCTGCGTCGTCCGCGGCGTCGTCGAGCGGACCGTCGACCGCGCCGTCGACCACGGCACCGTCGTCCGCGAGCGCCTCGACGAGCGCGTCCTCGAGCGCGGTGTCGAGGTCAGGTTCGGGAGCCGCCTCGGGCGCCGGGTCGACGTCGCCGCGCCGCGCACGACGGCCGGGGAGCGAGACGGGCAGCGAGAACGACGGCCGCGGGAGCGTGGGTCGCGGCACCGCGGGGAGGCTGGGCACGCGCAGGAGACGCTTCTCGCCGAGCAGCCGCGCGAGCGTGCTGCGCTCGTCGCCCGACGTCATGCCCGGCAGGTCGGGCCCGTCGCCCGGCTCGTCGTCCGTCGTCGAGAGGAACGGTTCCTTCGCCACGTGACCCCCTGTCCGTCGCGCCTCCCGACGGCGCACCGCGGGCCAGCGTAGACCTGGCGGGGCCCACCGCGCCGACCCGTCGCGGCGCACGCCGCGCGACCGCGGACGCGGACGCGGACGGGGCCGCCCTCCCGTGGAGGACGACCCCGCCCGTCGTGCGACGCGCGCTACGTCAGCCGCAGGCGATCGCGTCGTACGCGACGTCGTACGTCTGCGAGTGGTTCTCGCCGCCGCCCGCGAGACGCGCGACGACGCTCACGGTGCCGGCGTCGACCGACGCCGACCGGGTGGAGAACGACTGGTACGCGTTCGCGTCGGGAGCCACCTGGCCGAACGCCCGCTGGCCGAACGGCGTGACGAGGCGCAGCGACACGGGCTCCTCCTCCCCGTTGGTCGCACGGACGGCGACGTACGCGGTGCCGTTCAGGCAGCGCGCCTCCGCCTCGATCGCGTCGACGCGCGGGTTGCCGACGCCGTTGATCGCGAACGTGTCCTCGGACAGCGCCGCGACGGCGTGCCCGATCGCGCGCGACATGATGTCGAGCGCGGTCGCGTCGACGTTGTCGATCGTGTCCGCCGGCGAGTGGTAGTTCGGGTCGTAGAAGATGCCCTCGGTGCCGCCGAACAGCGCGACCTCCTCGGCCGTCTTCGAGCCGTCCGCCCCCGTGAACAGGCCCGATGCCGGGATCCCGTTCTCGATGAACGCCTGGTAGTCGGAGCGGCCCGAGAACTCGGTGTCGACCCACGCCTGGTCGATGCCGTCGAAGTAGTCGGTGAACACCGCCTCGGTCTCGGCCGAGCCCGGCGGCACCTCGACGGGCGCGGGGTACGTCGACTCGTTCGCGTCGTACACGCCGATGATGTAGTTCGGCGAGCCGACCATGTCGAAGTTGAGGTACGTCGCGATGTCGTCGAGCGCCGCGGGGTCGTTCTCGACGAGGTCGCTCACGTAGTGCGTCGAGCCGCGCAGCCCGACCTCCTCCGCGCCCCACCACGCGAACCGGACCGCGTTCTCGAGGTCCTGGCCGCCGTCGGTCGCCGAGGCGAGCTGGACCGCGACCTCGAGGATCGCGGCCGACCCGGAGCCGTTGTCGTTGATGCCCGGCCCGTCCTCGACGCCGTCGAGGTGCGCGCCGACCATGACGACGTTGTGGTCACGACCGCCCGGGGTCTGCGCGAGCACGTTGAACGTCTCGAACTCCTCGACGTGCGTCTGCAGGTCGTAGGTCGCGACCGGCTCGGCACCGCCCGCGATCGCCGCGAGGATCTCCTGCCCGGCCGCCTGCGTGATGCCGACGGTCGGGGCCCACTCGTCGCTCGCCGCGCCGAGGGTCGGGTTCAGTGCCCCGTCGGTGTTGTTGTAGAGGATCACGGCGGCGGCGCCGGCCTGCGCGGCGTGCAGCGCCTTGTCCGCGAACGGGCACGAGCCGCGGCTGATCAGCGCGACGGCGCCCTCCACGGCGACCCCGTCCCAGGTGTCGGCGGTGCAGCCCTGGACCAGCGCGTCGGCGGGCTGGACGATCGGGCCCGTGACGCCGTCGTCCGGGGTGTCGGGAGCGAACTCGGCGGGGTACACGTCCGACGTCACCGCGACGCCGGCCGCGGTGAGGGACAGGTCGTCGGTGACCAGGTCCTCGAACGTGAAGTACTGGCGCTCGGGCTCGTAGCCCGCGGCCCGCAGGGCGTCCTCGACGTAGACGGCGCTCGCCTCGTAGCCGGGCGTCTCCATCGCGCGGTTGCCGCCGTTGGCGTCCGCGATGTCCTGGAAGTCCTGGAGCCGCTGCATGACCGCGTCGCCGGTGACGAGGTCCTCGAGCGGGGGCGGTCCGTCGGCGGCACGCAGGCCGCCTGCGGGTGCGGCGTCGAGCGGCTGGGCGCCGACGGGTACAGCGGTCAGTGCCGCGAGCACGAGGCTCGCGGCGGCGGCAGACGGGACGATCGTTCGTGGTCTCACGCATCCTCCTCGACAGTGGCCCCCGCCGACCGACCCCGGTCGTGTCGGGGTCCGGCCGAGTCGCACACGAGACGCGACGCTGCGAAGGCTCGTGTGCTCGCGAGCGTAGGCCCACGGGGCCCGGTGCGAAACCCCTGCGCGTGCACGGGTCGCCGCGCGGTCCGCCCGGTGGTGACGAGGCGTGGGCGGCGTCGGGCAGACTGTGCCCGTGCCCGGATTCGCCGTCGTCGACCTCGAGACCACGGGGTTCTCCCCTCGCCTCGGCGACCGGGTGGCCGAGGTCGCGGTGGTCCTGGTCGACGACGCGGGCCGCGTCGAGGACGAGTGGTCCACCCTGGTCAACCCCGAGCGCGACCTCGGGCCTCAGCACGTGCACGGCATCGCGGCGGCCGACGTCGCGCTCGCCCCGACGTTCGACCGCGTGGCCCCCGCGCTCCTGCGCCTGCTCTCCGGTCGCGTCCTCGTGGCGCACAACGCGGCCTTCGACACGCGGTTCCTGCGGGCGGAGATCGGGCGCGCGGGCATCGCGGCCGCGATCGACCCCGTCGCGTGCCTGTGCACGCAGCAGCTCGCGAGCCGCTACCTCACGGGCTCGCGCGCACTGGCCGCGTGCTGCGCGGCGGTGGGGGTCGTGCACGACGACGTCCACTCGGCCCTGGGCGACGCACGCGCCACCGCGGGGCTGCTCGGGCACTACCTCGACGTGGCGGCCGACGACGAGTGCTGGGACGTGGCACGCGCCGCGGCCGACGGGGTGCGGTGGTCGCTGTCCGCCGCGAGCCCCGACGTGGAGCCGGTCCTGCGGGGCGCGAGCCGCGCCCACGGGCACTGGCTCGCCGGGCTCGACTCGGCGCCGGGCGCCCGCACGGGTGCCGCGCGCGCACGGACCGAGCGCCCGGACGCCGACACCGGGACCTACCTGCGCCTGCTCGACGCCGCGCTCCTCGACCGCTACGTCTCGCACTCGGAGCGTGCGGCGCTCCTCGCCGAGGCGCGGCGGGCCGGGCTCGACCGGGCCACGGTCGAGAGCGTGCACCGCGACTACCTGACCGCCCTCGCCCGGGCGGAGCTCGACGCCCTCGACGGCGCGACCTCCGCGGGCGACCGCGACGACGGCAGCTCCGTCCGCGACGACCCCGCCCTGCACGAGGTCGCGGGCCAGCTCGGCCTCGACGCCGACGACGTCGCCGGAGCCGTCGAGGCGGCGCTCGGAGCTCGGCTCGCCGCGGAGCTGGCCGTCGCACCGCGCCCGGCGTTCGTGCTCGCGGACGGCGACGAGGTCGTGCTCACCGGGTCGATGTCGCGCACGCGCGAGGCCTGGGAGCGCGACGTGCGCGCCGCCGGCCTCTCCCCCTGGCCCTACGTGACGCGCCGGAGCCGGCTCGTCGTCGCCGCCGACCCGGACTCGCTCTCGACGAAGGCCCGCACGGCCCGCCGGTACGGCATCCCCGTCGTCACCGAGGCGGCCTTCGCGGCGCTGCTCGCCGCCCGGGACCCGGCGAGCGGGCGCACGTCCGGCACCGGGGTGCGACGCTGGGCGTCATGAGTCCGAAGGCCCCGCGCGGCGCCGATGCTCCGGTCGGGGACGGAACCGACGTCGACGCGCTCGTCGACGGGCTCTTCGCGCTGCCGCTCGAGCAGTTCGTCGTCGCCCGCACCGCGGCGGCGAAGGAGATCAAGGCGTCGGGGGACGCCGTCGGTGCGGAGCGCGTGGCGCGGCTCGCGAAGCCGACCGTGGCGGCGTGGGTCGTCAACCAGGTCGCGCGCGAGCGGCCCGACGACGTCGCGGCGCTCGTCAGCCTGGGCGACGAGCTGCGCGACGCGACGACGGACCGCGACCGCACGCGCATCCGCACCCTCGACCGGCTGCGGCGCGAGCGCGTGGAGCGCGTCGTGGGCGAGCTGCGCGACGCGGGCGAGGTCGCCGGCCGGGCGGTGTCCGCGACGGCGCTCGACCGGCTCGCCGAGACGCTCACCGCCGCGGTCATGGACCCGGACGCGGGCGCGCTCGTCCGCGCCGGTCGGCTCTCGCAGGCCCTCCAGCACGTCGGGTTCGGGATCGTCGACGAGGGCGGCGAGCCCGCCGACGTCGTCGAGCTCCGGGCGCGGACCGGCGGCACCGCGGGCAGGCCAGGAGCCGCAGACCCGGGGACGGGCGCGACGCGCGGCGGGCGTGGCGCCCGGTCCGCGCGGGCCTCCCGCCCGGACGACGACGCGCCTCCCGAGGAGGACGCCGCGGCGGCCGCCGAGCGGGAGGTCGAGGAGACGGCGGCCGAGGTCGACCGCCTCGAGGCCGAGCGCGACGAGGCGGACGCGCGCGTGCGAGCGGCGAGCGACGTCGTCGGGCAGGTGGAGGACGAGCTCGGGCGCGTCGAGGACGAGCTGGCCCGGCTCGCCGACGAGCGCGAGGACCTGCGCGCGCGGCTCGCCGAGGCGCGCGACGCCGCGGCCGCGGCCCAGGAGTCGCTCGACGGCGCCGACGCGCGGCTCGACGAGGCGGAGGGACGCGCCGCGGCCGCCCGCAAGGCCCGGCGCACCGCACGCCGCGGTTGAGCCGCCCGGCCGTCCCGGCGTCCGCCGCGTGCGTGCCACGCCGACCGGCGCGCTGGGAGCGGTAGGGAATCCCCGTACGCCGGTGCGGGAGAACCACACGATCGGCCGCTGACCGTTGACCTGCGGCGGGTGCGGCGGCACCGTCGGCCCATGCCCACCACCGCACGCGGCAGCGACGCCGCCCGCTCAGTCCCGGCCCCGCCCTCGACCTCGCCCCGGCCCCGTCGCCGCCACCTCGCGGTGCTCGTCGGGATGGTCGTCGTGGCCGCCGCCGGGCTGGCGGGGACGTCCGCCGGCGCCGCGAGCGCGGCGGCGAGCGACGCCGTCGTGCACGTCGCCACCGCGAACGAGCTGCGGACGGCGCTGGCCGCCGCCGCGCCGGGCCAGACGATCGAGCTGGCCGACGGGACGTACGTCGGCAACTTCAAGGTCACGGGACGGGCCGGGACGGCGAGCGCCCCCGTCGTGCTGCGCGGGAGCGCCGCGGCCGTGCTGCGGACGTCGAGCGGCGGCGGGAACGTCCTGCACCTCACCGACGCCGACCACTGGACCGTGCGGGGCATCACCGTCCAGCACGCGCAGAAGGGCATCATGGTCGACTCGTCCGACCACGTGACGATCGACGCCGTCACGGTGCACGACCTCGACATGGAGGGCATCCACTTCCGGTCGTCGAGCTCGTACGGGGTCGTGCGCGGCTCGACGATCCACGACACCGGCCAGAACCTGCGCGGCATGGGCGAGGGGGTCTACGTCGGCTCGGCGAACGACTACTCCGACCGGTCGGACCACGTGCAGATCCTCGACAACACCATCGGTCCGCTCGTGCGCGGGGAGAACGTCGACGTCAAGGAGGGGACCACGGGTGGCCGGATCGCCGGCAACACGTTCGTCGGCGACGGGCTCACGGGTGCGAACTACGACGACTCGTGGGTCGACGTGAAGGGGAACGACTACGTCGTCGAGCACAACGTGGGGTCGGCCACGACGAAGTCCGGCTTCCAGACGCACCAGCAGTCTCCCGGGTGGGGCTGCGGGACGGTGTTCCGCGGCAACCACGCCGACCTCACCGGCGCGGCGGGCAGCGGCCGGTACGCGATCGAGGTGACGGTGCACGACCCCGTGACCTGCCCGGTCACGGTGACGGACGACAACACGGTCGTCGGCGGCGACGGGCTCGTGAACCCCGGCGTCCCCGTGGTGACCGCGGGCGGCACCCCGACGCCCGACCCGGACCCCGATCCGGAGCCGGACCCCGAGCCGACGGACACCCCGACGCCGGAGCCCGAGCACCCCGCGGAGTGCGACGACGCGGCGCTCGCCGCGTGGTCCGCGACGACGGTCTACGTCGGCGGCGACCGGGTGCTGCACGGCGGGAGCCTGTGGCAGGCGCGCTGGTGGACGCGGGGCGACGCGCCGTCGTCCGCCGCGTGGGGGCCGTGGCAGCACGTCGCGCTCTGCTGACGACCGCGGGTCGGGCGGAGGGGGTCGGGCACCACGCCGTTCGTCGTGCGCGAACGCGGGACTGAGCCGGGCACGCTCAAGGTTGGACAGTTCAGGACGCCACGGGCCGACCGTGGCACGAAGACCTGGAGGACCACCATGATCAGCACCTACACCGTGGCACCGTTCCGCCCGCTGCCCACCGAGCGCGTCGTGCGCCAGCTCTGGACGCGGCCCGCGGGTGCGCCCGTCGCGCGGACGGGGTACGCGCCCGCCGCGGACGTCTACCGCGAGGACGACGACCTCGTCGCCCGCTTCGACCTGCCGGGCGTCGACCCGGAGCGCGACGTGACCGTCGAGCTCGAAGGTCGCCGTCTCGTCGTCCGCGGCGAGCGTCGCGACCAGCGCGTCGTCGAGGCCCCCGCGGCCGAGGCCGCGGACGAGGCTGCCGAGGGCGAACAGCCCGAGGCGGGCACCGACGAGGCGGCCGAGGCTGCCCCGGCCGGGCGGCGCGTCCGCGAGGTGCGGTTCGGCGAGTTCCGCCGCACCGTCACCCTGCCGAAGACCGCGGAGGCCGACGCCGTCCGCGCGTCCTACGACGCGGGCGTGCTCACCGTGACCGTGGCCGGCGTGTTCGCCGGACGCGCCCCGCAGCGCATCGAGGTCACGCGCGCGGCGTGACGCGCACCGCCGGCGCGAAGCACGACGTCGCGCCGGCGCCCTGACCCCGGTCGCGCCCGCCCCTGCGCGACCGGACCACGGACGGGGCCGGCGCCCGACGGTGCCGGCCCCGTCCGTCTGCCCATGGGGACATCTCCCCACGGATGGGCCGAATCAGGGGCGTATCGGTCGGCTAGCCTTCCCGCCATGCCGAGCATCACGCCTCCGGGCCAGCCCGTGCCCCCGCCCGCCCCCGGCCCCCGTGCGCTCCGGAGCGCCGCCACCGCGGTGGCCCTCGCGCTCGCGCTCGCCGCGTGCTCCGGCGACACGGGTGGGGACGGGCCGACGCCGGTCGCCGTCGGGGCGGAGGAGTACCAGCCGGTCCTCGAGGCGCGGCTCCCCGTCCCCGGGTCCGCCGAGGACGAGGTCTCGCTCGGGCTGGTGTCGCTCGTCGCCGAGGGTTCCACGGTCGAGCTGCGCGTCCTCATGACGCCGCGCTTCGCCGACCCCGACGCGGAGAAGCCCGAGGAGCACTCGGCGTACGACATGCTCGGGCACGACCACAACCCGACGATCGTCGACGTGGACGCGCTCACCGAGTACGACCTCATCTCGACCGGCGGGACCGACCTCGCGACCGACGTGGTCGCGGCGAAGACCGTGAACGGGCGCCCGCTCCTGTACCAGGCCTGGTTCCCGCGCCCCGCGGGGGACCCGGTCGCCGTCGACGTGCGGCTCCACGAGTCGTGGCCTCCGTTCGAGGACGTCCCGGTGACGTACGAGGTCGAGGAGTGAGCCGCGTGCGCCACGCCGCCGTCGCGTCGCTCGCCGCGGTCGTCGTGACGACGACCCTGCTCGCGGCCGCCGCGACCCCGGCGTCCGCGGAGGACGATCCCGGCACCGACCCGACGCCCGACGTCCCCGGGATCGACGCGCTCACCCTCGACGACCTCGGCGGGCCTCCCAGCCGCGAGTCGCTCGACAAGGCCGTCCGGCACTTCGACCCCGGCGTCGCCACGACCTTCGAGACCGCGGGCGCCGTCACGTCCTTCGAGTACGTCGAGGTCGAGGAGGACGAGGTCGTCGTCACGCTCGAGACGGACGTGCTGTTCGACGTCGGCTCCGCCGAGCTGTCCGACGCGGCGGTGCAGCGCGTCCAGGAGGTCGCCGCCGACCTGCCCGACGGCGTGACCGCGAGCGTCGCGGGCCACACCGACTCCGTCGGCGAGGAGGCGGACAACCTCGACCTGTCGCAGCGCCGGGCGCAGGCGGTCGCCGCGGCCGCCGCAGCGGTGCGCCCCGACGTCGCGTTCGACGCGGTGGGCCACGGGGAGTCGCAGCTCAAGGTCGAGGAGGGCGGCGACGACGTGGCCGACGACCGCGCCCAGAACCGGCGGGTCGAGCTGCGCTACTCGGGCACCACACCCGGCGAGGGCGGGATCGAGATCGAGGAGCACGAGCTCACCCCCGTCGACGCCGACCACGTCCCCGCCGACGGGCCCCGGATCGACCTCGTCGAGGACGGTGAGACGGTCGTGGAGAAGACCGTCGTCGTGCCGAACGACGAGGGCCGCGAGGAGCGCGTGCGCGTGGCGGTCGAGCCGATCGTCGTGCGCGGCCCGGTGATGCGGCTCCGCGTCCAGCTCACGCCGCTCGACCCGGTCGACGGGGAGACGGACCGGATCTCCGTGTACGACCTCACGGGCCGGGGCGAGCTGCACCCCTCCGCCGTCGACCCGTACGCGCTCGTCTCCTACGAGCCCGTGCGCGGCAGCGGCGCGCGCGAGCTGGAGAGCGACCCGATCTTCGTGCGGACCGCGGTCGGGCAGACCGCGCGGTACGAGGTGTACCTGCCGCGGCCGCTCGACGACTCGCTGACGTCGCTCTACGTGAACGTCGCGCCGACGTGGCCGACGTTCGAGGACGTCCCGCTCATCCGGGACTGAGGTCCTTTCACCCGTCAGGGCTCTCCCGTAACGGGTTCGGGGTGGTTACCGTTCACACCACGCCCGCAGGGGCCCGGCCCGATCCGTCGACGTCGACGTGGCGGCCGCGAGACGAGGACGACGCATGGCCCTGAGATTCAACCCTCCGCCCGGCTGGCCGACAGCACCTGAGGAGTGGCGTCCCGACACCGGCTGGACCCCGGACCCGACATGGCCCTCCGCTCCGGAGGGCTGGACGTTCTGGGTCGACGAGACCGTCGCGCTGCCGGTCTCTGCACCGACGACCGGGCCGCGGCGGGGACGCCGAGCGGCGCTCCTCACCGCCGCCGGTGTGGCGCTGTTCGTCGTCGGGCTGCTGATCGGGCAGGGGAACGCCGGCCGGACGCTGGACGAGGCGAGGACGCTCGTCGCGCAGGCCACCGACGAGCGCGACGCGGTCGACGACGAGCGCATGCAGCTCGAGACGGAGCGCACCGCGCTGGAGGACCAGCTCGCCGCGGCCGAGGCGACGCAGACCGCGCTGGACGAAAGGGCGACCGCGTTGCAGACGTCGGAGGCGGACGTCACCACTCGCGAAGGAGCCGTCGCCACGCTCGAGGCCGACCTCGCCGCACGCCTGTCGGACGTGGAGGGCCGTGAGACCGCCGTCGCGCAGGCAGAGGCATCCAACGCAGCCGCGAGCCGGTCGCAGAACCAGTCGAGCCCTCCCGCGGGGATCGCCGACACCGGGACGAGCACGTCCACCTACTACCAGAACTGCGACGCCGTCCGCGCCGCGGGCGCGGCCCCGCTGCACCGCGGAGATCCCGGGTACGCACCCAAGCTCGACCGCGACGGCGACGGGATCGCCTGCGAGTAGACCCTCAGCCCTCGTCCGAGCCGGCACGGCCCAGGAAGGACCGCAGGGCCTCGGTGACCAGCGCGTGGTCGTCGCCCTGGGCGAGCCCCGACACGGTCACGACGCCGACGATCCCGACGCCCTCGACGCGCACCGGGAAGGCTCCGCCGTGGGCGGCGAACTCCTGCAGCGGGAGCTGGTGCTGGTCGGCGAACGTCGTCCCCTTGGCACGGGCGCGCAGGCCCACGAGGTACGACGACGCCCCGAACCGCTCGACGACCCGCACCTTGCGCTCGACCCAGGAGTCGTTGTCCGGGGTCGTGCCCTCGCGCGCGGCGTGGAACACCTGCTGCGGGCCCTTGCGGACGTCGATCGTCACGGGCAGGTCGCGCTCGTCGGCGAGCTCGACGAGGAGGCAGCCGAGCCGCCAGGCGTCGTCGTGCGTGAAGGCGCGGAGCACGAGGTCACGCTCGTCCGCCTCGACGGAGGCGATGAGGGCGGCGAGGTCGTCGGGCGTCGTCGTCATGCCGCTCATCGTGGCACGATCACGCCGTGACGACGACGCCCCCTGCCCGCGAACCCCTCGACCCGCTCGGCTTCTCCCTCCTCGACCGCGCGTCGGGCGTGCTGCTCGCCCAGGCGGCGGGCGACGCGCTCGGGGTGCCGTACGAGTTCGCGCAGCCGCCCGGCCCGGGGCAGCCGGAGGCGGCAGCGGTCATGCGTGGCGGCGGCCTCGGCCCGTACGCGCCGGGCGAATGGAGCGACGACACGCAGATGTCCGTGTGCGTCGCGCGGGTCACGGCCGCCCACGACGTGCTCTCCCCCGTCCCGGACGCGTTCGGCGCGACGCCGCTCGACGCTGTCGCGGCCGCGTTCGAGGCGTGGCGCACCGGGGGCGCGACCGACGTCGGGGCGCAGACCGCCGCCGTGCTGCGCGACGCCGCCGCCCGCCGGGGACCGGCGGCGACACGCCTGCGCGAGGCGTCCGCCGCGCTGCACGCGGCGACCGGTCGCACGGCCGGGAACGGCGCGCTCATGCGCACGGGCGTCGTCGGGCTGGTGGCCCTCGACGACCGGGACGCGACCGCCCGCGCGGCCCGGGCCGTCGCGGAGATCACGCACACCGACCCGCTCGCCGCCGAGTCGTGCGTGCTCTGGTCGGAGGCGGTGCGCGTCGCGGTGACCGAGCAGCGGCTCGACGTGCGCGCGGGCCTCGACCTCCTCGACCCGAGCGCGGCGGCGCGCTGGTCCGCGTGGATCGCCGACGCCGAGCTCGCGCGGCCCACGGCCGACCTGCGGCAGAACGGCTTCACCGTCACCGCGCTCCAGGCGGCGTGGCACGCCATCGCGACGACCTCGGCGCCGCAGGGTTCGACGTTCGCCCACCGCGACCACCTCGCGGCGGCGCTCCAGGCCGCCGTCTCGATCGGTGGCGACACCGACACGGTCGCCGCCATCGCCGGCGCCCTGCTCGGTGCGTGCTACGGAGCCCGGGCCGTGCCGTACGAGTGGGCGCGGGCCGTCCACGGCTGGCCCGGGATCGCGCGGCGCCAGCTCACCGCGCTCGCCCGGCACACCGCGCAGGGCGGCCTCGTCCGCGCGGGCGCGCTCGCGCCGGCCGACGCCGAGCCGGTGCGCACGCAGTTCTGCCCGCTGTGCGGGACGCTCGTCGGCTGGAACCCCCGCTACCCGCGGCACGTGTGCGCGTGGTGCCAGGCCGACGTCACCGACGAGGCGGGTCGAGCGGTGTCGCTGACCAACGTGGACTTCGGCGGCGGCTACCAGGCGCACTACCTCGACCGCTCCCCCGCGTCCGACGCGGTGCGGAGCGGGCGCGTCTGGATCGGCGGCGTCGAGCACCAGGCGCGCGACGCCCGCTTCGGCGGGATCGTCGTCGAGCCCCTGGACGAGCCGTCGTCCTGACGCGCCGAACCCGGGGTCGTTCCCCAGCGCGAGCGTGCGCTGGGGAACGACCCCGGGTTCGGCGGCGGGCTCAGCCGCAGGAGACCGCCGGGTAGGTGACGTCCTGCGCGGAGGAGCCGACGCCGTCGGAGAGAGCGCCCGACACCGTGACGGAGCCGGCCTCGGCCGCGACGGACCGCGTCGAGAACGACTGGTACGCGGCCTTGCCCGGCGCGATCGCCGCGAACGTCCGCGTGCCGAACGGCGTCGCGAGCGTGACGTCGGCAGGAACGTCCCCCGTGTTCGTCGCGCGGACCGCGACGTACGCCGTGCCGGCGAGGCAGCGCGCGCTGGTCTCGACGTCGAGCACCGGGCCGGTGGCGGCCGGGTGCTCGACCGTGACCTCGTCGATCACGCGCTCGGTGTCGGTGACGTAGGTGGTGACGGTGAACGACGTCGGCGTGACGTCGACCTCGGCGTACGTGGGCACCTGCGACTGGTCCCAGACCGCCGTCCACGGCTTCTGGCCGTCGTACGCGTAGTATTTCGACCCCGTCGAGGAGTTGCCCGTCACGTACAGCACCTGGCCGTCGGCCGGCGTCAGGACGTCGCCCGGCGCCGGAGCCGTCGCGGGCACGACCGGCGTCGTGCCCTCCATGAGGTACGACCGCGTGTAGATGTGGTCGTGCCCGGCCAGGACGACGTCGACGCCGAGCTCGGAGAACACCGGCGACAGCGCCTCGCGCAGCCGGACCACGTCGGCGTCGCGGGTGTGGAACGCCTGGCTGTACAGCGAGTGGTGGAACGTGACGACGACCCACTCGGCGTCGTCGCCCTGCTCCGCGACGACCTGGCGCAGGTACGCCTCCCGCTCGGCGATGCCCGCGGGCGAGGACTCGTTGGAGTCGAGGGACACGAAGAGCACGCCGCCGTACGTGTACCAGTAGTCGCGCTGACCCTCGGTCGCGTTGGGCCGGGCGTAGTGCTGGTCGTACAGTGCGCTGCCCGCGTCGTGGTTGCCGACGTCCGGGGCGAAGCGCAGCGTGCGCATCGAGCGCGGGGCGAACAGCCCGGTGTACTGCTGGGTGTTGCCCGACGAGTCCACCTGGTCGCCGGCCGAGACGACGAACGCCGCGTCGGGGTGGCGCTCGTCGATCGTGCCCGCGTTCTGGAGCCAGCTCGCGGAGTCGCGCGCGGTGCTGCCGCTCGCGCCGATCTGGATGTCGCCGAGGAAGAGGAACGAGTACTCGTCGCCGAACGTGCCGGTGTCGAAGACGGCCGGCTCGGACCAGCCCGTCGTCGCGGAGCCGACCCGGTACACGTACTCCGAGTCCGGCTCGAGACCCGTCATCGTCGCGTGGTGGTAGGTCGCGCCGTCGGCGGACGGACCGCTCGCGGACGCCGACGAGCGCGCGTCGTCGGGCAGGTCGCCGCCCACCGCGTCCTCGGCGCGGGCCCACCGGACCTCGCCGTCGCCCGGCAGGTTCGCGAACCACGCGACGGTCGCCTGCGACTCGTCCGCCCCGACGCCCAGCGTCACGTCGCGCACCTCGCCGTGCGTCGGGACGAGCGAGCGGACGTCGAGGTAGATGTCCGAGCTGGTCGGCGCGTCCTGGTAGAGCGCGACCGAGATCGTGTTCTCGCCGGGCTCGAACGCGTCCGACGGGACGACGAACGTGCCCGTCACCGGGTCCGTGCGGCCGTTGCCGTGGTACTGCAGGTTCTCCGTGATCTCGCGGCCGTCGTCGCCCAGGCGCACGACCTCCTCGCCGTTCACGTAGACGATGACGGCGTCGTCGTAGACGATCTCGCCCTCGAACGCCGGGACGCCGTCGAGGTCCGCCGCGGTGAGCTCCACGTCGGTGCGGAAGAAGAACGTGGGGACGTCCGTCGTCGTTCCGGGGATGTACTGGGTCAGCAGGGTCGTGATCGGGAACGCGTCCCCGATGCCCGTCGCGGCGCCGCGCTTGGCGCCGAACGCGCCGGTCGCGGCCTTCCACGCCGAGTCGTCGAACGCGGTCGTGGTCCACACGCGCTGGTCCACGGCGGTCCCCGCCGGGTTCGTGTTGTCGTCGAGGTAGCGCCAGGTCGTGCCGGCCGTCGAGAGCAGGGACTCGTCGGCGGCGACCGTCGAGGTGGCGGTCGCGGCGACGAGCACCGTCCCCACCAGGGAGACGGCGAGCGCCGACGCCGCCGCGCGCGTCAGCGCGCCGGGCAGCCGGGAGGCGTGCGGGTTCATGGGTTCCTTCGCAGGTCAGGGGTCCGCGCGGCGACGACCGTCGGACCACCGTGGCGGCGCCGGACCCGTGGTGGGAAGCGCTGTCACCGTACGGAGCCGGGGTGGCGCGCACCCGTCGTCCCGGTGAACGCCCGAGGACCGACCGGCGAACACGGCGGGCGAGCGACCCCTCAGGAGATGACGAGGCTCGCGATCAGGCCGTCGCGCAGGAGGATCGTGAACGTCGCGGGCCCGTTGTACCCGTCTCCCGAGACCGTGAGGTCGAGCAGGACCTCGTCGGGAGTCGCGCCGTCGCGCAGCCCGGTCACGTCGAAGTGCGACCGCCTGCCGATGTTGTCGGTGCGGTCCCAGCCCGCGAGCTCGTCGTGCCCGCGGAACTGGCGTCCCCAGTCGTCGAGGAAGCCGTCGTCCGTGAACGCGGTGAGGAACCGCGCGGGGTCGCCCGCGTTGGTCGCGTCGACGAGCGTGCGCAGAGCGGGCGGGAGGTCGGGCGTCGTGTCGCTCATGCCCTCCACTGTGCCCCCGTCACCGCCCGACGACGACCCGGACGTGGTCCGCCGCCGCGTCGGCGAGGTCCGAGCGGAGGCCGTCGAACAGCGCGACGCTCGCCGCGCCGGGCCAGCCCGCGGGCAGCGCCGAGAGCGGCAGCCCCGGGTCGGCGTAAGGGATCGGCCTCCAGTCGTCGACCGCCCGCACCCACCGGGCGAACGCGGCACGGGGCGAGGTGTCCTCGCCGCCCGCCGGGACGTCGTCGTGCCGCGAGCCGCCGTGCCGGGTGAGGAAGTGGCGGTGCAGCGCGGCGACCCGGTCGAGGTCCCACCACCGCGCGGCGGAGTCGGCGAACGACCCGGCGACGCGGGGCGGCCCGGCCGCGAAGACCGTCGCGGCCTCGCGCACGCCCAGCCCGGCGAGGATCTCCTCGACCTCGTCCACGAGGTGACCCGGCGCGATCCACAGGCCGTCCGCGACGGTGCCGGCACCGATCCACGCGAGGTGTCGCCGGAGCTGGTGGCGCACGGCGCGCTGCTCCTCCGGCAGCGAGTACGACACGAGGCACCACGCGTCGTCGTCGCCCTGCTGCCGGTAGGCGAAGATCCGCCGGTCGCCGCGCTCGAGCATCCGCCCCGCCTCGGGGGCGAGCCGGTACGCGGCGCGTCCGCCGACCGTCTCGGGGACCAGCAGCCCCTTGGCCTTGACGCGCGAGATCGCTCCGCGCGCCCCGACGGACGGGACGTCGAGCGCCCCCAGCAGCTCGACGAGGTCGGCCACCGCGACCACGCCGCCGAGGTCGCGCAGGTACAGCCCGACGACCGTGCGCAGCAGCGACGTCGTGCTCCCCGGGCGGGAGTCGAGGTCGTCGAGGATCACGCGGCCCCGTCCGCGACGACTTCCCGCAGCGCGTCGCGCACGGCCTCGACGCCGACGCGCACCTCGTCGAAGCTCGTCGAGAGCGGCGACAGGCCGAGACGCAGGCCGTCCGGACGACGGAAGTCGGGGATCACGCCGCGCTCCCACAGCAGCGGGAGCGTCGCCTCGAACGCGTCGTGGTCGACGGTGACGTGGCTCCCGCGGCGGGCCGGGTCGCGCGGCGACGCGTAGCGCGCGCCGAGCGGGAGCAGCAGGTCGTCGACGAGGGCCGTCGCGTGCTCCGTGAGCGCGACCGACTTCGCCCGCACCGCCGCGATCCCCGCCGCGTCCAGGAGGTCGAGCATGTCCTGCATCGCGAGCATCCCGACGATCGCGGGCGTCCCCGAGAGGAACCGCCGGACGCCGTCGTGCGGGGCGTACGCCGGGCCCATCTCGAACGGCGCGGCGCTGCCCATCCACCCCTGGATCGGCTGGGTCAGGGCGCCCTGGAGGTCGGTGCGGACGTAGCCGAACGCGGGCGCGCCCGGGCCGCCGTTCAGGTACTTGTACGTGCAGCCGGCCGCGAGGTCGACACCCCAGGCGTCGAGCTCGACCGGCAGCGCCCCGACCGAGTGGCACAGGTCCCACAGGACGAGCGCCCCGGCGTCGTGCGCGAGCGTGGTGATGGCCGCGGCGTCGCTCACGTACCCCGAGCGGTACGCGACGTGGCTGAGCAGCACGAGCGCGGTCCGGTCGGAGAGCACCGCGGCGACCTGCTCGGGCGTGACCCCGGCGTCGTGCTCGGGCGTGATCCACCGCAGCGTCGCGCCGTGCTCGCGCGCGACGCCCTCCAGCACGTAGCGGTCGGTCGGGAAGTTCCCGGCGTCGAGCACGATCTCGTCGCGCCCCGCGACCTGCGGCGCCGAGAGCGCGGCCCGGACGAGCTTGTAGAGGATCACCGTCGTGGAGTCGCCGACGAACGTCTGCCCGGGCGCCGCACCGAGCGTGACCGCGCCGATCCGGTCGCCGAGCGTGAGCGGCAGGTCGTACCACTCCTCGTCCCAGCCGCGGATGAGCCGCGCACCCCACCGCTCGGTCGCGAACCGTGCCAGCCGCTCGGCGGACGCGTGCGTCGGCCGGCCGAGCGAGTTCCCGTCCAGGTAGGCGGTGACCTCGTCGGAGTCGACGAACGCGTCGCGGAACGGCGCGAGCGGGTCGGCGGCGTCGAGCGCGGCGGAGCGCGCGGCGTGGTCCTCGGTCATGGTCGTCCTTCCGGTGGGGCGGTCTCACGGTCCGCGCAGACGGCCGGGTCTCGTCCGTTGCCGCGCTCGACGACGGCGCACGCGAGCCACGCGGCGACGGCGTCAGGGTCGTCGAGGTCGGGCGGGTCGCCGGGTACCCAGGTCGCGGGCGCTGCGTTCGCGCTCGACTGCTGCGTCCCGGGACGCAGCGCTCGGCCGGGAACGCAGCGCTCGGCCGCGGCGTCGTGCGTGAGGGCCGCGACCAGCGCGTGCGCGTCGAGACCTGCCGCCGCGAGCGCCCGCAGCTCGCGCGCGTTGACGCCGGGCGGCAGCGGCCCGTTGCCCAGGTCGGTGCCGTAGACGACCGTCCCGCCGAGCGCGACGAAGCGCCGCACGTTGTCGATGGCGACGTCCTGCGGGGCGGTCGCCCTCCCCCACCCGTGCACGTCGAGCGTGCTCACCCACGACATCCCCGAGCTGCCGAACACGACGTTGGTGTCGTTATCGAGCTCATACCGACGCCAACCACGTGTTCGATCGCGAGCAGAGTCGTGCTCGGGGGCGAGCCTGTCGTCGGCCGACCGGTGGGGGCCAGGGTGGCCGTCGCGAGGGCGGACCATCGCAGCGAGGAGGTCGTCGGGCAGGCGCTCCGTGAACGGGGCGTGCGCGAAGCGGTCGACGCCCGCCTCGAACGCGCGCGCCGCCATGCCCCGGCCCTCCACGTGCGCGACGACGTCCCAGCCCCGCGCGTGGGCGTGGCCGACGAGCGCGGCGAGCGTGACGTCGTCGGGCACCGGACCGGCCTCGGAGTGCAGGGCGACCTTGACGAACGACGCGCCCGCGGCGACCTGACGGTCGACGGCGGCGACGGCCTCGTCGGGGCTCGCGACCCCCTCGACGGCACCGCGCGGCGCCCACGTCCGGTCCGACGGGTAGCCGCCCGGCGCGGTGAGGAACGCACCCGCGTAGGCGACCTCGGGGAAGCCGGGCGTGCCGGGCCAGGTGCGCGCGACGTCGGGCACCCACCCCAGATCGTGCACGACGGCGATCCCGCCGCGCCGCACCGCGACGGGGTCGACCAGGCCGAGGTGCACGTGCGCGTCGACGAACGGCGGGAGCCAGGTGCCGCCGTCGCCCGCCCGGCCGAGGCGCTCGCCGCTCACGACCGTCCGATCTCCGTGCGCACCGCGAACAGCTCGGGGAAGAACGTGAGGTCGAGCGCCTTCTGGAGGAACCCGACGCCGCTCGACCCGCCGGTCCCGCGCTTGGTCCCGATGATGCGCAGCACCGTCTTCATGTGCCGGAACCGCCAGAGCTGGAAGTTGTCCTCCAGGTCGACGAGCTCCTCGCACGTCTCGTACGCCGACCAGTGCGCCTCGGGGTCGTCGTAGATGCGACGGAAGACCTCGACGAGGTCGTCGTCGAGCGTGTGCGCGACGGTGACGTCGCGGTCGAGCACCCGCGGCGGGACGTCGTGGCCGTGCCGGGCGAGGTGGCGCAGGAACTCGTCGTAGACGCTCGGCTCGGCCAGCAGCCGGGCGAGCTCGGCGCGGGCGGCGGGCTCGGCGTCGAACACCGCGAGCATGCGCGCGTTCTTGTTGCCGAGGAGGAACTCGACCGCGCGGTACTGCCAGGACTGGAAGCCCGACGCGTGGCCGAGGAACCCGCGGAACTGCGCGTACTCGCTCGGGGTGAGCGTCGCGAGCACGGACCACTGCTCGGTGAGCGTGCGCTGCACGTGCTTGACGCGCGCGATGCGCTTGAGCGCGGCGCCGAGCTCGTCGGCGGCCAGGAGGTCGCGCGCGGAGAGCAGCTCGTGCAGCACGAGCTTGAGCCAGAGCTCCGTCGTCTGGTGCTGGACGATGAACAGCATCTCGTCGTGGTGCTCGGGGTCGCTGACCGGCTCCTGCGCCGCGAGCAGCGTGTCGAGGTGCAGGTACGACCCGTACGTCATCTGCTCGCGCAGGTCCGTGACGATGTCGGACTCGAGCGCGCGCTCGTTCGGCGCGGGCAGCGGTGCGTCGACCATCCGTCGAGCGTATGTCGCGAGCGTGACGCGCGCCAGGGTTTCGCCATAGACCTCCGGGGTCAGTCCTCCGCCGCGGCGCGACGCTCCTCCTCGGCGACGGACTCGCCCGTCGGGTCCTCCGCCGCGAGGTCGGCCAGCGCGGCGCCGCCCAGCGGGCCGTCGCTCAGCCCCACGAGCCGCCAGCCCGACGCCGGGTCCCCCTCCACCTCGACGAGCCCGGTGTTCGCGAGCGGGGTCCGGGCGAGCAGGTCGAGGTCGACGCCGTCGACGCGCGCGCACGCCCACGCGCGGATCGCCGCCCCGTGCGACACGACGACGGCGGTGCGCCACCCCGTGCGCGCGACGCTCGCGACGGCGTCGTCGTAGCGGCCGAGGAACTCGGCGCCATCGGGACCGCCGGGCATGCGCCGGCCGGGCTCGCCGCGGCCCCAGGCGAACACGGTCTCGAGGTAGGTCGCGTGGTCGTCGTGCGCGGCCGACATCTCCAGGTCGCCCGCGTCGACCTCGCGGAACCCGTCGAGCTCGAGCAGGTCGTAGGCGTGCCGTTCGGCCAGCGGCGAGGCCGTGAGGTGCGTCCGGACGAGCGTCGAGACCGCGACGCCCTCGACGACGCGGTCCGCGAGCGCGTCCGGGATCGCCGCGGCCTGCCGGACGCCGAGCGCGGTGAGGCCCGGGCCGGGCAGGGCGGTGTCGAGCAGGCCGGCGACGTTGGACGAGGTCTGTCCGTGACGGACGAGGAGCAGGCGCATGGTTCTCCAGGTTCTCCGGTTTCTCGGCGTGGTCTCCTGCCACCCTACGAGCCACCCGATGCGGGGAGGCGCCGTGGCAGGCTGGGGCCATGTCCCGCCGTGAGCTCGTCGTCCTCGGGACGGCCAGCATGGTCCCGACCCGCACGCGCAACCACAACGGCTACGTGCTGTTCTGGGACGACGAGGCGATCCTCTTCGACCCCGGCGAGGGGACGCAGCGGCAGATGTCGTTCGCGGGCGTGTCCGCGACCGACCTCACGCGCATCGCGATCACGCACCTGCACGGCGACCACAGCCTCGGTCTGGCGGGCGTCTCCCAGCGCATCAGCGGCGACGGCGTGCGCCACACGATCGGGGTGACCTACCCGGCGTCGGGCCAGCGGTGGGTGGACCACCTGCTCGACGCGAGCGCCCACTTTCGCCGCGGCCACCTGGAGCTGCAGCCGCTGACGACGGACGGCGTCGTCCCGCCCGTGCCTGGCCGCCCCGCGCCCGGGTTCACGCTGCGCGCCGAGCGGCTGGACCACACCCTGGAGGCGATGGGCTACCGCCTCGACGAGCCCGACGGCCGGTCGCTCGACCCCGCGCTGCTCGCGGACCGCGGCCTGGCCGGCCCGGCGGTCGGCGAGCTGCGACGGACCGGGGTCGTCACCGCACCCGACGGCCGGACCGTCACCCTCGACGAGGTGAGCGCCCCGCGGCCGGGGCAGTCGTTCGCGTTCGTCATGGACACGCGCCTGTGCGACGCCGTGCACCGGCTCGCGGACGGCGTCGACCTGCTCGTCATCGAGTCGACGTTCCTCGACCGCGACCGCGACCAGGCCGAGCGCTGGGGCCACCTCACCGCACGGCAGGCGGCGACCGTCGCGGCCGAGGCGGGCGTGCGCTCGCTCGTGCTCACGCACTTCTCGCAGCGCTACCCCGACCCGACGGAGTTCTGGCGCGAGGCACGCGAGGTGTTCGACGGCGAGCTCACCGTCGCGCAGGACCTCGACCGCGTGCGCGTCCCCCACCGCCGCCGACCCGGCTGACGGTCGTCGGCGCCGGAGCGGTCGCCGATGAGAATCGGGGCGGGCGAGCGTCTGACTACGGACGGGTGAACGCCAGGGCGCCCCGGGGCGCACCACGGGAGAGGACCGAGATGAGACCGCTGCGCTACTCGATCAACGTCACGCTCGACGGCTGCTGCCACCACGAGGCAGGGCTGCCGCCGGACGAGGAGTCGATGCGCCACTGGACCGCCGAGATGGAGCGCGCAGACGCCCTCCTGTTCGGCCGGGTGACCTACGAGATGATGGAGTCGGCCTGGCGGCGGCCGGCCACGGGCGCGTGGCCCGACTGGATGGACGAGTGGGAGATCCCGTTCGCCGAGGCCATCGACGGGGCGCGCAAGCACGTCGTGTCGAGCACGCTGAGCGGGGTCGACTGGAACGCGGAGCTGGTGCGGGGCGACCTGGGGCCCGCTGTCGAGCGGCTCAAGCAGGAGCCGGGCGAGGGCCTGTGGGTGGGGGGCGTGACGCTCCCCCTCGCGCTGGCCGACCTGGGGCTGATCGACGAGTACGAGTTCGTCGTGCAGCCGGTCCTCGCCGGGCACGGGCCGACGCTGCTCGCCGGACTCCGTGAGCGGATCCGGCTCGAGCTCGTGGACCGCCGCGAGTTCCGCTCGGGGGCGGTCGCGATGCGCTACCGGCCCGCGACCCCGGGGCGGTGAGGCGGGGCCGTCCGGCTCCGCCCCACCCGCACCCGGGGTCCCTCCTGCCGGGTCCTAGACGACCCGGGCCGCGAGCCAGCCCGCGAGGCGGTCGGGACGGTCGGTGATGATCGCGTCCACGCCGAGCTCGACCGCGGCGGCCCAGTGCTCCGGCTCGTTGAGCGTCCACACCGCGACCTCGAGGCCGCCGTCGTGCAGGCGCTCCACGAGCCCCGGGTCCTCGAGGAGGAGCAGGCCCATCGGGTTGCACGTGACGACGTCGAGCTCGGCGCACCGCGCGAGCACGTCGTCGTCGATCGACGCGACGAGCAGCCCGCGGCGCAGACCGGGGTCGGCCTCGCGCAGCGCCGCGACGGTCTCGGGCCAGAAGCTCTGCCCGACGACCCGGTCCGCGATGCCCGCGAACCGGATCGGCCCGGTGACGCGCCGCACCTGCTCCGGCGTCCACGAGCCCTTGAGCTCGAGCAGCAGGTCCGTGCCCGGCCGGCGCACGAGTAGATCGACCACCTCGGCGAACGTCGGCACGCGCTGGCCCCCGAACGCCGGGGAGAACCACGACCCCGCGTCGAGCGCGCGGATCGCCGCACGGTCGAGCCGCGCCACCGTGCCGCTGCCCGACGTCGTCGCGTCCACGGTGTCGTCGTGGATGACGACGGGCTCGCCGTCGGCCGTGAGCTGCACGTCGATCTCGATGCTGTGCGCACAGGCCCGCCACGCCGCCTCGAACGCGGCGAGCGTGTTCTGCGGGGCGACGGAGCTGTTGCCGCGGTGCGCGATGACTCGCGGGCGCGCGGCCCGCTCAGGCCCTGTGCCGGTCGGCGCGAGCGCGGTCGCCGTCACAGGTAGGGCTCCACGTTCTCGGTGTACGCCGTCTCGATGCGCGGCGTCACGGACTCGAACGCGGTCGCCGGGTCGACGCCCTCGATGACGATCTGCTCGATCGCCTCGTTGAGCAGCGCGTCGGCGCCGGGGACGAACACGCGGACGTCGTCCTGGATGCGGGCGCGGTCGGCGAGCTGGTCGACGGCGGTGCGGAACTGCGGGGTCGCCTCGTAGATGGCCTTCATGGTGTCGGACTCGACGGCCGACGTGCGCACCGGCATGTAGCCCGTGTTCTGCGAGAAGTACGCCGTGTTCTCGGTGTCCGTGAGGAACGCGAGGAACATCGCCGCGGCGAGCTGCTGCTCAGGCGACCTCGACGACGGGATCGCGAGGCCGGTCCCGCCCGTCGGGGTGCCGCCGCCGGCCGGGCCGTCGGGCAGGTAGGCCGTGCCGACCTCGAACGACGCCGCGTCGAGCGCGCCCTTGAGCGAGCCCGTCGAGCCGATCGTCGAGGCGATGAGGCCGGACGAGAAGTCGACCATCGCGTCGTCCGCGGAGAGCGTCGCGACGCCCTTCTCGTGGAACAGCTCGTGCAGGAACTGGCCGCCCGCGACCGACTCCTCCGAGTCGAGCGTGAGGTCGAACCCGTCGGAGTACGCGCCGCCCTGGCCCCAGATCATGTTCTCGAACCACCACGCGCCCCACGACGGCCCGGTGGAGAGGCCGAACGTCGAGCCGCCGGCCGGGACGAGCGGCTTGAGCGACGCGTCCCACTCCTCGAGCTCGGCCCACGTCTCGGGGCCGCGGTCGGGCAGGCCCGCCGCCGTCCACAGGTCCTTGTTGTAGTAGAACAGCGGCGTCGAGCGCGCGTAGGGCACGGCCCAGTGCTGGTCGTCGTACTCGTAGTCCGCGTAGAGCGCGGGCTGGAAGTCGGCCGCGTCGGCCTCGACGAACTCGAGCACGTCGTCGAGCGGCAGGATCTGGTCGTTGAGGTGGTAGCGGAACCACCACACGTCGGACGCGATGACGACGTCGGGCAGCTCGTCGGTCTGCGACGCGGCCTGGAAGCGCTGGGCCACATCGTCGTAGTTGGCGCCCGCGGTCACGAGGTTGACCATGATGCCGGACTCCTCCTCGAACCGGTCGATGAGCTCCTGCTCGATCTCCTGCGACGTTCCGGGGTGGTTGCTCCACCACGTGATCTCGGACGCGGGCTCGACGGCGGACCAGTCGACGGCCTCGGCCGCCGCGTCGTCGCCCGCGGTGCCGGCGCCGTCGGCCCCGGCCACGCTCGGGCCGGCGCACGCGGTCAGCGCGAGAGCGGTGACCGCCGTGAGGGCGGTGGCTGCGGTGCGGGCCCGACGGCGGCGCGCGGGCCGGCCGACGGGTGCGGTGCGGTGGGACACAGGTGCTCCTTCAGGTCGTGCACCGGGTCTCGGTGCGCTTCGGGGAACCCGGGCCGCTGCAGGCGGACCGGGGAGCTCGGTGGTGGGCGGGCACGCGGATGCGCGGCCTCCCCGGGTGGGCGTCGTCGTCGGGCACGACGGCGCGGGGGCGGGTCAGCCGGTGACCGCGCCGGCTGTGAGGCCCGCGACGAGGCGGCGCTGGAGGACGAGGAAGACGAGCAGGATCGGCAGCGTCACGACGACGGTGGCGGCGAGCAGCACGCCCCAGTTCGTCATGCCGTCGGTGTTCTGCAGCAGCGTGAGGCCGACGGGGAGGGTCATCTTGTCCGGGCGGTCGATGACGAGGAACGGCCACAGGTAGTCGTTCCACTCCGTCACGACGGACACGAGCGCGACCGCGGCGAGCGTCGGCGTGCTCATCGGCACGACGAACCGCCAGAGCCTGCGCCAGTGCCCCGCGCCGTCGAGCTCGGCGGCCTCGAGGATCGAGCGCGGCAGCGTGAGGAAGTGCTGGCGGAACAGGAACGTCCCGAATGCGCTCGCCAGGCCCGGCACGAGGATGCCCTGGTAGGTGTTGAGCCACCCGAGGCTCGCGACGAGCGTGTAGTTGGGGATGATCGTGATCTGCGGCGGGATCATGAGCGTCGCGATGACGAGCCCGAACACGACCTTCTTGAACGGGAAGTCGAGGAACACCAGCGCGTACGCGCACATGAGGCCCAGCGCGACCTTGAGGCCCGCACCCACGACCGTGATGCCGACGCTGTTGGCCAGCAGGCGCCCGAGCGGGATCGAGTCCGCGGCCTGCGCGTAGTTGTCGAGGTTCACGCTGCCCGGGAGCCACTGCAGCGGGACGGTGTACAGCTCCGCGGGCGTCTTCATGCTTGCGAGGACCATCCACACCAGCGGCGCGCCGAGCACGACGGTCGCGAGGACCAGGGCGAGGTAGCCGCCCGGCTGGAGCGCCCGGCGTCGGGCACGGGGTGCGCCCGGCGAGCGGGGCGCGAGGGCGGCCGGCGTGGCGGGCGCCGTCTCGGGACGGGCGGGCGCGACGGCGCTCATGCGTAGTGGACCTTCCGCTGGACGAACCGCATCTGCACCGCGGTCACCGCGAGCAGCACGAGGAAGAGGACCGTGGCGACCGCCGACGCGTACCCGGCCCGGCCGTTGACGAAGCTCTCCTCGTAGATCGAGTACATGAGCGTCGTCGTCGAGCCGAGCGGGCCGCCCTGCGTCATCGCCTTGATGATGTCGAACGACTGGAGCGACGCGAGGAGCATCGTCACGACGAGGAAGAACGTCGTCGGGGTGAGCAGCGGCAGCACGACCGAGCGCAGCGTCCGCGTCGGCGACGCGCCGTCGAGCGCGGCCGCGTCCTTCAGGTCCTGCGGGACGGACTGCAGCCCCGCCAGGTAGATGAGGGCGACGTACCCGAGGTTCTTCCACAGGTACACCACGACGATCATCACGAGCGGCCACGGGCGCTGCGTGTACCACTGCGGCGACGCGACGCCGACCCACCCGAGCAGCTCCTGGACCAGCCCGTAGCGCGGGTCGAACATGAACAGCCACAGGATCCCGACCGCGAAGCCCGACAGCACGTACGGCGCGAACGCGACCGTCCGGGCGACGCCGCGGCCGCGGAGGCGGCGGTTCAGCAGCAGCGCCAGGCCCAGCCCGAGGACCATCGCGCCGCCGACCGTCGCGAGGGTGAAGACGAGCGTCGTCGTGACGATGCGGCCTGTCGTCGGGGCGGTGAACCACTCGACGTAGTTGCCCAGCCCGACCGGCCGCGCGACCGGCGACCCGAGGTTCCACTGCAGCGTCGAGAGGTAGAGGCTCTGCAGCAGCGGCCGGTACACGAACACCAGCAGGAGCACGAGGTTCGGCCCGGCGAGCAGCAGCGCCCAGAGCAGGTTCCGCCGACGGCGGCGCGCGCCCAGGCGGCTGCGGTGCAACGCCTGGACCTCGCGGTCGGCGGGGTCGGACGGCGGGAGGCCGGGAGGTATGACGGAGGAACCCGGGGAGTCCGGGGTGAGGACGGTGGTCACAGCAAGGATCCGCTCGGACGAGGGACGTGGTCACGGCCGGCGCAGCACCCGTTCCACAGGTGGGCGGCCACGGCGAGCATAGGAAGCCGTCACGCCCGTTTGATCCTGGAATGTCCGAGTGCGGGAGGAGGCTTCGGGCAACGTTCACCGGCCCGTGCCCGGGGTGCCACCTGAGCCTGTGGAGCGGCAACGTCGTGGACACCTGCCGCGCCGTCGTCCACAGGGCGGGACGAGCGGTTCCGCCCCACGCCCAGTTTCGCTAGGTTGCTGGGCAGCCCGTGCGTCCCGTCGGTCGTGACGCGCGGTGTCGTTCGCATCGATCTGCAGGGGGTCTCGTGCGTCGTTCTCGTGTGCTGTCCCGTGCCCGACGGCGGTCGCTCGCCGTGGGCGTCGTCGTCGCGGTCGGGTGGGTGGTCGCCGGGTGCACCGGGGGCGGCGGCCCCGGCCCCTCGCCGTCGGTCGACGAGCCGGTCGTGCCGTCGCCGTCAGAGTCGGAGCCGTCCGAGCCGTCGCCGACCGAGACCGGACCGGCGAAGCCGGAACGTCCCGCGGCGATGGACCGTGACGACGCGGAGGGTGCCGCAGCGGCGGCGGAGTACTTCCTGTCGTTGTACGGGTACGTCCTCGCGACGGGTGACACCGCCGAGTGGGACGCGATGACGTGGGTCGAGACGTGCGAGTTCTGCGCGAGCGTCAGAGCGGACGCTGTCGAGATCGCCGAGTCCGGTGACGCGTTCACCGGCTCGGAGATTCTCGTCTCGAACATCGAGGTGGCCGACCTTGACACTTTCACTGGTGCCTTTCCGGTCCTCGCGTCCTACGAGCAGGCTCCGTACGAACGAGTGGATGGGTCGGGCGCCGTCGTCGACCAGGGAGACGGCGGACGCGGCGAGCTCCAGATCGATGTCATCCACACGGCAGACGACTGGGCGACCGTCGCGCTCACGCTCAAGGACTGATGCGTGATGCGTCGCACGGCACTTCTCCTGGTCCTGACTTTCGCGCTCATGCCATCGGTACCCGTCGCCGCAGCCTCTCCGAGCCTCAAGAGTGGTTCGGTCGATCTCGACGGCCATGCTCAGGGCTCGTCCGTGGTCGGCGAGGCGCACAGAACACCGACGGGCGGCGCGGAGTACGCACCGGCGGCGGCGGCGGGTGGTGGTCCGGCGTCGGAGGCGTTCCGGCGGGGGCCGGCGTACCGGTGCTACGACGGTGACCACGCCACGACGCTGCCCGGGCTCGTGCCCGCGTGCCCGGACGGGCAGAGCCCGGCGGGGTTCGACCCCGGGTGCACCCCGGACCAGGTCGCGATGGAGCCGTTGTTCCGCCAGACCTGGACCACCACCGACGAGGGCACCCGCACCGCGGTCTCGGCCTGGGAGCTCGTCGCCGACGGGTCCTGCGTGGGCGCGGCCGACCTGGCCGGCGAGGCCGAGGCCGCGTTCCGCACCCTGACCATCGCGCCGTCCCCGGTGATCGTGCAGCCCCCGGACGGGTGGACCCTGGTCAACGTCCCCACCATCACCTACACCCAGCCCGGCGAGCAGGTCCTGGACACGACCCTGCTCGGCATCCCCGTGCAGATCCGCGCCACGCCGCGGACGTACGCGTGGGACTACGGCGACGGCACCGCCCCGCTGTCCACGACCGACCCGGGAGCGCCCTACCCGCACCACACGGTCGCGCACACCTACGACCAACCGGCCGAGCAGGTCCAGATCACGCTCACCACGACCTGGTCCGGGCAGTTCCGCATCACCGGCACCACCACCTGGACCGACGTCACCGGCACCGCGACCACCACCAGCACGGCCGACCCCCTGCGCGTCTACGAAGCCCGCTCCCGCCTCGTCACCGACAACCTCTCCGACTGAGGGCACCGTCCGCGAGATCGACCCCAGCGTTCGAGATCGACCCTCGGGAGGTCGACTTCGCGACGTGCGGGTCGATCTCGCGAGCAACCAGGCAATCTCGGGAGCACGACGACGCCCGCGGTGCCGCTCATCGGCCGAGCGGCACCGCGGGCGTGGCGGTGGGTGCGCTACGCGCAGGTGAGCGCGTCGTACGCGGCCGTCACCTCCGTCGTCGTCCCCGAGACGTCGGTGACGACGACGAGCGCCTCGCCCGCGTCGAGCGCGCCGCTGGCCTTGAACGACTGGTAGGCGTTCTTGCCCGGGTCGACCTGGGCGAAGGACCGCTCGCCGTGCGCCGTCCGCAGGGTGATCGCGACGGTCTCGTCGCCGTCGTTGGTCGCGCGAACGGCGAGGTACGGGGTGCCGCCCAGGCAGCGGGGCTGCGTGGTGACGGTGACCTGCGGGTCCACGGGCGGGGCCTCGGCCGGGAAGACGTCGAGCGCGTCGAGCTCGGTGTACCAGGTGAGCTTGGTCAGGGCGACGGTGTTCCAGCCCTGCTGCAGCTCGACCTCGTGGGTGACCGACTGCCAGTTACCCCACGTGGTGTGCGGGAACGTGACGACGCCCGCGTCGGTGCCGTCCACCGTGACGGCGCTCGACGAGGCGAGCGTGTAGCCGCCCCGCTCGGAGCCGTTCGCGAACCGGACTGCGAGCGTGTACGCCCCGGCCTCGTCGGCGTGGACCTGGAGCGCGACGGAGCTGTCGAGGAAGTCGAGCCCGCCGACCTTCCGCCCGCCCGACGCCCCCGACGCGCTCCCCACCGAGCCGCGCGTGATGACGCCGTCCTCGAACTCGTACCGCGTCGCGTCGGACGGGATGACCGGCGGGGCGGACGGGCGCGGGTCACGCGTCGCCGGGAAGACGTCGAACGCGTCGAGCTCGGTGAAGAACGTCGTCCGGGTCAGGGTGATCGTGTTGGTTCCCGCGACGAGGTCCACGAGGTGCTCGGACGTCTGCCAGTTGCCCCACGTGGTGTGCGGGAAGACGACGGTCTCCGCGACCGTGCCGTTGACGGCGAGCGTGCTCGTGGACGGCACGCGCGTCGAGCCGTCGAAGGAGCCGTTGGCGAACCGGATGCCCAGGAGGGCCGGGCCTGCCTCGTCGGCGTGCACCTCGACCGTCACGGACGAGTCCGCGAAGTCCAGGCCGCCGACCTTCGCCCCGCCCGACGCCCCGCCGTCGGCCACGACGCGCGCGTTCATGACCACGCCGTCCTCCGCCTGGTAGCGGTCGGACGCCTGCGGGACGAACGGGACGCCGTCGGCCGTCCACTCGAGGTCCGCGACGTACATCGCGCGGTACGTGAACGCCTCGTTCCAGCCGTGGAAGACGAGCGCGTCCGAGCCGTCGGGCGCGGTGACGACGTCCTGCCCGCCCGGTCCGCGCACGTCGCCCTGGAACCGGTCGCTCGTGAGGAGCTCGGTCGTGGCCTTGGTCCATGGGCCGGCGAGGCTCGACGCCGTCGCGTACGACGTGCGGTACGCGCCGCCGTAGAAGTCGTTCGCGGAGTAGAAGAGGTAGTACGTGCCGTCGCGCTCCAGGAGCGTTGGGCCCTCGACGACGCGGCCCTCGTAGGCCTTGTCCACGCGGATGAGCTCGACGGGCGGGCCCGTCAGCGTCGCGCCGTCGGGCGACAGCGGCTGGGCGAAGATGATCGCCGTCTTGCCCGTGCAGCAGTTCCCGTCGGCCTTCCACAGCAGGTAGAGCTGGTCGCCGTCGACGAACGTCGCCGCGTCGATCGCGCCGCCCAGGTCCTCCGTGCCGGCCTCGCCGTTGGGGCAGACGATCGGGTCGTCGCCGACGGGGACGAACGGACCGTCCGGGGTGTCGGACAGCGCGACGCCGAGGCACTGGCGCGGCGACGTCGCGTCGCGCGCCGTGTAGTACAGGGCGTAGCCGCCCTCGACCGCGGACACCTCCGGGGCCCACACGCAGCGGTCGGTCGCGCCTCCCGGAGAGAACGTGCACGACTCGCTGACCCACGCGCCGAGGTCGGGCGCGACGTCGGACGGCGCGCTCCACGTGACCAGGTCTGTCGACGTGCGGTGCTGCACGTTCTGACCCTGGTTGTTGGTCGCGTAGGCGTGGTAGACGCCGTCGACGAGCAGGATGTCGGGGTCGGCGAAGTTCGCGTCGACGACCGGGGAGATCGTCGGCTCGGCGGTGGCCGCCGCTGCCGCGGTGGGCACAGTCGCCGGGGCCGGCGCCGCCGTGGCGGCGGCCGCGCCCGAGACCGCCAGCCCGAGCGCGACCAGCGCACTCGTGACAGCGGTGGCACGCGAGCGCGCGCGGGACAAGGAGAGCTTCATGGGGTGTCCTCTCGACGGTGAGGGGGCAAGAACCCGGGACGGCGGCGACCTCGGGGTTCCCAGTCTCCCGGGCCGGTCCACACAAGTCAACAACTTCCCGCAATACTCAACATCTGGGTGCTGCAGCCGCGGGGGCGGCTCACCCCAGGTCGCGCGCGACCGTGGGTGACCCAGCACGCCGCCGCCCGCTCGTCCTTCCTCCCCGTTCAGGCCCGAGGGCAGGGCCGCCCTGCAGCCCGGTCGGGAGCGCCACGCGGAACGGCCTGTGACACTCCCGTGACCGGAGCCCTCCCCGACTCACCCGTACGGCATGCCGGTCTCAGCCGAGCGAGACCTCGACCCCGCCCGAGAACATCGAGTCGTGCAGGGAGAGCGTCGCGGGGACGGCGTCGGCGGGGATGTCGAACACGACGACACCCTCGACGGCGTTGCCCGGGTTGATGTCGGTGAGGAAGCTGTTCGCGTCGCCGAGATAGATCGCGGCGGTGGTGTCGCTCTCGTGCGTACGGCCCTCGGTGTCGGTGAGCTGCTGGTTGCCGCCGGTGAACATCTGCGCCTCGTCGCCGATGTTCTTCACGGTCATCCGCACGAGCACGTACTGCCCCTGCGCCTCCTGGCTCAGGTACTGGTCACCGACGCTCGGCACGCCCGGCTCCACCGAGGTCACGGTGAACTCGAACTTGCCGTCCCGCACGGGGACCCCGATCCCTGCGGCCGCCGGGGCCTCGGGGGCGGGCTCCGCGGCCGGTTCCTCGGGGGCGGACTCCGCCGGGTCCTCGGCCACCGCGTCGGGCACCGGCTCCTGCGCGGGCGCGTCTGCCACTGCGGCCGGCGGCGTCGGCTCGTCCTCACCCCCGCCGCCCAGCACCGAGCCGATGATCGCGAGCAGCACGACGACGCCCACCCCGGTGAGGATCTTGTGACGGGCGAACCACGACTTCCGGGGCGCCGGAGGCACGCCCGGCTGCGCGTTCGGCGCGGGGTACCCGGCAGTCGGGTAGACCTGCGGTGCCCCGTGCGCACCGTAGGGCGGCGGGCCGGGCTGCGCGGGCTGCCCGGCGTGACCCGGGTGGCCCGGGTGGCCCTGCTGCGGCGGCCCGAACGACGACGGACCGCCGGGCTGCTGGGGGTGCGGCGTGGGTGCGGACATGGTGGCCTCCTGGGTGCTCGGTCGGCGGCACCGGATCGGCCCCCGGCGCGCGGTCTGACGGGGTCGAGCGTGCCGGGGGCGCACGGGTCGGCGGACCCGCCGAACGGCTCGACCCGGTCCACCGAACGGCGGACCCGGGGGCGCCCGTCCGGCGGACGCACGGCGTCGGCACCCGCCCGTATGCTCGCGCCATGCACCCCCCGCAGCCGCCGTACGGCCCGCCTCCCCCGGCGGGCCGGTACGGTGCTCCCGGCCTGCCGCCGGGTCGCCCGGTGCCGGGGCCGCACGGCGGGGCGGCCCCGGGGCGTCCGTGGGCGACGCCAGGCCCGCGATCCACGGCGCACGCCTACCCGCCGCCGTACCACCCCGGCCCGCACCCGAAGCCCGACCCTGGGCCCTCCCCGCTGTTCCGCGCCGGGTCCATCCTGGGCACCGTCGCCGCGGCGGCCGCGACCCTCGCCGTCGGGATCGTCAGCTCCACCTACGACAACCTCGGCATCGGGTCGGAGCCGGCGGGATGGCAGGTCGGCCTGACGTTGCTGTGGTGGCTGCTCGCGGCCGGGCTGGCGACGCTCGTCGTGTGGCGGGACCGGCACGCCGTCGTGGTGTGCGCGATCTCCGCGGCCGCGGGGATCCTCACTCCGGTGGGCGCCCTCGCGCCGCTCCTCGCCCTGCCGTTCGTCATCGCCCGTGACGGGCGCAGGAAGGTCGTCGCCGCCTGCACCGCGGCGACGACGCTCGCCGTCGGGGCGTCGTTCTGGCGGGACGCCGCGCGCGAGGGAGAGGCTGTGATCTTCTCGATCAGGAGCCCGGACTCCCTCGAGATCTCCTACCTCCTGCCCGTCGGATACGTCGTCCTCGGAATGCTCTGCCTCGGCCTGTCGATCGGCGCAGGCCTTCTCCGTCTCGCGATCGGGCGCGCCGACGCCGCCCAGGAGGTCGCCGCCGCCGAGAACCGGCGGGCGCAGGTCCTCAGCACGCAGGCGGCCGAGCTCCGGACCGAGCTGTCGCGCCAGGACGAGCGCGAGCTCATCGCCCGCGAGATGCACGACACCGTCGCGCACAACCTCTCCATGGTGTCCCTGCACGCGTCGGCGCTGGAGGTCTCGCAGGGCGACCCCGAGGTGGTCGACGCCGCCCGCAGCATGCGCTCCAACGCGCACCGCGCGCTCGACGAGATGCGCGCGCTCATCACCTCCCTGCGGTCCGGGGCCGAGCAGTACACCGGGTCCGCGCCCGCGCTCGGCGACCTCGCCGGCCTGCTCGACGAGGCACGCGCCGCCGGCGTCGACCTCGCCGCGACCGTGTTCGTGGCCGACGCCGACACCGCCCCGCCCGCACTCACGCGCGCCGTCTACCGGGTGGTGCAGGAGTCGCTGACGAACGTCATGAAGCACGCGCCCGGCGCACGCGCCGAGGTCGACGTCCGGGCCCGCCCCGGCGACGGCGTCGACGTCACGGTGCGCAACGCGCTCACCCGCGACCTCGCCACCGACACCGCTCCCCCGTTCGGTGCCACGCTCGGCCTGAGCGGGGTTCCCGGCAGCGGAGCCGGGATCATCGGGATGCGCGAACGGTGCGCGGCCGTCGGCGGCACGTTCGACGCCGGCGTCGACGACGGACGGTTCGTCGTGCGGGCCCACCTGCCCTGGGCGCGCCCGACGGCGTAGCGTGTCCCGGTGCACCCCACGAGCCGCGTCGGTGGTCGCCGCTAGGCTCGCCGCGTGATCAGGGTGATGGTCGTCGACGACGACGCGATGGTCCGGCGACTGCTGCGGACCATCCTCCAGGCAGGCGGCGTCGACGTCGTCGCCGAGGCGACCGACGGCGACGAGGTCGTCACAGGCGTCCAGGCGCACCACCCGGACGTCGTGCTCATGGACCTGCGGATGCCGCGACTCGACGGGATCGACGCGACCCGCGCCGTCACGACGCTCCCCGACCCACCCGGTGTCATCGCCATGACGTCGTTCGACACGGAGCAGGTCATCCTCGACGCCCTCCGTGCAGGCGCCTCCGGGTTTCTCGCCAAGGACGCCGAGCCGACCGAGATCGTCTCCGCCGTCCGCGACGTCGCCGCCGGAGCAGGTGCGCTCTCGCCACGCGCGGCCAAGACCCTCATCGCCCAGGTCGGCGCCGATCCCGGAGCAGCCACCCGACGCGAGGCCGCGGCGCGGCTCGCCTCCCTCACCGAGCGCGAGCTGGACGTCGCGCGTCTCCTCGTCGAGGGTTTGTCCAACGGCGAGATCGCGGGGCGCCTGTACCTCGGCGAGGCGACGGTCAAGACGCACCTCTCCAGCGCCTGCGCCAAGGCTCGCGTCGCGAACCGCACCCAGCTCGCGATCGTCGTCGCCCAGGCCGCCGGGTAGCGCGGTCCGCGGCGGCCCTCCCCCGCCCGGGGGACGTGCTCCTGGACCTGCTGCCAGTAGCGTCGCGACCGTGAACCTCTGTGACAAGGACAGCCGGTGAGCGCGCGGGCCGTCGTCGTAGGCGGCGGGATCGGAGGGCTCGCGTCCGGCGTCGCGCTCGCTCGGACCGGATGGGACGTCACGGTGCTGGAGCGTGCACCGTCGCTCGAACCCGTCGGCGCGGGGATCGCCGTCGCCCCCAACGCCGTGCGCGCGCTCGGCGCGCTCGGCCTCGGCGACCGGCTCCGCGACCTCTCGGCGCTCCAGGGCGAGGTCGGCCTGCGCCGCCCCGACGGCCGCTGGCTCGTCCGCGGGAACGCGAACGCCGCGAGCGAGCGGTTCGGCGACCAGACGCTCGTGCTCCACCGGGCCGAGCTTGTCGACATGCTCGCCGACGCCCTGCCCGACGGCGCGCTCCGGCTCGGGGTCGACGCCGCCGTCGTGGACCCCGGCGACCCGGGGCGGCCCGCGCGCGTGCGGATGCGCACCGGCATCGGGCCGGCGGCCAGCGGGTCGCGCGCCCGAGCGCCCGTTCCCGGGTCCGGAGCGGACGCCGCGAAAACCTCCGACGGCGACCGTCCGCCCGCCGGAGTGGGCGCGCCGGGCGGCGCGTCCGGGCGCGACGAGGAGATCGAGGCAGCGCTCGTCGTCGCGGCGGACGGCATCGACTCGACCACCCGGCGATGCTGGTGGCCGGACGCGCCCGCGCCCGTCTCGGGCGGTTCGACCGCGTGGAGGCTCGTCGCGGAGGCGCCGCCCGGCGAGCCCGGCGGTCCCGTCGGGAGCGAGACCTGGGGCCGCGGGATCGTCGTCGGGATCGTGCCGCTCGCCGACGGCCGCGTGTACTCCTACGTGTCCGTCGCCGACGTCGCCGGCGTGCCCGCGACGTTCCACGAGCTGCGCGAACGGCTCGCCGACTGGCACGCGCCGATCCCCGACCTGCTCGCGACCATCGACCCCGACCACGTGCTGTGCCACGAGCTGCGGCAGCTCCGGGCTCCCCCGGCGTCGCTCGCGACAGGACGCGTCGCGCTCGTCGGGGACGCGGCGCACGCGATGCTGCCGAACGTCGGCCAGGGCGGGTGCCAGGCGCTCGAGGACGCGGTCGTGCTCGGGGTGCGCATGGGCGGCCGTGCGAACGTCACTGCCGTGCCGGAGCTGCTGCGTCGGTGGTCCGACGAGCGGCGGCCGCGTGTCCGGAAGGTCATGCAGATGTCGGCGCAGATGGCCGGGATGTCGCGCGTCGTCTCCCCGGTCGCGACGACGGCCCGCGACCTCGGGGCTCGCCTCGCCGCACCGTGGAGCGCGGCGCTGGGTGCGTGGGCATTGCGCAGTGTGCTCGGCTGGCGGCCACCCGAGGCATGATGACCTTCGCCCGGGCACCCGAAACGGCACGCGATCCAGTTCTCCGATCGCGCTCTTCGGACCGGCTGGACGTCCGTCCAGCCCAAGGCCCCCACGGTCGGCACTTTTCACCCGATCGAGGCCCATACAGCGGGCTCGACCGTGACATCATCCGGCCATGCCTGGATCGATTCACGCTCACGTCGCTGAGGGAAACCGTCTCAAGGTCGAGGTGGTGTCGGACCAGGGCGCGAAGCTCTCGCTCGTCGGCGACCTCACCGACGTGGAGCCGACGGTCGAGAGCGGCGACGTCCTCGCGGACAACCCCGCGCTGCTGAGCAACATGTGGGCCTTCGCCAAGTCCTGGTACGAGGCCCGCACGACGTCGTACACCGATGCTCTCGGGGCGTCCGACCCGGAGAGTCAGAAGGCCGCCCTCAAGCTGGCCGAGGAGAACAAGAAGTCCGCGCAGAAGCGTGCCGACGCCTACGCGAAGATGGCGCAGTGGATCGCCGACGTCGCAGACGACGTGTCCCCGTACGAGCCGAAGAACGGCTGGTGCTCGTCGTGCTTCGCCAAGACGGAGCACCGCAGGTCGAACCGGCCCTCCGGCCAGCTCCCCGTGTTCGTCTGCCAGGGGTGCGGAGGTCCGACCCTCCCGTGCGTCGCCCCCGGCTGCGAGAACATGGCCGTGCGGGAGCGCGGCGCGCTCCGTGTCCCCCAGTACTGTGCCGAGCACCGGCACGACATCCCCGGGTTCGAGAAGGCGGCGCAGCGCAGCTTCGGTGAGCTGCACGACTACGAGGACTTCCTCACGTACGAGAAGCCCAACCTGAGCAAGGTGTCGAAGCTCGCGGCAGTCGGTGTCATCGGTGTTGCTGCGGCAGGTCCGATCGCTTTCGTCGCAGCGCCGGCGATCGGCGGCGCGATCGGCTCGCTCGGCATGTTCGGTGGTCTCACGGGCGCCGCGGCGTCGTCGCACGGGCTCGCCCTGCTCGGCGGAGGGACCCTCGCAGCGGGCGGCTTCGGCATGGCCGGTGGGACCGCCGTCGTCACCGTCGTCGGCGCGGCCGTGGGCGGCACGCTCGGCGCTTCCGTGTCGAACGCCTACGTACGGGAGGACAAGTCGTTCAGGATCGAGCTGCTGCGCCCCGGCAAGGGAGGCGTTCCCGTCGTCGTCGCCAACGGGTTCCTCACCGAGGGCGATCAGGAGAAGTGGGGCGGCTGGCGGACGATCGTCGACGCGCGGTACCCGGACTCTCCCGTGTACCGGGTGCGCTGGGGCGCCAAGGAGCTGAAGGACTTCGGTGTGATGGGCGCAGCGCTCGCGGCCAGGACCAGCGCCTCCGCCGCGGTGAAGGGTGCTGCCACGGTCGCCAACAAGGCGGGTGCCAAGCTCCTCGGCAGCACGTTCGCGCCCGCCTTCATCGCGTCGGACCTCGCGAAGAACCCCTGGCACGTCGCGAAGAGCCGCGCGGACAAGACCGGCGTCATCGTCGCCGACCTGCTCGCCCGCACCGACGCGGACTCCTACGTGCTCATCGGGCACAGCCTCGGAGCCCGTGTCATGGCAGTCGCCACCGAGACCCTCGGTACCCGCTCCGGGCCGCCGCGCATCCAGGCCGCCCACCTGCTCGGCGCCGCCATCGGCGCGAAGAGTAACTGGGGCCCGCTCACCGCGGCCGTCGACGAGGCCGTGTACGGGTACCACTCCACCAACGACGCCGTGCTGAAGTACGTGTACAAGGTCGCGCAGGCAGGCCAGAGCGCCGCCGGGCTCGGCGGGTTCACCCCCGCCTCGCACAAGCTCGTGAACGTCGACGTCTCCGATCGGGTGAGCACGCACTTCGAGTACCAGGGCAACGTTCAGCTCGTGTGACGAGCCGTGGAACGCCGGGCGCGGACAGCACTGGTGAACGTCATGGAACTCGCGAGGCATGGATGACGGTCGCCGAAGTCGGCGCGGACTCGCCACCGCACCCCACGGTCGTTGACCCGTTCGCATCCCCTGAGGTTCAGGCTTCGCGGAGTCTGGTCCACACGAAGTAGCTTCTTGCGCCGCGAGCTGCGAAGCTCACGGCGTGGAAGGCTACGCGCGGCACGTGAAGGCGGTCATCCCGTCTGAGTACGCCGCCGAGCTGCAAACAGTTGACGGGCTTGCACTCCAGCTCGTCGAACATATCGCGTTGACGCGCGAGATGATCGCGACGATCCACGTCCATGGCGCGCAGAGCAAAGCGATCCAAGAGCACATCGCCACCCTGCTTCGAGTACAGCTCGGCTTCGGCGAGGAAGTCGTGCTGACGCCCCAGACCGGGTTCGTCACTCATGCGCGACCCGACTTCTTCTACCCGCTGGCGCCGCACCGGGGGATCATCGCGGAGGTCGAGCGCGGTGGCACCATCACGAACAATCACGATCTGAAGGACCTCTGGAAAGCGCACGTCGCACCCGACGCGCACCACCTGTTCCTGATCGTGCCGACGAACAACTGGAAGGCCGACGGGACGCCACGCGAGCGACCATTCCAGGTCGTCTCTCGCCGTCTGGGAGCATTCTTTGGCTCGCCCCGACGAGAGATCGACGTGCTCAGCGCCCATGTGTTCGCCTACTGAAACGCTGACCGTAGGCGCTTGCCCCGTGTGAGCGGCCCGGCCACGCTCATCGCGCGACCGCGACACCGCCCAGCGGACCGGCCACGGGCTGAAGTTCGCTCGTGTAGCAGTAGAACCCCGGCACCCGCTCACCGGACCGGAACGTCACCTTGTTGAGCTGACCGCTCTGGCTCGCGATGACGGTCCACGGGAGCGGCCCGCGCGCGGACGCGTCGACGAGCTGCTGGAGCGCGGCGCGCGACGAGTCCGCGTTGAGGAACACCGGCACGCCGCGCACGGTCGCCCAGACGACCGCGCGTCCGCCGAGCGTGCCCACGTCGGCGAGCGTCGGAGCGCCCGACGCGAGCACCGACCGCACGTGGTCCAGCAGGTGCTGCTCGTCGAACGGGTCCTCCTTCGTCCCCTGCGGGGCGGGCACCGATGCGGGCGCTGCGCTGCGACGACCGGCCGGGGAGCTCGTGCTACCCGGTACGGGCCCACTGGCCGCAGCCCGGTCTGCCTCCGTGTACACCGCGTGCTGGTCGCGCGCCACGGCGGGCGGTGCGCCCGCGGCCATGGCCGTCCGCATGCCGGCCATGCTGCGCGACGTCGCGGCGTACGCCTGGTCGACGTTCGCCGTGTCGTAGGTGAGTGAGCGCTCGCGCTTCACGCCGAGCGACGCACCGACCTCGATGGCGTCCTGGTTGGCACCCATGTAGAGGAACGTCCAGCCGAACTGCTCCTCGCGCTCGGTGACGAGCGCCTTGATCGCGGCGTGCGTGTACTCCTTCGAGGCGTTCTCGAGGCCGTCGGTCATGATCCCGACGATCACGGCGCCGGGCCGCTGATCCTCGGGAGCTGGGCGATGCGCAACGCGGTCGTCTGCACGAGCCGCCCGATCGAGTCGAGCAGCGCGGTCATGCCGCGCGGCCGCAGGTCGAGCGGCGGGACCTCGCGCACGTCGAGGTCGGTGTAGACCTCCTCGTACTCGTTGTCGAACTGCGCGAGCGTGACCGTGCAGCGGCCGGGCGCCTCGCGCTGCTCGGCGAGGAACAGGTCGAAGCCCTGCTCGGTGGCCTGCTTGATCGTCTGCATCGAGCCGGACCGGTCGAGCAGCATGGCGAGGTGGGTGAGGGTCTGGTCAGGCATGGCGGTTCCCTTCGTCGTGCTGCTGGACGGGCGGCGTGGCGGGTGGTCAGGTGCGGCGACGGAACCTCAGGGGTTCGACGGCGGTCGTCGGCTCGGGCGGCGGGGTCCCGCGCTCGCGGTCGTAGCGGGCGCGCGTGACGCCCTCGGCGGAAACGCGACCGTCGGGACCGGAGTAGCCCGCGAGCGCCGGGGTCCGCGCGAGGCGCGGAGGCACGGTGTTCGGCGCGACGCCCGCCGCTTCGGCGACGGACCGCATCGACGACCCGGCGAGCAGCGCCTCCGCCATCGCCTCGTCGAGCGCGACGTCGAGGAGCGCACGCGCCCGCGAGAGCGGCTCCACCGCCTCACCGGGCGGCGCGGCATTCGCCTCGCCGAGCGCCGCAAGTGCGGCGTCGAGCCGAGGTCGGAGGTGTCGCGACGGGTCCGTGGTCATACCGAGATCTGCTCACCGGTTTCACCCACTCGTCGTCCGGGTGCGGCGGTGTGCGCGAGGCCGACCGACCTACCCTGACGCTGTGACATCGACGCTGATCGTCCCCGACGTCCTCACTCCTACCCTCCGCGACGAAGCGGTCGATCATCTTCGTCGCTACTTCGCTCCCGTCGGCGGGACGACGGGCTGGGCGGGTTCGCGCTTCGAGCGGCTGGCCGGCGGAGGCGATCGACCGGAGACGGCTGACCGGTTCACGGCTGACGACCTCGTCGCGGTCTCGCTCCTGTCGGTGAACGTCCCGCCGCACGGGGCGATCCAGCTCCTCGAGACTCGCGCGGACGAGTTCGGAGAGCTGCTCGCCGAGATCCCTCACGACCTCGACCTCGTGGACGTCGAGTCGATCCCCGACGGCTGGGCTCCGCACCGCCTCTGGGAGGCGCTGCGCGACATCCACGGCATCGGCTGGGTCACCGCGGGCAAGCTCCTGGCACGCAAGCGGCCGCGGCTCATCCCGGTCTACGACACCGTCGTCCGGGCGGCGGTCAAGCCCACCGCCTCGTTCTGGGACGCTCTCCTTGCAGCACTGCGAGCAGACGACCGCGCACTGCACCGACACCTCCTCTCCCTGCGCGACGAGGCCGGGATCGGCGACGACATCTCGGCGCTACGGGTCTTCGACGTCGTCGTGTGGATGCACCACCGCTACACCGAGCCCACCGCAGACGCCGACGTCGACGCCGCATGACGGCCGAGGGCCACCTCTTCGTCGTCAACGGCCGCCTCGAGGCACTGAGCGCCGACGCCATCGTCATCCCGACCGACGCCGCCTTCCACGTCGAGCGATGGTGGCGCGACGCGGCCGGCCTCGAGCCCGCCACCACGTGGAGCCAGGTCAAGCCGGTGGGGTGGGGTCGAGGTGCTGCCCTTCGCGCGCGGACGTCCCGCCGCGGCGCGAGGAACCGGCCCGAGGTCTGGTTCCTCGACGCCATCGCCACCACGCCCGACGGCGTGGGCGACGCCGCCCGCCGCGCCGTGGCGGCGATCGTCGAGCATTCCGCGGACCGCCTCCGCGTCGCCGCTGAGGCCGCAGGCCGCGACCTGCCTCTCGTCGCGCTCCCGATCCTCGGGACTGGCTACGGCGGCCACCGCCTGCGCCGCGGGCAGGTCATCTCCTCCCTCCTCGCCACCCTGGACGACGCGGCGCGCGACCTCGGCGTGGACCTCGCCCTGGTCGCGTCGAACCGAGCCGACTACTCGGCGCTCCAGCACCGCCGCCGCGTGCTCGCACGACCCACCGGGCTCCCAGACGAGGTCACCGCCCGAGCCCGGACGCTCGGCGCACGTGCCGCCCGCGGCGACCTCGCCCTGTTCTTCGGTGCCGGCGTGAGCATCGCCGCGGGCCTGCCGTCGTGGAGCCAGCTGCTGACCGACCTGGTCGCGAAGCTCGACCTGGACAGCGACGTGCGCGAACGCATCAGGGAGCTCGGCCCGCTCGAGCAGGCGGAGCTCATCCAGGTCGCGCTCGCCGACCGGTCGGCGCGGGCCAGGTCGGACGCTCAGAAGGCGCTCGGCGTCCGCGTCGCGAGCATCATCAGGGCGGCGTCCGCCCGCCCCAGCCTCTCCCACGCCCTCCTCGCGAGCATGCGCGTGCGTGAGGCGGCCACGACCAACTACGACCAGCTCTACGAGCAGGCCGTCACGGCCGCGGGCGGTCCGACCGACGGGCTGCGGGCCGACATCGACCAGCTCCCGTGGGACCGCACGAGCACACGACGGCCATGGCTCCTCAAGATGCACGGCGACGTGGAGCATCCGGACTCGATCGTGCTGTCCCGAAGCTCGTTCGTGCACTACGACAACCGGTGGAAGCCCGTCGGGTCACTCGTTCAGTCGCTGATGATGACGAAGCACCTGCTCGTCGTCGGGGCGTCGATGACCGACGACAACCTGCTGCGGTTCGCCTACGAGGTGGCCGGCCTCCGGGCGAGCGTCGAGAAGCACGACCCGGCCGCTCCGGAGATCGGCACGGTCCTCCACCTCGCCGACGACGCGGCGTTCAGCCGCCTCTGGAAGGGCCGGTTCGACGTCGTCGTCCCGACCCTGGACGCCGTCGAAGGGACCGCGGCCTCGATGGCCGATCCCCTCGAGTCGGACGAGGCGCGGCGCCTCCGTGAGGCGGCCGAGCGCCGTCGGGCCGCACGAGCCCTCACCGTCCTGCTGGACGTCGTCGCCATGCACGCGGAACGCGAGGTGCCCCACCTCCTCGACGCGCGGTACGTCGACGAGCGCGGCGAGGAGGCGGCATCGCTCGTCGCCGACCTGAGGAACCTGGCGAAGACTGCCCGCCAGATCGGCGCCGACGACGCGTGGACCCAGCTCGCCGACTCCCTCGACCAGTTCGGCGCCGGATCCACCGACCGCTGACCACACCCGACGCACGACGCCGTCGTCCACAGTGGACTTCCACGGCGAGGATCAGGCCGGCGACCACTCCTGCGCCCGGGCGAACCGACGGCGGACCGCTTCCCCTCCGACGTCCTCGATCCAGGAGCGGTCGCCCACGACGACCAGGAGCGACCGTGCCCGGGAGAGCCCGGTGTAGAGCATCTCGCGCGCCCGTGCGACGTCGCGGACGCCGTTGACTGCGAGGACGACGACCGGACGCTCGAGGCCCTTGAACCCGAGCACGTGGCCGTAGAACACGTCGTCCTCGGCGAAGAACGCGTCCCAGTAGGCGGCGTGGCCGCCCGCCTCGACCTCGTTCACCTGCTGCGGATGCCGCCGTCCGGTCGCGAGCAGCGCGAGCTGCCCGCTCGCCCAGCCCTCGTCGAGCAGGGCCTCCACCGCGTCGTCCGCGGCACCGACGGCGTCGGTGGTGGGGACGTCGACGACCCGGACGGGCGGTCCCTCCATCCCGCGGGGCGTGATCCGCTCGGGCGAGAGCGCCCCGAACACCTGGGCGATCTGCTTCGTCGACCGCAGGTTCTCGTGCAGCGTCACGGGCACGAGCTCCAGCGGGACGCGGCCTTCCCGGGGAAAGACGCGCTGCGCGTCGTCCATGAAGACGTACAGGCCGCCGGAGTCCTGGTCGCGCAGGCAGCGCAGCAGCGACGGCCACCAGAGGTCGCCGAAGTCCTGCGCCTCGTCGACCACGACCGCGTCGAAGAGGTCGTCGGCACGGCGCGCGCCCGCGAGCGTCCCGAGCGCGAGGGGCAGCCGCCGCTCCCAGTAGTCCGGGTCGTCGTCGGCACCGGGTTCCGCACCCCAGGCCAGCGGCAGGTCGTGGAAGAGACCCACGTACGCAGGTCGATCGCGCGCCGGCCACTGCTCGACGACCCGCTCGAAGTACCGCCCGAGGCCACGCGAGTAGCACAGGAGCGCGACCCGCTCACCGGCCCGCGCGCGCCGTCGCGCCTGCTCGAGCGCGAGCCACGTCTTGCCGGAGCCCGCGCCGCCCACGACGCGCATCCGGCGCACCCCGGAGAGCGCGTCGAGCGTGCGGGACTGGTCGCGGGTCATCTGCTCGAGCCGCGTGTCGTGCTGCGCCGCGAGCGCCAGGTGCTCCGCCTGGCTGGGGAATCCCCCGGTGAGCGACTCGACGAGGTCGGGGACGTCGTCGAGGGCGAGCGGCGCATGCCCCTGGCCGTGGCGCTCGATCGCGTGCTTGACGCGCTCGGCCACGCCGAGCGGCCGCTCCAGGTCCGCGCGGTCGACGAGCATGTCTCGCGGCAGGTCGAGCGACGACCAGTCGGCCGGCACGTACCGGTGCGGCAGGGCGACGAGGTGCGCGGTGCGCGCCTCGCCGGCCCAGAGGCCGCGACGACGCAGCAGCGCCTGGAGCGCGTGCCGAGCGCCCTGCACCTGACGGACCGGCTCGATGCGGTGCCGGCGGTCGCCGCTGCCCTGGTACCACGCGCCCTCGTGCCGGTCGACGTACCCGCCCTTGACCTCGATCGCCGCGATCCCGACTCCCGGCCACGCGACGAGCACGTCGATCTCGTACTCGTGCTCGTCCTCCTGGAGGTGCAGGCCGTGGACGACGACCGCGTCGTCCGGCAGCTGCGCGACGAGCGCCTCCCAGACGGCACGCTCCGCGCCGCCGTCGTCCGGGAACGTCGGGTCGGGCGGGTACGCGTGCGGCATGCCCTGTTCGTACCGCACCAGCCCGACGACGTCACGGGTGCCGGCGGAACGGTGCGCCCCGGTCATCAGATTTCACCCGCCGACGCCGACGCGACCACGCTTGCGGGATGCACGGCGCGCGCCCAGGCGCGGTAGGCCTCGCGACGAGCGTCGTCGTCGAAGGTGCCGTGCGCGACCCAGTCGTCGTGCCAGGCGAAGACGCGCTCGGGCAGCGAGCGCATCGCGTCCTCGACGATGCCGTCCTGCACCGCCCGCTGCCCCCAGTACGGGGCGCTCGGGTCGAGCCGCAGGACGGGGAGTCCCGCCGCGCGGGCCAGCCGCCAGCGCTCGGGGAACACGAGGGTGACGTAGGCGTCCATGCGCAGGTTCGCGGGGTCGTCCCGGTTGCGCGGCGCGAGGGACGGCACGCCCAGTGCCGTGCTGGTGCGGGAGTCGACGGCGAGGCAGTCGGTGCACACCGAGCGCTGCACCCGGAACATCCCGCGGGAGTACGAACGTCCCCGCAGGCACACGTGGCACAGCGTCAGCCCACCTTGGACGTCGCACGCGCGGGACGGCGTCGGGCGCGGCACGCCGGTGTGGACGGGGCACAGGAGCCGGGCGTCGGCGCCGACGAGGACGCGGCATGGGTCGTCGGTGCGGACCTGGTGGGTGGTGATGAACATCGGTGCGGCCCTTCGGTCAGGGTCGACGTCCGGTCCGGCGCGCACGACGGCGCTGCCGAGGCGGACGACGGCCTCGCACTTCCCTCGGCCGGTCGGCCGGGGGCCGGTCTTCCTCCTGGGGCACCGTGCGCGAGGGGCGCGGTTGCCGGACCAGCACGCGGAGGGCGTGTCGCTGGACGCTCTTGACCTGGGCAGATGTTTACCCGACGCCACCCTCGCCGCGCAACCCGGCACGCGGTTGCCGCAAGCACCCGATCGGGCCGGTGCGTCACCGTGCCGCGAGCACCTCGCGCAGGAGCCGCACAGCCCGGGGTCCGACGCCGTGCAAGGCGAGGAGGTCCGCGTCGCCGAGCCGGTCGACGTCGGACAGCGTGACGATGCCGGCACCGGCGAGCGCGCGCGTCGCCGGGCGACCGATCGCGGCGGGGAGGTCGCCGACGGAGCCCGGCTCGGCGGCGTCGGCCGCGACGAGGGTGTCCGCGAGCCGTCGCGGCGCGCGGGCGAGCCACGCGCGCCGCACCCAGTGGTTGGCCTGCTGGCCGTCGAGGTCGGCGAGGGGAACGCCCGCGCCGAGCAGGTGGTCACCCCGGGTCCACCTGCGCGCGGTCGGCTGCTCGGCGAGCAGGCGCGCGACGTCGTCGTCCCCCACACGGAGCTGCACGACGTCGTCCCGCGTCACCACCGCGAACCGTCGCCCGCGCACCACGAAGGACACCGTCCCGGCGGTCGCGTCCTCCGCCGCCTCGGGCAGGGCGAGCGCGGCCGCGCGGACCTGGGCGAGCGTCGTCATGCCGCCACCCTGCCACGGCCGCGCCCGAGCACGACGCTGCGCGCCGTCGAGCACGACATCCGCGTCGTTCTGAGCCCCATAACGACAGCAACGTCGTGTTCGGCGCAGGTCCCGGTGACCGGCAGACTGTGCCTGTGAGCAACCGCCGACCCCGTCCCCCGCACCGGGCCAGCATGGTGTGGACCGCGGTGCGCGGCGGGGTGCGCGGACGCGAGCGCCTGGCCCCGGTCGTCGACTACCTCGCCGTCCTGGTCATCCTGGTCGTGCTGTTCGGCGGGTCGGTGTGGTTCGTCGTGTGGCTGCTGCTCCAGGAGGAGGGGGTCGCGGCGGCCGTCTCGTGCTTCCTGGTCATCGGCTTCGGCGTCGGGCTGGTGGCGTACGTGCGCGGGCCGTCGAACCAGGCGGTCGTCCTGCGCCCGCACGAGATCGAGCTGCCCGTGGGGCCGGAGCCGGCACGCGTCGTCGTGCGGTGGGACGACGTCGCGGGGGTACGGGTGCTGGAGGGCGAGCGACGCCCGACGCTGCGGGTCGAGCTGCGCGACGGCGCGCGGGCCCGGCACGCCGAGGGCGAGGACCTGCTCCAGGTCCGCCCGGCGAACGGGCCGGACCCGGACACCGTGGACGTCGCGGACGCCGAGGCGGTCGCCCGCGTCCTGCGGCACCTGCTGGACCACCCCGAGGACCGCACGCGCCTCGCGCAGCGCGGCGGCGTGGGCATCGTCCTCGCGTTCGCGCGCCCGGTCTACGGCGACCCGCCCGCCTGACCCGGGCGCCGAGGTCGGCCGCCACCCGCCGAGAACGACCCTGCACGCGGTCGAGAACGACCCTGCTGTCGTGATCGCGCCCAGAACGACAGCAACCCCGTGTTCGGCGGCGGGGGTTGGGGGGCGGGGGGCGGGGGCCGGGGGCGGGGGGGTGGGGCACGACGACGGCCCGGGCCCGCACCTGGGGGGTGCGGGTCCGGGCCGTCGTCGATCGGACTGGTTCTCGGTTGTCAGCGGCGGCCGATGTCGGACAGCTCGGCCGCGGCGATGACGAGCTCGCGCTCGGCGTCGTCCAGGACGCCGTCGAGGACGAGGTCCTCGGTCACGAGGCTCACGTGCTCGACGAACTCACGGTGCGTCGAGTACTCGTCGGTCTCGGCGACGTGGTCGTTCACGGTGCAGCCCGTGCCGTCGTCGTAGTTCTGGACGGTGCTGTCGTGGCCGTCGATGACGACGGTCGGACGGATGTCCGAGCCCACGCAGCGGTCACGGACGAGCTGCAGGACCGTGAAGGTCACCTCGCCGGTCGTGACGTTGCCGACGCCGTCGACCGCGCGGTAGCGGACCACGTGCTGGCCGTCGGCCGCGAACGCGACCGGGGCCGCGTAGCGCTGCCAGGCGCCGCCGTCGGCCTGGAACTCGATGCGGTCGACGCCCGACTCCTCGTCCACCGCGGTCAGCGTGACGCGGGCGCTGGCGACGAAGTCGCCGTCGCGGGTGCGGCTGCCGCTGACGCCCGCCGTGACGACGGGCCCGTCGGTGTCACCCGGCTCCTCGCCGCCGGCGATGACGAACGTCGCCGTCTGGAGGGCGGAGACGTTGCCCGCGACGTCCGTCGCGCGGTACGTGACGGTGTGCGCGCCCGGGGTCCGCACGGAGATCTGCTTCGCGTACGGGAGCCACTCGCCGCCGTCGACCTGGTACTCGACCGAGGCGACGCCGGAGTCGGCGTCCGTCGCGAGCAGGCGGAGGAAGACGGTCGAGAGGTACTCGCCGGCCTCGTTCTTCTCGCCACCCATGACGCGGTGGTTCACCGTGGGGGCGACGGTGTCGCCGCCCTGGCCGGCGACGACGTCGAACGTGACGCTGGCAGGCTCGGTGACGTTGCCCGCCACGTCGGTCGCGCGGTAGGCGAGCGTGTGCCGACCGGGCTCGTCGACGACGACGGCCTCGGTGTACTCGGTCCAGCCCGCGCCGTCGAGGTCGTACTCGACGGACGCGACGCCGGAGCCGTCGTCGGTCGCGGTGAGCTGCACGGACGCGGAGCCGACGTAGGCGCCGTCCTCGTCCTGCGTGCCGCTGAGCTGGGTCTCGACGACCGGGGCCGTCGTGTCCTCGCCGGCGTCGGCGACGACGACGAACTCCGTGACGGTCTCCTCGGACACGTTGCCGGCGGCGTCGGTGGCCCGGTAGACGAGCGTGTGCTCGCCGGGCTCGTCGACGACGAGCGGCTCGGTGTACGGGGCCCAGCCGGCGCCGTCGAGGTCGTACTCGACGCTCTCCACGCCGGACGCGTCGTCCGTCGCGGTGAGCGTCGCCGTGGCGGACCCGACGAACGCGCCGTTGTCGTCCTGCGTGCCCGTCACCTCGGCGGTGACGGTCGGGGCGGTCGTGTCCTGCTCGCCGCCCTCGACGACGGTGAACGTCACCGAGCCGACCTCGGACACGTTGCCCGCGACGTCGGTCGCGCGGAAGGAGACGGTGTGCTCGCCGAGGTCGGTGAACGGCACGGTCGTCGTGTAGGGCAGCCACGCGCCGCCGTCGACCTGGTACTCGACCGACGCGACGCCCGACCCCTCGTCCGAGGCGTGGAGCATGAACGCGGCGGTACCGATGTAGGCACCGTTCTCGTCCTGCTGCCCCATGACCATGGGCTCGACGGTCGGCGCGGTCGTGTCCTCCTCGACGTCACCCTCGACGACGGTGAACTCCGCGGTCTGGGCCTCGGACGTGTTGCCCGCCGTGTCGGTCGCACGGAACTGCAGGGTGTGCGCGCCGACGGCGTCGACGAGGAACGGCTCGGTGTACGCCTGCCAGCCCGCGCCGTCGAGGTCGTACTCGACCCCGGCCACGCCGGACTGGTCGTCGGTCGCGTCGAGCGTGACCGTCGCGCCGCCGACGTACGCGCCGTCGCCGTCCTGCTCGCCCGTGAGGAGCGCCGAGACGGCCGGTGCGGTCGTGTCGTCGCCCCCGCCGCCGTCGGTGACGACGAGCTCGCCCCACATCTCGCCGTGGCCGGGGATCGCGCAGAAGTAGCGGTAGGCGCCGGACGTGAGGGTCACGTCCTTCTCGTGCCGCCCGCCGTTCGCGTCGAACGGGCTCGCGAGGATGTTCACGTCGAGGTCGTGGTTGAAGCCGGCGGTCGACGTGTCGAACGTGAGCGTGTGGCTCATGCCGAACGTGCTTCCGGTCGCGATGCTGTTCTCGAACACGATCGTGGCCGGGCCGGCCTCGGCCGTGGCCGGGAAGGACTTGTAGTCGGTCACGCTGTTGTCCGCGGTCCAGGTGAGGACCTGCGCGGCGGCGACGGTGCTGCTCGCGACGGACGAGACGGCGGACGGAGCCGTCGCCGTGGGTGCGGCCGAGGCCGGGGCGACGGTGAGGACCGTCGTCGCGGTGAGTCCGGCGACCGTGGCGGCGAGGAGCCGCCGCGGGCCGCGGCGGCGGGAGCCGCCGGGACTGGTACGTCGTTCCATGAGGGTGCACTCCTCCGGGGGGTGTCTGGGGTTCTGTCGGGCGGGTCGGGCTGGTCGGGCGCGGGTCGGGGCGGGCGACGCGGCCCGTCCCGGGGGCCGCCGTCGTGCTGCACGACGGCGGCCCCGGGAGGGGCGGGGACGGCCGGCTCGGCCGCCCCCGCCCGGGGGGTGCTACAGGTCCGCCACCCGGATGTCACGGAACTCGATGAGGTCCGAGTTGCCGTGGTTCTGCAGCCCGATGAACCCGCTGTCGAACTGGCGCAGGTCCGTGGGCGGGTCGCCGGCCCGGGACGACTGCTGTCCCGGCGAGTTCTCGAACTCGTTGATGACGACACCGTTGCGGATCATCGTGTAGTGCTGCCCGACGACCCGGATCTCGTACTCGTTCCACTCGCCCTTGGGCTTCTCGCCACCGGTGTTCAGGCCGAGCGGGTCGAAGTTGTAGACCGAGCCGGTCTTCTGGGGCTCGCCCGTCGGACCGTCGTAGATCTGGATCTCGTGACCGCAGGAGATCGCGACCCACGCGGGTGACTGGTTGTTCGCGCACTGCGCGTCACCCGGGTCGTTCGGGTTCGGGAACCGGGTGAACACGCCGCTGTTCGCGTAGTGGTCGCCCGCCGAGACGTCGCGGTACAGGAGCTTCACGGAGAAGTCCCCGAGCTCTTCGCCCGCGTACCAGAGCATCCCCAGGCCGCCGCTCGACTTGAGCGAGCCGCCCGGCTCGAGCGTGAACTTGCCGCCCGGAGCCTGGAACCAGTCGTACAGCGACGCCTCGGTGCCGTCGAAGATCGTGCGGTACCCGCCGGGGTACGCGCCGATCTGGGACCGGGCCGCCGCGTCGACGAGGCGAGCACGCTCGCGGTCGTTGATGCGGCTGTCGTCGTACAGGCTCTTCGCCACCGACTCGACGTGCGACAGGAACCGGGCGTGGGTGCGCCACTCCTTCTCGTCCTGGAACAGGTCGGCGATGTTGCAGGCGCCCAGGTCGCGGTTCTCGACCGTGGAGTCGACCTCGCCGAAGAACACGGTCTCGCGCTCGTCGGGCAGGGTGCACGACGGCGAGCCGTCGGTCGTGACCGAGGCCGTCGTCCCGTCCGCGTACGTGACGGTGAGCTTGGCCTCGTAGGTCCCGACGCGCGGGTACTTGTGCTTCGGGTTGGCCTGACGCGAGGTCGAGCCGTCGCCGAACTCCCAGAGGTAGGAGACGCCACCGGAACGCGCACCGGTGAACTGCACCGTCAGCGGGTCGCCCTGGATGCTCGTGGCGGACGCCGCCGGAGCCGGGGTCGGAGCCCCGCCCTGGTAGGTGATCCGCATGAGCTTCTGGTTCGGGTCGAGGCTGAAGAAGCCGCCCGCGTAGTCGACCAGGTACAGCGCGCCGTCCGGACCGAACTTCGCGTCCATCCAGCTCTGCAGCAGCCCGTCACCGCGACCGCCCGGGATGATCTGGCGGAGGTCCTCCATGAACACGGGGGACTCCAGGTTCTCCGGGTCGACCGTCACCGCGACGCGGTTGTTCGAGTTCGACTGGTCACCGATGAACCACTTGCCCTCCCAGTACGACGGCCACGCGACGTCCGAGTCGGGGTCGACCTGCGACTGGCGGTAGGTCGGACCGGACATGACGGCCTGGCCGCCACCCCGCAGCCACGGGATCGTGTAGGTCGCCTCGCTGTCCACGTACGACGGGAGGCCGTTGCCGCGGTCCGGGAACACCGGTCCGCCGCCCGAGGGCGAGTACCAGATCATGTTGTCGCGCACCGGCGGCAGGTCGACGAGACCCGTGTTGCGCGGCGACGTGTTCTTCAGGTTGTCGCAGTCGTACCAGCCGGCGAGGACGCTCGCGTCCTCGTTGCTCCGGTCGCGGTACGGCTGCTTGTTGCCCATGCAGTACGGCCAGCCCTGGTTGCCCGCGGACGTGATGATCGTCGCGGTCTCGTACTTGGCCGGGCCGAGCTCGGGGCTCGGGCTGCCGGCGTCCGGGCCAACCCAGGCCGCGGTCAGCCAGTTCGTGTCGGGGTCGATCTGCAGGCGCGAGATGTTGCGCACGCCCATGACGTAGATCTCGGGGCGCGTCTTGTCCGCGGGGTACTCGCCCACCGGGAACAGGTTGTCGTCCGGGATCGTGTACGTGCCGTCGTCCTCGGGGTGGATCCGCAGGATCTTGCCGTTGAGGTCGTTCGTGTTGCCCGCCGTGCGGCGTGCGTCCTGGAAGCTCAGGCCCGCGTACTCCTGCGTCCAGTTGTTGCCGGAGTACCCGCTCGAGCCGCCGGACGAGTTGTTGTCGCCCGAGCCGACGTAGAGGTTGCCCTCGTTGTCGAACGCCATGCCGCCGCCCGCGTGGCAGCAGCTGTGGATCTGCGTCTCCCACTCGAGCAGGTCGACCCGCGTGCTCTGGTCGATCGTCGGGGTCGCGGGGTCGTACGTGAACCGCGAGACGGTGCGGTAGCCCACGCGACGCTCACGGTCGATGTTCTCGTGCGGCATCCAGTACACGTACAGCCAGTGGTTCGTCGCGAAGTCGGGGTCCGGCACGATGCCGAGCAGCCCCTCCTCGTTCTTCACGAGCTCGTCGCCGCTGCCGCGGTTGCCCATGACGTCGAGCGTCGTGAGGAGCTTCGCGGTGCCGGTCTCCGGGTCCCACTGGTGGATCGTGCCGCAGCCGAGGCCCACGTTCGGGTCGCTCCACGGGACGATCGGGCCGGTGGTGCAGGCGCCGCGGCCGATGTAGAAGACCGTGCCGTCGGGCGCGATCGTGAGGCCGTGCTGCTCGCCGTTCTGGTCGAGCGTGCCCGCCGTGTTCACCTTCGACAGGCGCTCGGCCTTGTAGTTCGACGCGATCGTGGCCTGGCAGTCGCCGCGCACGACGCCCGTCGTCCACTGCAGCGCGCCGAGCAGGTGCTCGCGGAACGTCGCGTCCTGCCAGCTCTCGGGCGTGCCGCCCATGCCGGTGAAGAACGAGCGTCCGCCGTCGTAGTCGCGGCACCAGGAGAGGGGCTGGAACGGGTTCGTCGTCGGGCCGGCCTCGGGGCCGGGCTCGAGCGTCGCGACCGTGTGCACGTCACCGGTCGGGTCGTCGGCCCAGTCGAGCCACCGGTCCTCGCGGTCCCACGTGAGCGGGAGGTCCGCCGTCGCAGGGTGCTGGCGGTCGACCAGGTCGACCGTGCGCTCCTCGAGCGGGATCTCCGGGTCGGGCTGCTCGACGGAGTCGGGGCCGAAGATCGAGAGCTCGGCGAGCTGGATCTCGGCGTCGCCCGAGTTCGCGGTGACGTCCAGCCGGTACCAGCCGTACTGGGTCTCGCTCCCGACGTCGAACGTGCGCGGCTGGAAGCGCTGCGGGAAGTCCTCGTCGGTGCGCGTGTCGAGGTCGACCCAGGTCTGCCCGTCGGTCGAGCCCTGGAGCTTCCAGTTCTTCGGGTCGCGGCCCGCGGAGTCGTTCGCGGACGTGATGCCGTACTTCACGAGCGCGACGGGCTGCTCCATGCGCAGCGTGAGCTGGCCCGTGCGGGCGAACGTCAGCCACTTGGTGTTGGGGTCGCCGTCGACGGCCTTGGCCGGCGTCTCGGCGGCCGGGCTGCGGCCGGTGCCGGTCGCCTCGGCGACCTTCTCCGACACCATCGTCGCGCCCTGGATCCGGGCGCCGACGAGGCCCTCGAACCACTTCGACGCGGACTGGGCACGCGCGGCGTCGCGCACGCCGAGGAAGCCGCCGCCCTTGTTGATGTACGCCTGGAGCGCGGCCTCCTGCTCGCCGCTCAGCTCGATGCCCTCCGAGGAGAGCATGACGACGCCGCGGTACTCGCCGAGCGTCGCCTCGCTGAGCATCGCGGGGTCGGACGTCGCCTCGACGTCGAACCCGTTGGCGGCACCCAGCTCGGTCAGCGCCGCGGTCGCGGCGACGACCGGGTCGGTCTGCTCGTCGGGCGCGCCGTGGAACACGAGGACGCGCACGGCCGTCGTGGCCGCCGCGGTAGCCACGGACCCGGCGGCGAGCGCCCCGGTCGAGGCGACCGCGCTGCTCGGCGCCGTGGCGGCGGGCTGGGCCGACGCCGGGATCAGGGCGGCGCTCGCGACGAGCGCGGCGCTCGTGAGGCCCACGGTCATGGCCAGTAGTGCTCCTGGTCGGGAGCGTCCCCTCGTGGGGGATGTCGATCGTCTGGACAGCACTCTCCAACTCCTTCGTCATCGGTGCGGCGCTCCCGGGCGGGCCGGGAGCGGGTCGTGCTGGTGCAGGTGGTGCTGGTGCGGGGCGAGCCCGCGGCCCGTCGGTGCTGGATCAGCCGACAGCTCGGTGGCCGGTCAGTGGCCGGCGTGCCCCGTGAGGTCGACGACGGCCGGCCCGGTCCCTCCGGCCGCGGCACCACCGGTGGTGGCCGCCGCGCCGTCGGTAGTGGCGGTGCCGCCGGACGGCGCCGACATGGTGTGGCTGCCGTGACCCTGGAACCGGTCGATGGAGTCCTGCGCGCCCGGCGGCATGGAGCCGTCGGCGTTGCGCACGAGGAAGATGCCGGCCATCCCCCCGTCGGAGTGGAACTGGACGTGGCAGTGGTACATCCACGCCCCTGGGCCGACGCCCAGACCGGCGACGACCTGGAACCCGAACGCGTCGCCCGGGTTGAGGTCCCGGTTGTCCACGACCTGGCTCGGGTCGTACTGGTCCGCGAGCAGGCCGGTCCGGTTGTTCGCCCAGCGGTGCGCGTGCAGGTGGAAGGTGTGGAGCTGGTTCCCGTGCCCGATGCAGATGAACTCGACGCGCTCGCCGAGCTTCGCCTCGAACATCGGGGTGGCGGGGGCGACCTTGTTGTTGATCGTCATATCGTTGAAGACCATCGTGAACTGCTTCTGCGGCAGCACGTCCCCGACCCGGCGCACGACGAGCGCACCGTAGAGCCCGGCGGCCAGGCCCTGCGTGCCGTGGTCGCCCCACGCGTGGTCGTGGTAGTGCCAGTACCCCGCGCTGCCCGGCATCCAGATGCCGCGGTCGCGCGCCATCTTGACGGTCGACCAGGTGTAGGTCCGCGTCTCGCCCGGCTCGTTGAACGAGTTGTTGAAGGCGCTGCCGTCGCTGTTGACGTCGTAGTTCACGCCGTGCGGGTGGATCGACAGGCGCTTGTCCGTCGTGTTGACGAGCGTGATCTCGAGGGTCTCGCCCTCCCACATCTCGAGGATCGGGCCGGGCACCGTGGCCTTGCCGCGCTCGAGGCCGTAGCCGACGAGCGTGTCGGAGATCCGCTCGGCGTACATCGTGATCTTGCGGACGTCTCCGGCGGCGGCGACGACCGCCCCGGCGGACGCCGTTCCGCTCGTCGTCGCGGCGGCGGCAGGGGGTGCTGCGGCGACGCTGCCTCCGGCGCCCAGCAGCAGGGCGGCCGCGGGGCTCGCGGCGACGACGCCTGCCCCCGCGAGAAGCGCCCGTCGCGAGAGCGGCCTCGCGGGCGTCTCGGTCTCGGTCGTCGGGTCGGGCATGGGGACTCCTTCCGGGCGTACGGGGTCGTCCGGGCGGCTCGCGGGCGCGCCGGACCGGCGTGCCGGCGCTCGCCGTCACGCTGACCGGCGCCACGTGGGCGCGCGGAGGTTCCCCGGGTGGTGCTGTGGGGGGTGCACTGTGGGCAGGACTGGGTCGTGCGGGGGTGTCCCGCGTCGCAGAGGGTCGAGTCAGGTGCTCGGTCGTGCGGGGCTCGACCTGCGACCGGTGGGAGACCGACCGTGGGGCGAGGTCCGGGACCGCCATGGTCCCGCCGGGGCACGCGTCGGTGCGCGCCGTCGGCTGTCGGTCCGGACGCCGCGCTCCCCTGCCCGACGTCCGGTCCCCTGGTCGGTTCCAGGGGCAACGAGGTTTATGACACCGCAGTCAGAGGCCGATGTCAACAGGTAGGCGAAAGTTGTGTCGACAACATGCAAAAGTCCCCGGTCAGTCGACACTTGTCCGCGGCGTCGGCCAGAGAAACGCCGAGCACGGGGCGGGCGACCGGGTCTCGGAGAGGCGGTCGACCACCCCGTGCTCGGGGGTCGCTCAGCGCGTGCGCGACGCGCGCAGGTCAGGCGTCGAGCACCTCGCGCAGCGCGGCGGCGAACGCCGCCGGGTCGTTGTGCGGCGACCACTCGCTGACCATGAAGCCGCCGTGGTCCCCGGGGAACGTCACCGCGTCCACCCCGAGCAGTGCGGCCAGGGCGGCGCCGCCGCGCCACGCCAGCGTGCCCTCGCCCTGCGCGCTCACGGCGGGCACGACCCGCGTGCCCGACGCCCGCAGCACCGCGCCGTCGGGAGCCCACGAGGGCATCGTCGCGAGGTTCTTGCCGAGGAGCAGGTCGTCGCGCGACCCGTCGTCGGCCGTGGGGAAGCCGAACATCGCCGGGTCGGGCGCCGGCCGGCCGAGGTAGTCGGCCGGCAGCGGGCCCACGTGGCTCACGAGCGCGACGAACTTCGCCATCGCCGGGCCGAAACCCTCCCGGCCGTACGTCTCGACGATGTCCGCCTGGACCGTGGTCGCGAGCGCGGCGTCCTCGAGCAGCGGCGTGATCGGCGGCTCGTGCGAGACGAACGTCCGCACGTCCCCCGGGTACCGCTCGACCCACGACAGCCCGACCACGCCGCCCCCGCTCGACCCGAACACGTCCACCGGCCCCAGCCCGACCGCCGTCACGACCGCGTGCAGGTCGTCGGCGTGCGCCTCGACCGAGACCTCGCCGTCCGGTGCGAGCGTGCTGCGCTCGGTGCCGCGCGGGTCGTACGTGACGACCACCCGGTCGTCGAGCAGCCCGGCGAGCTGCTCGAACCCGGACGCCGCCATGGGCGAGCCCATGACGACGACGGGCCGCCGGTCGCTCGCCGTCTCCGGCGTCCAGACGTCGTACGCCACGACGGCACCGGGCACGTCCAGGGTGTAGGTCGTGCGCTCGCTCATGGCGTCCTCCGTGTCGTCGTGCCCGCGGCCGTCCACCGGGGCTCCCGTGCATTCTGACGACGATCGCGCCGAGAACTCATCGGCAGCGGCGACCCGCCGCTCAGGCCCCGTCGCCACGCGGGCCGCGACGGCGCTCGTCGGCCTCCTCCGCCCCCGCGCGGCCGGCGAGCAGCACCCGGAGGAGCTGGACCTCGATCTCCAGCGCGCTCCTCCCCCGCCGGGTGATCCCCACCCAGGTGCGTCGACGACGCCCGGCACCGGTCGTGGAGACGGACACGTAGTCGTGGCGCACGAGCACCTCGAGATGTCGCCCGAGGTTGCCGTCGGTGAGACCGAGCGTGCGCCGGAGGTGGGAGAAGTCCGCGTCGTCGGTGTCCGCGAGGACCGCGAGGATCCCCAGCCGGACCCGCTGGTGGACGGTCTCGTCGATGTGCGCGAGCGGGTGCAGGCCCTCGTCGTCGGCGTGGATCCGCGGGTCGTCGCTCACGCTGAGGCGACGAGCGCGGCACGACCCGCGATCCTCGCCCGTCGCTCCCGCGCGAGGGCCAGTCCCGCGAGGACGAGCAACGCCCCGGCGAGGACCCCGAGCACCAGCACGGACGGCTCCGGGCCCAGGAACGCGGCGTGGTTGGCGAGCGTACCCAGAGCCCCGAGCGGGCCGACGACCATGAGCGCGAGCCCCGGTCCCACGAGCCAGGCGTCGCGGCCTCGCCAGCCGAGGACCAAGAGTCCACCGCCGAGCACGAAGGCCGCCCCGAGGAAGAGCGCCACGACCGGCACCAGGAAGCCGACCAGCGCGCACGCGACGGCGACCAGCCCGTAGCCGTCCCGCCCGGTACCGATCCCGGTCGCGCGGCGCTGCACGAGCATCACGACGTACAGCGCCGCGTAGGTGGCCGCCGGGACGAGCACCTGCGGGTAGAGCCACCATCCCCGGCCCTCCGCGACGGCGAGGAACGCGGTGGCGCCCGCCGTCAGGAGGAGCGGGAACGACGTGGCGTGCCGTGCGGCGCGCTGACGTGCTCGGACCTCGTCGACGTACTCGGTCATGCGTTCACTCTGCCAGGCAGAGCCACCGCTCCGCCAGACCGTGACGGCGGTCAGCTCGTCAGGCGCGTGAACTCGTCCTGCGAGACCTCGCGCAGGCCCGTGACCGACGGCTCGAGGAGGGCGAGCGACGCCTCGTCCCGCGGGTGCCAGGTGTACTCGGACGTCGTGACCGCAAGGCTGGTCTCGGTGGCGCCGTCGATGTAGTAGTGCTCGGTCCGCTCGTCCGACAGCGGCAGGTGCGTCGCGTCATCGAAGCACGCGGCCCGCGTCCAGTCGACGGTGCCCGGCTCACCCCCGACCCACATCGACGTCTCGCTCTCCGGGGCGGCCGACCCGGGGCCGGAGAGCTCGAAGCACGTCGCCGGGCGTCCGCCGACCGTCCGCGCCTCGGGGCCGCTCGTGACGACGTCCGGCTGGTCGGCGAGCGCCTGGATCGCGTCCATCTGCGCGGCCAGGTCCGTCATCTGCGCGGTGAGCTGCTCCCGGATGGTGCCCTCCTGGATGTCGTCCCAGTTCTCGACCGGCAGCGTGAACTGCGTGTAGACACCGGCCGCGGGGCTCACCCACCAGTAGGTCATCTGCCCCTCCGGGCCGGCCGGGTCAGCGTGCTTGACCTCCTCGACGCCCACCGTGCTGGTGCCGACCGACGCCACGAAGTCCTGCTCGGAGAGCCAGCGGGTCGCGCTCCCGTCGCCGGCCGTGAAGGTCCGGTCCGCGGACGAGTCGAGCGCGCTCTCCCCCGGGTGCTGGACGCCGAACGTCGACCCGACCTCGAGCACCAGGGTCGAGAGGTCGACGTCCTGGACGGCCGTGCGCGCCCGCTCGACATACGCGACGGCGGTGACCACGGTGCCGTCGGCGTCCAGGTCCTCGCCGACGACGCCGTCGCGCACCTCCGTGGTCGGCGACGGCGCGGCCACGGGCTCGGGCACGGCGTCGGGCCCGGACCCCGGGACGAGGCCGGGCAGGACGAGCACGCCCGCGACGACGCCGGCGCCCGCGACACCGACGGCCGCCGTGCGCACGGTCCGGCGCCGCCGGCTCAGCGCCCCGGGGCGCTCGCCCGCCGTCCGGGCGTGGATCGTGGCGAGGACGGCGTCGAGCGGGACGTCCGCGTCCGGGCGGGTGCTCTCGGTGCGCAGGCGGTGGATCGGGTCGTTCACGGGGTCGTCCCTTCTCGGGGTGAGTCAACGGCGGTGGCGGTGGCGGCCGCCGTGGCCGCCGTGGCGACGGCGTACGACGGCGCGGCCAGCGGCCGCGGCACGGACCGGCCTGGGGTCCGGCTCGGCGCCGCAGCGGACCGGTCGAGCTCGGCGTACAGGCGCGCGAGGCGCTCCTTGGCGCGCCGCACGCGCACGGACGCGGTGTTGGGGCGGCACCCGAGGGCCTCGGCGAGCTCGGGGACCGACAGGTCCTCGAGCACGAGGAGCCGGAGGACCTCCTGGTCGCGCGCGGGCAGGCGGGCGAGCAGCCGCTCGGCGGCGTCCTGCCCGACGACGTCCCCCGCGTGGTCGGGCACGCTCGGCGCGGCGACGCCCGTGACGCGGCGCACGAGCGCCGCCCGGCGCGAGCCCGCGCGCAGGTGGTTCGCCATGACGTTGCGCGTGACCCGCAGGAGCCACGCGAGCTCGTACGGCGGCACCTCCGTGATCCGGCGCCAGGCCACCACGAACACCTCGCACACGATGTCCTCCGCGTCCTGCGGGGACAGCCGCGTCGCCGCGCACCGGTACACGGACCGTGCATGGTCGCGGTAGAGGCGGTCGAGGCGCGCCCGCGCCTCCGCCTCGTCGGGGGGTGGGGACATCAGCCCTCGCTCCTGTCGTCGTGGTCGACGCCGCCCCTCGCGACGCTCCGGAAGGGGATGTCCGGCAGGCCGCCCAGGATGACAGCCCGGGACGAACCGGTCGGTGCGGCCGGGCGCGCCGTGCCACTACCCTCGCAGGATGCCGTCATCGAGGACCGTCCCCGCCGTCGTCGTCGCCGGAACGCTCACCGCGCTCCTCTGGGTGGTCACGGGACGCCTCGCGGACTGGTTGTCCGGGACGTCGCTCGCCGTGCCCGGCACCCTCCTCCGCGCGCTGCTCCCGCACCCGACCGGTGCGGGGGGTGGGCCCGTCTCCGGGAGCACGCTCCTCACGGCGGCGCTGGCGGGGGCGCTCGTCGCGGCCGGCACCCAGCTCGCGCTGCGGCGCCTGCCGTCGGGCACGGGCCGCTGGGCGACGTTCCTCGGCGTCTGGTTCGCCGTCGTCGCCGCGTCGGCGCTCGCCGCGACGGCCGCCTGGTTCGCCGGGGTCACGCTGCCCTGGCGCGCGGACACGATCACCGAGCTCGTCGCGACCGCGCTCGGCGGCTGGTGGGGGCTCGTCAACGGCCTGATCGTCGGGCTCGCGGTCGTCGTGACGCGCGCGCTCACCGACCGCCGCGACGACCCGGCGGGCACGCGGCACACCCGCACGCCGACGACGGTGCGCGCCTGGCCGGCGGCCCTCGCGGCGGGCACGACGACGGGCGTGCTCTGGGCGGCCGCGGGCGTCGGGCGGACCCTGCTCCCCGGCGCGGCCGACCCGCAGTCGCCGTGGGGCGTCGCCCGGGACGTCGTGCTGCTGCCCTCCGCGCGCCTCGCCGTCGACCGGGACGCCCTCCTCGCCGACCCGGTGCACCTCGCGCTGCCGCTCGGCGTCGGGCTGGCCGTGGGGCTGCTCACCGCGCTCGCGGCGCGCCGCCTGCCCCCGGTGGAGGGCCGCTGGGCGCTCCTGCTCGCCACCTGGTTCGCGTGCGTCGCGGGGGCGGCCCTCGCCGCGGCGGTGCCCGTCGTCGTCTCGACCGTCACCGCCGGCGGCGTCCTGCCCGACGCCGGACGCGCCCTCCCCGTGCTCCAGGCGGGCCTGGGGTGGGGCCTGGTCTGCGGGGTGCTCGTCGCACCGCTCGCGGTCGTCGTGCACCGGGCGGCCGGCGCGGTGCCCGACGCCGCCGGGGACGCCGAGGAGCCGTGGCCCGCGCCCGCCGCGACGCCGGCGGCCGGCCGGCCGGAGTCGGACGCCGCAGCGGAGACGGGCGGCTCGTCGACGGAGCCCGTGGACGCCGCGGAGGAGACCGACGGCTCGGACGACACGGACCGCGAGCAGGTCCCGAGCGCACAGCGGGACGAGGTCGCCGCACCCGTGTGACGTCCTGCGCCGCTGCGCCGGTCGCCGCGCCCCGAGGCCCACGGCGTTCCGGCACCGGCCACACGATCGTCACCGGGACGTCGTCGTCCCGAAACCGGGACGCCCTAGCGTCGGCCGTGACCAGCAGACCGGGACGACCGGAGAGGGCACAGCGACGATGACCCTGACGATCACGCTCGTACGACACGGGCAGACCTACCTCAACGCACGACGACACCTCCAGGGGTCGTGCGACTCCCCCCTGACCCGCACGGGGCGCGCGGGCGTGCGCGTCACCGCGCAGCACCTCGCGCGGCACGACTTCGCGGCCGCGTACTCCTCGCCGCAGGGCCGTGCGGTGCTCACGGCGATGGAGATCCTGCGCCACCATCCCGACCTCCCGCTGACCGTCGACCACGACCTGCGCGAGCTGTCGTTCGGGTCGTACGAGCGGCGCCCGGAGTCGCACCTCGACGCCGTCGAGCCGTGGGCGGAGCTCGTGCCGCGCATGCTCGCCGGCACGCACCCCGGCGTCGGCGGCGGCGAGCCCGGCAGAGACTTCATGGCCCGCGTGCGCGACGTCTTCGCGCGGGTCGTCGCCGCGCACGACGAGGCGTCCCGCCCCGGCGCGGTGCTCGACCGGCACGTGCTCGTGGTGGGCCACGGCCTCACGCTCGGCGCGTGGCTCGCGACGCTCGACCCGTCCGGCCTCGCGGCCCTGCCCAACGCGTCGGTGTCCACCGTCGAGGTGACCGACGGCGTCCCGAAGGTCCTCGCGGTCGGCGTCGACGTCGCCGGTCACGGCCACGTCGCCGCGCGCCCCGCGCCGTCGGCCGCCGCCGTCCCGGTCTGAGCGGCTCCCGCCGACCACGGGGTTGCTGTCGTTCTCCGGTCGATGACGACAGCAACCCCGTGGTCGACGCGGTGCGACCTCGTGGTCGACCGGCACCCGGGGTCGTCACTACCGCGCGGCGCGGCGGGCGGCGCGGGCGCGCGCGTCGTCGTGGGCGGCGCGCAGCAGGTCGAGGACGAGCGGCGTCGTGCGCTCGCCCGGGTTCACGACGCACACCCAGCCGAGCGCGCCGTAGACCGGGTGCGGCACGACGACGTCGGTCTCCCCCGCCTCCGACGGCGCCTCGTCACGGGGATCGGAGCCGACCAGGTCGCGGAACCGGTCGCGGCCCACGTGCACGTTGACCCTCCACCGGCCCTCGTCGTCGAGTCGTGAGGTGGTGTCGTCGGGGTAGTCCTTCGTGACCACCGTGCCGTAGGGCTGCCCGTGGGGGACCACGCCGTCGGGGGCGTGGTAGAAGAAGTGGTCGCCCCACGCCAGCTCGGGGAACTCGCTGCCGGGGCCGGGCGAGAGCACGAGGACGCCGTCGAGGGACCGGACCGTGTCGAGGATCTGCTCCATACTCATGGTTCGAGTGTCTGCTTGAAGTGCTTCTGGAGGGTCGTGACGGAGGAGCCCGGGCGTGGTCCGTCCGGCGGGGTGGGTTCTCCCCCGCTGCGGACGTCCGACGTCGCGCGCGCGACCGGGTGGTCCGTCCAGCAGGTGCGGGACCTGGAGGCGCTCGGCGTCCTGCCGCCCGCGGGCCGGTCCGCGAACGGCTACCGCACCTTCGGCGAGGAGCACGTCCTGGCTCTGCGCGCGTACCGCGGTCTCGCGGCCGCGGTCGGGCCGGTCGAGGCGCGCCGGGTGCTGCGCTCCGTGCGCACGCTGACCTTCGACGAGGCCACGGCGCTCGTCGGCGCGCTGCACGTGACCCTGGCGAGGGAGCGCGCGGAGGCGCTCGCCGCCCGGCGCGCACTCCTCGCGATCCGGGCGGAGGACGACGACGCGGGCCGTCCTCCCGGCGCCGCGACCGCGCGACGGGACGACGACGCCGACGGGTCCGTCCTCACGATCACGCAGCTCGCGGCCGCGCTGGGGGTGCGCGCGTCCACGCTCCGGTTCTGGGAGCGCGAGGGGCTCCTCGCGCCGGACCGCGTCGCCTCGCGCGCGGGGTCGGTCTCGGCCCGTCGCTACCCGCCGGCCGCGGTCCGCGAGGCGCGCGTCGTCGCGGCGCTGCGGTCCGCCGGGTACCGGGTACCGGACGTGCGGAGAACCATCGACGCGCTGCGTCGGACCACCGGGCCGTCCGACGTCGCCGACCCGCTCGCCGCGCTGGACGCGCGCTTCGGCACGATCGCGCGCCGCACCGTCGCGCTCCTCGACGCCGGGCACGACGTCGCGCGCCTGCTGGCCCACGCCGTGCAGTAGCCCGGCGTGCGAGAGCCCGGCGTGCGAGGGCTTAGAGCTCGAGGAAGCGGCGTCGCTCCGAGCGAGCCGTGCCCAGCCCGGCCCAGCCGGCGAGCGCGAGGACGCCGCCCGCGATCCAGACCGCGACGGACCAGTCGGGCTGGCCGTCCGACCCGACGACGGCGCCGTCGGTCGCGAGGATCGTCGCCCCGAGGCCGAGGAGCACGACGCCCAGGACGAGCAGGACGACGTCCCGCACGGTCTTCCCCGCCCCGCGCCGGGGCGCGCGTGCCACGAGCGCCGCCTTCTCGGCCGGGGTGAGCGGTGCCGTCGGGCCGAGGGGCTGGACGCGCTCGGCGCCGTGCCGGAACCGCGCCGGGTCGTCGACCGCCTCCACGACCGCCGACGGCAGGCCGAGGAGATAGGCGAGGTCGGCGACCGGGTCGCCAGGCCACGTGGACGCGGCGAGCAGCGCGCGCAGCCGGTTCGGGTCGCGCGGCTCGCCGAAGGTCTCGACGAGCGCGTCGTACGCGCCGTCGGTCCCGGAGGTGGACAGGTCCGTCCACGAGTCGTTCCAGCTCCCGAAGACCCACGGCCGCCCGGACGTCGTGAGCGTCCACGACACCCCGGAACCCGCCCGCTCCAGGCTGAGCATCGCCTCGCCCGCGCGCAGGCCGCGCTCGATCGTGGACCGGGCCCGGAACTCCCCGCCGAGGGCGGCCGTGAACGCGTCCCGCACGTCGTCGTCGGGCGCGCCGGGGACGGGCGCGGCCGGACGGGCGACCGTCCACACGGCCGTGCGCTCGTCCGTCGCGCGCACCCACGCCGACCCGGCGCGGCGCGCCGCGGCGCGCACGAACGCGGCGTCGGCGCGCACGAGCTGGACGACGGCGTCGGGCGCGGCCGAGTCGGTCGCCGGCAGGTCGGCGACGCCGGTGAACGTGTCGAGCAGGTCGTCGGGGTGCTCGAGCTCGCGCAGGCGGTCCGGCGCGGTCGCCGCGTCCCGCAGCCCGACGAGCGCGGCGACTGCCGCGAGCACGTCGCCCGGGTCGCCGTCGAGGCGCATCGCGTGGTCGGTGCTCGTCCCGGACGGGTCGACGGGCGCCCACGTGACGACCGCCGGCGGAGCCGCCGGGTCCGTGCGGGCCGCGAGGATCGCGCTGACGCCCTCGGGCAGCAGGTCCGACCCGCCGTCGAGCTGCACGACCCACGGCGCCGGGACCAGCTCGTCGACGCGCGCGAGCGCCTGCGCGACCGACGCGGGCGCGCCGGGCTCGCGGCCGGCCTCGACGTCGACCTCCGTGTCGACCTCGGCGAAGGTCCAGCCGCGCTCGTCCGTCGGGCCGACGCGCCCGTACTCGAGGTCTGCGGCGCGCAGACGGGCGACGACCTGGTCGTGCGGGGTGCGGGTGACGACGTTCACGGCGTCATGATGCCGCACGCGCGCGGCCGGGCCGGCGCCCCGACCACGCCACGCGCACGACCGGCGGACGGCCCCGCCGTCAGAAGCCCTCGGGCGGGGTGAACTGCGAGAGCGTGAGCACGGCACCCTGCGGGTCGCGCACCTCGGCCTCGCGGGTCCACTCCGTGTCGGCCGACGAGAGCACGACGCCGCCCGCGCGCTCCGCGGCCGCGGCGGCGTCGTCCCGGTCGGCGACGGCGAACGTCACCGTGTGCCGCGGGGGGCCGCCGTCCTCGAGCACGCCCGCCACGACGTCCCGGAACCCGGGCGGCGCGCCCTCCTGGTTCGCGTCGATCTCCGGGTAGACGGTCCGGGCGAGGTGGTCGCCGTAGCCCTCGACGCGGGCCATGCCCGCGCCGAGCCCCGGGTCCACCTCCCACCCGAGGAGCGGCCCGTAGAAGTGCAGCGCCCGCGCGACGTCGGGCGTGTGCAGCACGCTGAAGTTCCACGTGCCCGGCTCGTTGACCCGCTGCGCCCCGACGCGCGTCCCGGGCTCCCAGAGCCGGAACGTCGCGCCCTGCGGGTCGCGGACGGACGCCATGCGCCCCGGCGGCCCGACCGTCGTCGGGCCGTCGAGGACCTCCCCGCCGAGGTCGGGGACGCCGCGCGAGGAGGCGTCCACGTCGTCGACCGCGACGTACGTGATCCACGTCGGCTCGCCGGTCCCGGACGCGACCGCGGCGACGTCCTGCCCGCCGAGCGAGGCGACGACGTACCGCTCGCCCGTGCCGGGCGGGAGCCTGTCCTCGAAGTCCCACCCGAAGAGGGCGCCGTAGAACGCGAGCGCGGCGTCGACGTCGGGCTGCTCGGTGTCCACCCAGCACGGCACGCCGTGCGGGTAGGTGCGGGTCGGCCGGGACTGCGTGGTGTCCATGTCTCAGGGTCCCACCGTGCGCCCACACCGGCAGCGCCTGCCGGCCGTTCGTCCGCCGGCCACCTCGCCGCCCTTCCGTGCGGGGACGGGCGTGCGTACGGTGGCGAGGAACCTCTCGACGACCACCGTCCCCGACGACGAGGAGCCACCGTGTCCACGAGGCTGTCCACGAGACCTGCTCACCACGCCCGCGCCGCGCGCACCGTCCTGGCCCCCGCGCTCGCCGTGGCTCTCGCCCTGACCGCGGGGATCGGCGGCGCCGCCGCGAGCCCCGCCGTCGCGCACGGCGGCCACGGCAACGGCCACGGCCACGAACGCGGGACGCTGCGCGTCGCGACGTACAACGCGAGCCTCAACCGCGCCGCGGCGGGCGAGCTCGAGGCGGACCTCTCGACGCCCGACGACCCGCAGGCCGCGACGATCGCCGAGGTGCTCCAGCGCACGCGGCCGGACGTCGTGCTGCTCAACGAGTTCGACCACGTGCCCGACGGGCGCGCGGTCGACCTGTTCCGCGACCACTACCTCGAGGTGTCCCAGGGCGGTGCGACGCCGATCGAGTACCGCTACGCGTACGTCGCGCCCTCGAACACGGGTGTGCCGAGCGGGTTCGACCTCAACAACGACGGCACGGTCGGCGGGGGCGACGACGCCTTCGGCTTCGGGGCGTTCGAGGGCCAGTACGGCATGGTCGTGCTGTCGCGCTACCCGATCGACACGCGCGGCGTCCGCACGTTCCAGCACTTCCTGTGGAAGGACATGCCCGGCGCGCTCCTCCCCGACGACCCGGCGACGGCCGCGCCCGCGGACTGGTTCACGCCCGAGGAGCTCGAGGTCGTGCGCCTGTCGAGCAAGTCGCACTGGGACGTGCCCGTGCGCGTCGGCCGGGAGACGGTCCACGTGCTCGCGTCCCACCCCACGCCCCCGACGTTCGACGGTCCCGAGGACCGCAACGGGCGGCGCAACCACGACGAGATCCGGTTCTGGGCGGACTACGTGACGCCCGGCAAGGCGTCGCGGTACGTCTACGACGACGCCGGCCGCCGCGGCGGGCTGCACCCGGGCGAGAGCTTCGTCGTCCTGGGCGACCAGAACGCCGACCCGCTCGACGGCGACTCGGTCGACGCCGCGATCGACCAGCTCCTCGACCACCGGCGCGTCCAGGACCCCGCGCCCCGCTCGGACGGCGCCGTCGAGGCGGCCGCGCTCCAGGGCGGCGCGAACGCGACGCACCGCGGCGACCCCGCGCTCGACACCGCCGACTTCGCGGACACCGCGCCGGGCAACCTGCGCGCCGACTACGTGCTGCCGTCGCGCGACCTGCGCGTGCGCGACGCCGGCGTGTTCTGGCCGGTCCAGGCGGACCCGCTCTCGCGCCTCACCGGTGTCTTCCCGTTCCCGAGCAGCGACCACCGGCTCGTGTGGGTGGACCTGGCCGTGCGCGGCTGACCGTCCCGCCGTCGCCCCGGTGCTCGTCGCCCGGGGCGACGGTCCTGGACCGCGACGGCCGTCGGGTGCACACTCGGAGGTCTGTGCTCACCGCCGACGCACAGCAGACTCCCGGCCGGCGCCCCGCCGGTCGCACGGCACGCCCGGGCACACCCGAGGCGCGCCACGTCGTCCGGCCCGACGACCACCCACCTCACACGTCCCCGGCGCGCCGTGCGCGCGTGCTGCCCCGCAGCACCGCGACCACCTCCCTGGCCGCGCCCCGGGACCGCCGGACCTGGAGCACCCATGAGAAGACTCCGCACCGCCCTGCCCGCAGGCGTCGCCGCCGCGACCGCCGCCCTCGTGCTCGTCGCGAGCCCCGCCGTCGCGCACGGCGGCGGGAAGCCCGACCCGCGCCCACCCACCGTGACGGACGTCGCGACCGGGCTCGTCACCCCGCTCAGCCTCGCGGTCGGACCGCGCGGCACGACCTACGTCACCCAGAACTTCCCCGGCCTGCTCACGGCCGTCGGGCGCGACGGCACGCCGAACGTGCTCTACGCGTCGCCCGACGGCGGCGAGGTCGGCGGCGTCTCCTACGCCGACCGCCGCATCACGTTCACCGAGACGCAGCTCGGCGAGGAGGGCCCGGTCGCGTCGGAGGTCTCGACCCTGGGCACGGACCGCTGGGGGAACCCGACCGGCACGCCCCGCGTCCTCGCGGACACGTTCGCGTACGAGCAGGCGAACAACCCGGACGCGGGCGTGACGTACGGCCTGCGCGAGACCGACCCCGCGTGCGTCGCGCAGGTGCCCCCGGTGCCGGTCCCGGGCCTGTACACCGGGATCGCCGACTCCCACCCGTACGCGACGACCACGTCGCGCGGCACGACCTACGTCGCCGACGCGGGCGCGAACGCGATCCTGTCGATCAGCGACCGCGGGAAGGTCCGCACGGTCGCCGTCCTCCCGGCCCAGCCCGCGGTGGTCACCGCGGAGGCGGCCGCGGCCATCGGCTGGCCCGACTGCGTCGTCGGGGAGACGTACTGGTTCGAGCCCGTCCCGACGGACGTCGAGGTGGGCCCGCACGGCGTGCTCTACGTGACGACGCTCCCGGGCGGGCCGGAGGACGCGAGCCTCGGCGCGCGCGGCGGCGTCTACACCGTGGACCCGTGGAAGGGGAAGGTGCGCCAGCTCGGGTCCGGGTTCGTGGGCGCGACCAACCTCGCCGTGACGGACCAGGGCACGGTCTACGTGAGCGAGCTGTTCGGCGGGAAGATCTCACAGGTCGGCAAGCGCGGCCCGAGCACGGTCGTGGAGGTCCCGCTGCCCGCAGGTCTCGAGTGGGACGGCAAGGGGCTGCTCGCGACGACGAACGTGCTGCCCGCGGACGAGACGACGCCGCCCGACGGGCACCTCGTGCGCGTCGACCTCGGCAAGCACCGCGGTCGCTGACCGCCGTCGACCGACCTGCGGCGCGGCCCGGTCGCCCTCGCTCCGGCGGGGGCGACCGGGCCGCGTCGTGCCGGTGCGCGTCGTGGCTCGAGCCGTCAGCCCCGCCCGACGACGAGGATCATGACGACGGCGCCGAGGGCGACGGCCAGCCCGAGCCCGGCGGCGACGAGGCCGACGACGGTCGCGGTGCGGGTGCCGGCCGAGGCCCCGACGCTCATGCCCAGGCTCTGGGCCGCGTCGGTGACGATCCGGCGCCCGGCCGCGGTGTCGAAGAGGACGCGCGTCCGCGCCCCCGACTCGTCGTCGGCGATCGACGCGGTGAACGTCGAGCGGATTGTGCCGCGCGAGACGGAGCGCACCCAGCCACGTTCGGGCTCGACGAACCGCCCGTCGGCGTCGAGAGCCCAGTGCGTGCGCCGCACGACGTCGGTGAGCTCGATCCGCAGCCCGTCCGGCAGGACACGCACCTCGTGGGTGACGAGCGTCGCGTAGTAGCTGTGCGAGAAGATGCGCCACCACGCCGCGTCGGGGCGGTCGAGCCGCAGCTCGAACCCGTCCGGGCGCTCGTCGACGATCCGGTAGGGCGTCCCCTCGGCACGCGCACGGACGGCGGCGGCGAGGTCCTCGGCGGTCGGCACGGCAGCGAGTGTAGGCGCAGCGCCCGCGTCCGGGTCCGGGCCCAGCCCGCGACGGTCGGTGCGCCCGTCGGTGCCGGGCCGTGCCGGGCCGTGCCGGTTGGCGCCCGGCCTCAGCCCGACGACGCCGCGCGGCGGAGGGCGTCGAGGCTCATGCGGACGTCGGCGTCCGTCGTCGCCCACGAGCTCACCGACACGCGCAGCACCGCGCGGTCGTGCCACCGCGACCCGGACATCCAGGCCGTGCCGTCGTCGAGGACGCGGCGCACGACGTCCTGCGTGCGCGCATCGTCCCCGAACGCGGCGCACACCTGGGTGAACACGACGTCGTTGAGCACGACGGCGCCGTCGAGCGCCCGCATCCCCGCGGCGAACGCGCTCGCGTGCCGGCAGAAGCCGTCCACCAGCTCCGCGACGCCGGAGCGCCCCAGCGCGCGCAGCACCGCCCACACGGGGAACGCGCGCCCGCGGCGCGAGAGCTCGGGCACCTTGTCGAGCGGGTCGCCCGTGTCGCTCTGGATGAGGTAGTCGCCGTGCATCCCCATCGCCGCGCGCAGCGGCGCAGGGTCCGCGACGATCGCGAGCCCGCAGTCGTACGGGACGTTGAGCGTCTTGTGCGCGTCGGTCGCCCACGAGTCCGCGCCCTCGTACCCCGCGACGAGGTGGCGGTACGACGGCGACGCGGCGGCGAAGAGCCCGAACGCGCCGTCGACGTGCACCCACGCGCCGTGCCGGTGCGCCACCTCGACCGCCGCGCCGAACGGGTCGAACGCCCCCGAGTGCACGTTCCCCGCCTGCAGCACGACGATCGTCGGTCCGTCCGGCACCCCCTGCGAGGTAGAGCCCTGGTCCGTCAGCGCCTCCTCCAGCGCGGCGACCGAGATGCGGCCCTGGTCGTCCGCGGCCACGACCTCGGGCGCGCCGAGCCCGAGGTAGGACAGCGCGAGGTCGACCGACTCGTGGCGCTCGGCGCCCACGAGCACGCGGACGCGTGGCGCCCCGGTCAGCCCGTCGCGCCGCACGTCCCACCCCGCGCGCCGCAGGACCTCGCCCCGCGCCGCCGCGAGCGCCGTGAAGTTCGCGGTCGTCGCACCGGTGACGAACCCGACCGCACCGGACGACGGCAGGCCCAGCAGGTCGAGCAGCCACGCGCTCGTCACGTCCTCGACGGCCGTGTGCGCGGGGGTGACGGTGCGCAGCGCGGAGTTCTGGTCCCACGCGCTCGTGAGCCAGTCGGCCGCGAGCGCCGCCGGGTGGCTGCCGCCGATGACCATGCCGTAGAAGCGGCCGGACGGCATGGCCGTGAGGCCGGGGCCGCACGCCGCGGCGAGCAGGTCGACGACGTCCGCGGCCGTCGTGGGGCCGTCGGGCAGGTCGGCGCCCAGCGCGGCGACGACGTCCCCGACCGTCGCCTGCGGCGGGACGGGCCGTGTCGCGAGGGAGTCGAGCCACGCGGCGGCGTGCTCGTGCGCCCGCAGGAGGGCGGCGTCGCGGTCGTCCATGACCGGCTCCTGACCGGGCCGGACCGACGCCGGCCCCTCCGACCAGGCTGGACCCGCCCCGTGGGCGGGGCAACCGCGACCCGCGCACCGGCGCCCGTCGGTGGGAGGCGTCCCGCCGATCCGGTACGCGAGTACTTCTTACGCACAGGCAACCGTCAGGCAACACACGGTCCCTAGCGTCGGGCGGGCCAGATGTTCCCCCGACGGAAGGCCCCCTGTTGAGAACGTTCACCCTGACCCTGTCCGGCCGCGCCGTCGCGGCCGTCGTCGCGCTCGTCCTCGCGTGCGCCGCCCTGGCCGCGACGGTCGCGTACACCGTCGCCGACTCCCGGGCGTCGGCCGCCGCCGCGCGCGCCGAGGGCGCCGCGGCGCCGGTGCTCGCGTCCGGGACCGCGCCGGCCAACCCGCTCGGCATCGCGTCCGCGCGGTACGCGACCGCGACGGCGACCGCCGCCGCGGAGAAGCCGAAGGTCGTCGTCGTCGCGACCGGCGGCACCATGGCCGGCAAGGCGACCGGCCGCGACACGTTCACCAGCTACCGCGCCGGCACGTACCTCATGGCCGACATGCTGGACACGCTGCGGCCCGAGCTCGACGCGGTCGCCGACGTCACGGCCGTCCAGTTCGGCAACGCCGGCTCGTCCGGCTACTCGATGGAGCAGTTCCACGCGCTCACGCTCGAGGTGGAGAAGCAGCTGAAGACCGCCGACGCCGTCGTCGTCACGACCGGTACCGACACGCAGGAGGAGTTCGCGTACTGGCTCGACCTCACGGTCCGGTCGCGCAAGCCCGTCGTCACGTCCGGCTCGATGCGCCCGTGGGGGTCGGGCGACGGGCCGGGCTCGAGCCTCGTGTTCGGCACGGACGCGCCCGCGAACCTGTACAACGCGATCAAGGTCGCGGCGTCGCAGCAGACGTTCTGCTTCGGCACCGTGCTCATGCTCAACGACGAGATCCAGGCGGCACGCGAGGTCACGAAGACGAACTCGTACCGCACCGACACGTTCCAGACGCGCGAGTACGGCGTGCTCGGCTGGATCGACGGCGACAACGTCACGCTCGGCCGCGCCCCGGCACGCGTCATGTCCTGCGACACCGAGGAGTGGTTCACGCCGTTCGACCTCGCGAAGGTCGACCCGAAGACGCTCCCGCGCGTCGAGATCGTCACGTCCTACCAGCAGGCGGGCGGCGAGGGCGTCGCGGCGTTCGCGAACGCGGGCGTCCGGGGCATCGTCACCGCGGGCACCGGCGCGGGCGGCATCTCGTCCGCGATGAGCCAGGCCCGCACCGCGGCGATCCGCGACAAGGGCGTGTGGTTCGTGTCGACGACGCGCACCGGCTCCGGGTCGTCGTACGGGGGCGGTACGGGCATCATCGCGGGCGGTGACCTCACCGCCGTCAAGGCGCGGCTCCTGCTGCTCCTGTCGCGCGCCTTCACCGACGACTTCGCCACGGCGCAGGGGTGGTTCACGACCTACGGCAACGCGTCGTTCGACCAGTCCGCGACGGCGGCCACGGTCGGCGCCGAGCCGGGGTCCACGACCGTCCTCTTCTCGGGCACGGCGACGCCGTCGTGCAAGGCGGCGGGCAAGCAGCTCTGGCTCACGGTGTCGGTGACGAACACGGACACGGTGCCGATCGACGTGCACGTGCAGGCGGCGGCGGGCGAGCACACGTTCTCCGCGGTCCCCGCCGGCGGGACGGTCGACAAGACGTTCGCCGTCAAGGGCAAGGCGATCGAGGCGGGCGAGGCGACGCTCGTCGCGTCCAAGACCGTCGCGGGCCGAGACGTGCGGTCGCAGGCCACGGCGGCCTACCCGGAGACGTCGTGCCGCTGACGGTCTGACCATCCCCGCCGAGCACGACCTGAGGGTCGCTATCGAGTCGATGGCGGCCCTCAGGTCGTGCTCGCGCGTGCGCCGTGGCGTGCTCGGACGCGGACGCGCTCGGGAGGGGAGGCGCCCGAACGCGAGACTTACGCAGGCCTCCTCACGAATCCCCTAGGGTGGGGCCGGGCGCGACGCAGCGCCCGCTCCGACCCGACGAGGGGGACCCATGACCGACCCGACGCCGACCGCCGCCACTCCGCCGACGTTCGTCGTGACCGAGCCGCAGTTCGAGGCGATGTTCCCCGAGCGGAGCGCGTTCTACACGTACGCGGGGCTCGTCGCCGCGACGGCCGCGTACCCGGAGTTCGCGACGACGGGCGGCGACCGCGTCGCGCGGCGCGAGGCGGCGGCGTTCCTCGCGAACGTGAGCCACGAGACGCACGGGCTCGTGCACGTGGTCGAGGTGAACACCGCGAACTACCCGCACTACTGCGACCCCGCGCAGCCGTACGGGTGCCCGGCCGGCCAGGACGCGTACTACGGCCGCGGCCCGCTCCAGCTCTCCTGGAACTTCAACTACCGCGCGGCCGGGGAGGCGCTCGGGATCGACCTCCTGGCCGACCCGTGGCTCGTCGAGCAGGACCCGACCGTCGCGTGGCAGACCGCGCTCTGGTACTGGAACACGCAGCCCGGCACCGCGACGATGACGTGCCACGACGCGATCGTCGGCGAGCACGGCTTCGCCGAGACCATCCGCTCCATCAACGGCCCGCTCGAGTGCGAGGGCGGCAACCCCCGCCAGATGGACAACCGCGTCCGCCTCTTCCGCCACTACGTCGAGATCGTCGGCACCACGACGGGCGACCACCTCACCTGCTGACCGCCCCGCCCGCCCCGCGCCGAACACGACGTTGCTGTCGTTATCAGGCGGATAGCGACAGCGACGTCGTGTTCGGCCGGGTGCAGGGTCGTGGTCGGCGGCCGGTGCGCCGAGCGTGGCGGCCAGGCCGTTGCCGGCCGCAGCAGCGGTCAGGCGCAGGTGAGCGCGTCGTACGGGACGACGGCGGTGCGGCCGTCCGTGGTCGCCGTCGCCTCCCCGGCCGGGACGGTCGCGGCGCGGACGGGGAACGACTGGTAGGCGCTCGTCCCCGGCGCGACGTCCGCGACGACGCGCGAGCCGTACGGCGTGGCGAGCTCGACGTCGACCGGTGCGTCCGCCGTGCTCGTCGCGCGTACCGCGACGTACGCCTTCCCGGCCAGGCACCGCGCCTGGGCGGTCACGGTCAGCGGCGGCTCCCCCGTGCCGGACCCGGGCACGACGGCGTCCCACGGCACGCGCGCGACGAACACGTCCGCAGCGCCCGCATTCGTCGTCCCCGCGGGCGCACCGTACGTGAGCCCGGTGAGCAGCGCCGCCCCGTCGCGGCCGTCGGCCGCGGGGACCGGTGCCGCGAACAGGTTCGCGTCGTCCCACTCGTCCGCGCCGTCGCGCTCGCGCGACCCGGTCTGCGTCGCCTCGCCCGGGGTGCCGTCGGCCGCGACGGGGATCGTCACGACGTCGACCCCGCCGACGGCGGTACCCAGCGCGCCGTACGTCGTGCCGACGACGAGCACGGCGTCGTCCGCGCCGAGGACGCCCGTGACGCCCCGGTCGTCGGTCGACGTGCCGACCTGCGTCGTCCACAGGGCCTCTCCCGCGGGGTCGAACGCCCGCACCACGACGTCGTTGTCCCCGAGGTTGCCGGCCGCGCCGAGCGCCCCGCGCGTGTGCCCGACGGCCACGACCGATCCGTCCGAGCGCGCCACGAGACCGCTGACCTGGTCGTTCTCGCTCGTCGCGACGGCGCGCAGCCACTCCTGCTCGCCGTCCGCGCCGTAGCGCGCGACCCAGCCGTCGTTCGCGCCCGCGGGCTCCGCCCCGGGCATCCCGCCGCCCGACACCCCGCCCACGTACACCGCGCCGTCGGGCGACGCCGCGACCGCGAGCGCCTTGTCCTCGCCGGGCCCGCCGACCTGGCGCAGCCACAGCAGCTCGCCCGCCGCGGAGACCCGGCCGAGCAGCGCGTCCTTGTCCCCGGCGCTCGGCGCGCCGCCGACGGCACCGCTCGTGTACCCGGCGACGTACGCGCCGCCCGCACCGTCGGGCGCGACCGCGTAGAAGCGGTCGGCCGTTCCCGGGTCACCGGTCTGCAGCGTCCACGCCCGCTCGCCGTCGGCGGTCACGGCCGCGACGAACCCGTCGTCGCGCGTCGTGCCCGCGTGCGCGCCGTCGAGGTCGCCCTTCGTGTACCCGGCGACGAGCACCCCGCCGTCGGCGCCCGGCACGACGCCGTACGCGCGGTCGTCCGCGCCCGTCGCCACCGCGTGCCGCCAGACCTCGGCGCCCTCGGCGTCGCGCCGTACGACCACCGCGTCCAGGCCGCCCGCGGGCTCGTACCCGTCCCACGCGCCGGCGAGGTCGAGCGCGACGGCGGTGCCGCCGTCGGGCAGTGCCACGACGCCGCCCGCGCGGTCGTCGCCCGTCGATCCGGCGAGCTCCGCGTCCCACGGCACCGCAGGCGTCGTGCGCAGCCGCGCCGAGACGTCGACGATCCCCTCGCGGAACCCGGGCCGCCACACGTCCCAGTCGTGGCCGCCGTCGAGCACGCGCAGCTCGGCCGTCACACCCGGGACGCGGCGCGCCTGGTTGTAGAGGCGCGCGGACTCGAAGTCGATGTCGTGCGTGGCCTCCGCGGGGTTGGGGTTGGCCCACTCGTCGTCGCCGACGGCGACGAACAGGTGCACCGGGAGCGCCGGGTCGAGCGCCGCGAGCGCCGCCGGGTAGGACAGCTCCGTGTACCGGTCGGCGTCGAACGGCGCGGTGCCGACGCCGTAGCCGCCGTGGTCGCGGGCCGAGGAGTCCGCGGGCGGCTGCGGCACGTAGACGGCGGGGCTCAGCACGATGCCCGCGGAGAACGTGTCCTGGTGCGCGAGCGTGAACCGGAGCGCGCCCGCGCCCCCCATGGAGTAGCCGCCGACGGCGCGCGCCTCGCGGTCCTCGACGGTCCGGTAGGTCGCGTCGACGTGCGCGACGAGGTCGCGCGTGAACGCCGTCTCGACGGCGGTGCCGGCGCCGGCGCCCGTCGCGTCCCCGGTGTACAGGGAGTCCGTGTACCAGGAGCCGCGGTCGTTCCACGGCGCGTCGGGCATGACGACGACCATCGGCTGGATCTCGCCCGCCCCGATCAGCTCATCGAGGTCGCCCGTGATCTGCTGCCACGCCGCCTGCGTGTCCCCGCGCCCGTGCAGCAGGTAGAGCGTCGGGTACTCCTGCTCGCCGTCGTCGTAGCCGGGCGGCAGGTAGACCGTGTAGTCGATCGCCCCGGCCGCGGAGTCCGCGACCCGCCCCGCCTCGACCGTGCCCTGCTCCGCCGCCGTCGCGGGCAGCGCGAGCCCCAGCCCGCCCAGCCCGACGGCGAGGGCGAGAGCCGTCCCGACCGCCGTCGTCCCGGGCCGCCGGCCCGGCCGTGGTGCCGTCCCGCGGTGCGCCCGGTCCCGTGGTGCTGCGTCCATCGTGTTCTCCTCGTCGAGATCCGTGAATGTGCTGCCCCCTCCCCCCTCCCCCCACCCGTCGAGCACGACGTTGCTGTCGTGATCGGGCCGATAACGACAGCAACGTCGTGTTCGACCGCGGGCAGGGTCGTGCTCGGCGCCGGGCGCTACCCGGCGGGGCGGCGGTCCGCCAGTGCCAGCACGGTGCGCGCTCGCTCGACCATCGCGACGTCGAGGAACGTGCCGTCCGCCAGCGCGACGACGCCCGTGCCCGACGTCGCGGCGTCGCCCACGCGCTCGACGACCTCGCGCGCTCGGTCCACCTCGTCGGGCGTCGGCAGGAACGCGTCACGGATCGTGGCGAGCTGCCCGGGGTGGATCGCGGTGCGGCCGCAGAACCCGAGCGCCCGCCCGGCGCGGCACGACGTGGCGAGCCCGTCGAGGTCGCGCACGTGCGTGAACGCGGACATCGCGGGCGACGGCAGCCTTGCCGCCCGGGCGGCCACGACGACCCGGCTCCGTGCCCACGCGAGCCCGGCCTCGTCGTCGACCCGCAGGTCGGAGCGCAGGTCGGCTTCGCCGAGCCCGAGGGACGCGACCTGCGGCGACGCCGTCGCGAGCTCGAACGCCCGCTCGACCCCGAGCGCCGACTCGACGAGCAGGTGCAGCGCCCGCCCAGGCAGCGCCGCGGCGAGCGCGCGCACCTCGTCGGCGGACTCGACCTTCGGCGCGCGCGCCCCGACGGCGAGCGGCAGGCCCGCGAGCGCCGCGACGTCGTCGGCGTGCCACGGCGTCGCGGGGTGGTTGATCCGCACCTGGACCCCGCGCGCGGCGGCAGCGTCGTCCAGCAGCCCGACGGCGTTCCCGCGCGCCTCGTCCTTGCGCGCCGGCGCGACGGCGTCCTCGAGGTCCACGAGCACGACGTCGGCCGCGGACGCGAGCGCCTTGGCGACCCGGTCGGGCCGGTCCGCGGGCACGTACAGCAAGGTGAGCGGCGGCGCACCGGCCCGGGACGTGAGCCGGTCTCCCGACCCGGACCCGTCTCGCGGACCCGACGGAGCGCCCGCACTCATACCGCGCCCTCCGCCCGCAGCTCGGCGACGCGCTCGGGTGCGAACCCGAGCTCGCCCAGCACGGCATCGGTGTCGGCGCCGTGCGCGCGGCCGGTGAAGCGGATGACGCCGTCGTTCTCGGACAGCCGGAACAGCGGGCCCTGCATGAGCATCGGCCCGAGCTCGGGGTCCTCGATCTCGTGGATCGTGCCGAGCGCGCGGAACTGCGGGTCGTCGACGATGTCCTGGGCGTCGTAGATCGGCGCGACAGCGGCCTGCGCCTCCTCGAACGCGGCCACGACCTCGTCGCGCGTGCGCTGCGCGATCCAGCCGCCGACGGCCTCGTCGAGGAGGTCCGCGTGCTGCGCGCGCTCGACGCCACTCGCGAACCACGGCTCGTCGATCAGGTCGGGGCGCCCCACGAGGCGCATCACGCGCTCCGCGATGGACTGCGCCGACGTCGAGACCGCGACCCACTGCCCGTCGCGCGTGCGGTAGGTGTTGCGCGGCGCGTTGTTCGCGGACCGGTTGCCGGTGCGCGGCTGCACGGTGCGCAGCTGGTCCCAGCGCGTGATCTGCGGCCCGAGCATCGCGAGGATCGGCTCGATGATCGCCGTGTCGACGACCTGCCCGTGCCCGGTGCGCTCGCGCGTGGACAGCGCGACCATGACGGCGAACGCGGTCGCGAGCGACGCGACGCCGTCGGCGAGCCCGAACGGCGGAAGGGTCGGCGGGCCGTCGGGCTCGCCGGTCATCGCGGCGAACCCGCTCATCGCCTCGGCGAGCGTGCCGAACCCGGGGCGGGTGCGGTACGGCCCGACCTGCCCGAACCCGCTCACGCGCGCGAGCACGAGCCGCGGGTTGCGCGCGGACAGCTCGTCGTAGCCGAGGCCCCATCGCTCGAGCGTGCCGGGCCGGAAGTTCTCGATGACCACGTCCGCGTCGGCGACGAGCGCGAGGAACACCTCGCGCCCGCCCGGGCTGCCGAGGTTCGCGGTGACGGTGCGCTTGTTGCGCCCGAGCGTCTTCCACCACAGGTTCACGCCGTCCTTCGCGGCGCCGTGCGTGCGCGACGGGTCGGGCTTCGTGGGGTGCTCGACCTTGACGACATCGGCACCCAGGTCGCCGAGGTGCATCGCCGCCATCGGCCCGGCGAACAACGTCGACGCGTCGACGACGCGCAGGCCCGCGAGCGCGCCCGCGGCGGCGTCGCGCGAGACGCGCGGTGCGTCCGTCATGCCGTCACCTCCTCGGCGGGCTGGTCGGCGGCGGGCTGGTCGACGGCGAGGTCCCACGCGCAGCGGAACCCGACGGTCGCGCCGCGCGCGAGCCCCAGGCCGGGGACCAGGAGCTTGACCGCGTAGTCCGCCGCGTGGCGCCCGCCCTCGACGTACCAGTCGGAGCCGTCGGCGCGGTAGTCGCTGCCGCCCTTGAGCATGACGAACCGGGTGCGGCCGTCCGAGTGCTCGGAGCCCGTCCAGCTCCACACGGCGGGCTCGCCGCGCGTCCAGCCGGGCTGCTCGGCCGCGCGCTGCCACTCGTCCTCGGTGGGCAGGCGCCCGCCGCGCCACGCGCAGTACGCCCGCGCGTCGTCGAGGTCGACGAAGGTCACGGGCTCGTCCTCCGTGCCGGGCGCGGGACGGCCGTCCGCCCAGTGCGCGAGGAAGCGGTGCGCGACGGCGGGCACGTACCCGGTGGCCGCGAGGAACTCCGCGAACTCCGCGTTCGTCACGTCGCTCCCCACCGCGACCGGAGCGGCGAGCTCGCCGTCGCGCTGGAGGGTCCGCGCGTCGTGCAGACGCGGCGGGAGCGGCTTCCACTCGTCCACGTAGGGCGCGCCCTGGTACGTCCCGGTCTCGCGCGCCCGGTACCGGACGGTCAGCACGTACGGCCCCGCGGGGACGACGACGGCACCAGGCTCGGGCGCGCACGTCGCCCCCGTCCGGCCCGGCCCGACGGCGGCGCTCGACCCGGTCGGGTCCGTCGCCTCGATCGACACCGACGCGGCCGCGGACGCGGCGGGTGACGCGTGGAGGCGGCGCGCGAGCCGGTGCGGGAACCGCGCGTCCGGGTCGTGGCGCGCGGACTCGTCGAGCGACGCGACCACGTCGCGCAGGTGCGGCAGCCATGCCGGCTCGGCGACGCCGTCGGCCACGTGCAGCACCGCGGCGATGCCCCGCGCGGGTACCCGCACCCCGTCGACACCCCCGCCGGACCGAACCCGGGTCTGAGCGTCATCAGCGCCCTGGCGAGCCCTGGGTTGCACGTCACCCAGCGCCTCGGGTGCCACGGAATCCCGGGTTCGGCGGGAGGGGTGGTCGGGCGGGAGGAGGGGGCCGGCGTAGTCCGTGGCGCCTCGGTTCACCAGCGTCCACAGGGTCACGCCGTCGAGGTCCCAGCGCGAGGCGTAGACCCCCGCCGTCTCCGCCTCGGGGGCGAGCTCGGTGAGGGGCGTCCACTCGCCGTCCAGGAGCAGCGGTCGCGCCGCGCGCTGGACCGTGACCAGGCGCTTGACCGTCGCGGCGTCGCGCGGCGACCAGCCGACCCACACGCCGAACACGACCTCCCACACCATGACGCCGACGCCGTTGAGCCACGCGGACTGGAGCTCCTCGGAGTGGTCGCGGTGCCAGCGGCGCACGTGGTGCTGCATGTGCCGGCGCTCGTACCAGTGCGCGCGCAGCACGCCGGGCACGGGCGAGTCGGCGAAGAACTGCGCCCACGACGACGAGTGGTCCTCGATGCGCTCGACCGGAAGCTTGGACTCGCCCTCCAGGACGATGCCGGGCCGCGCGGCCTCGAGCCGCGCGACGAGCTCCGGCTCGGCCTTCTTCAGCGTGTCGAGGAAGACGCCGTCGGCGCCGAGGTCGCGCACGACGGCCGCGAGCTCGGTGAGGTCGTCGTCGCCGCGGCGCGTGCCGACGTCCCACGGGTTGTAGTCGACGAACACGTGCAGGCCCGCGTCGTGGAACGTCCGCACGAGGTCGACGATCCCCGGGACGTCACGGTAGAAGTCCCACTGGTTGCGGTCGTCGATCCCGATGACGGGGTACGCGTGCCACAGCACGACGGCGTCGAGGCCGCCGAACCGCTCGCGCGCGTCGGCGAGGAACCGCTCCGGCGTGAACCGGTGCTCCTCGAACGAGTACAGCAGCTCGTCCCACAGCCACACCTGCGCGACCGTCGAGCACCCGGCAGCCCACGCGGCGTCCGGACGGTCGTACGCGGTGCCCGTGTACCCGTGGCGGCGGCGCGCGTCGTCGCGCCACGCGGCGAGGCGCTCGCGCCACGCCGGGCGGTCGGCGGGGTCGGCCGGGCCGACGAAGATCTTCGCCTCGTCGAGCGCGAGGGACTGCTCGGGAGTGAGCGGCCCGTCGAGCGCGACCTCGGTCGGCAGGTCGATCGGTCGCGGGACCAGCGGGTCGAACGTGTACGTCATGGTGCCTTTCCCTCGGCGGGCGGGCCCGCGCTCGGTCGTGCTGCGAAGTGGCTCAGTTCGGTCAGGTGAGGCTCTCGGCCCGGCGCGCGAGCGCGACGACGTCCGCCGCGTCGGGCACGGCGTCCTGCGCGCCGGGTCGGGTCACGGCGAGCGCGCCCGCCGCGGCGGCGAGCCGCGCGGCGTCGGGCAGGTCCGCGCCGCGCGCGAGCGCCGCGGCGAGGACGCCGCAGAACGTGTCTCCCGCGCCGGTCGTGTCCACGGCCTCGACGGGGACCGCGGGGACGTGCCTCTGCAGCGTGCCACCGGGCAGCCGCTCGAGCACGAGGCTGCCCCGGCCGCCGAGCGTCACGACGACGGCCGGGACGCGCAGGAGCAGAAGGCTCGCGAGGCCGCTGGGGTCCGTCTCACGCTCCGTCGGACCGACCAGGTCGGCCGCCTCGTGCTCGTTGACGACGAGCACGTCGATCGCGTCCCAGACGTCGTCCGGCAGGTCGCGCGACGGTGCCGCGTTGAGCACCAGCAGCGCGCCGGGGCGACGCGCGGCCGCGGCGGCACGGACGACGTCGAGCGGGATCTCGAGCTGCGCGAGCACGACGTCCGCCGCGGCGATCCGCTCGGCCTGGGCCGCGCCGACCGTCACGTGCGAGTTCGCGCCGGGCGCGACGACGATCGCGTTCTCGCCGTCGGGCGAGACGGTGATGAGGGCGGTGCCGGTCGGGACGTCGACGCGCTCGACGAGGTCGGTGCGCACCCCGCCGCGGTCGAGCGACGCGAGCAGCAGGTCGGCCGCGTCGTCGTGGCCGAGCGCGCCGACGAACGTCGTGTCGGCGCCGCCCGCGCGCGCCGCGGCGACCGCCTGGTTCGCGCCCTTGCCGCCCGGGTTGCGCCGCAGGTCGCCGCCGAGGATGGTCTCGCCGCCGCCGGGGTGGCGCGGGACGTCCACGACGAGGTCGACGTTCGCCGACCCGACCACCACGACCCGTCCCGACCCGCCCCGGACCGTGGCGCCCTGCTCCCCGTCCGCCGTCCTGCTCATGCCGGTGCCTCCTCCGTGGGACCCTGCACGGCTCCCCCGGCCACCACGACCGGCGTCGCCGCGAGCGCGACCGTCCGCGCCGCGAGGTCCACGATCCTCTGCTCGCCGCCGGGCAGCGAGGTCGCGATGTGGCCGTCGAGCGGGCGCGTCCACCGCTGGCCGATCCCCTCGACGCCCTGCAGCGCACCCACCACGCCGCCGACCGTCGCGCCCGCGGAGTCGGTGTCCCAGCCCGCGGTGACGGCGATCGCGACGCTCGCGCCGAAGTCGCCGCGGCCGTCCGCGCCGCGCCCCGCGGTGAGCGCGTAGGCGATCACCGCGGCGTTGTTGAGCACGTGCACCCAGTGCAGGTCGCCGTACGCGGCGTGGATCGTGTCGAGCCCGGCGCGCACGCCCGCCTCGGACGCGTCGCCGTCGCGGCCCGCGTCACGGCCGAGCCGGATCGCGGCGGCCAGCCGGCTGCCCGGCGGCACGACGGCGTCCGCCGCGTCGAGCACCTCGTCCACCGTCTCGCAGACCATCGCCGCCGACGCGAGCGCGGCCGCCCACATCGCGCCGTACACGCCGTTGCGCGTGTGGCTCAGGCGCGCGTCCGTCCACGCGAGGCGCGCGGCCTCGCGCACGTCGCCGGGCGAGACCCAGCCGAGCACGTCCGTGCGGATGAGCGCGCCGATCCACTCCCGGAACGGGTTGTGGTGCGTCGCCGTCTCCGGCACCGGCCGCGCGTCGAGGATGTTGCGGTACGCGGCGCGCTCGGCCGTGAACACGCGACCCGCGGGCAGCGCGTCGAGCCAGAGCTGTGCGACGTCGTCCGTCGTGAACCCGCGCCCGTGCCGCTCCAGCAGGGCGAGCGCGAGGATCGGGTAGTTGAGGTCGTCGTCCTCGGGCATCCCGTCGATGTTCTCCTCGAGCGACGTCGGGGCGCTGCGCCGGTTCCACGGCCAGCGCGCGGCGACGTCGTCGGGCAGCCCTACGGCGGTGAACCAGCGGTCCAGCGGCCACCGGCCCGTCGCGCGCAGGATCTCCTCGATGCCCGCGCGCGGGATCTTCTCCACCGGCTTGCCGAGCAGGCAGCCCGCCGCGCGGCCGGTCCACGCCCCGAGCACGCGGTCGGCGTACGCGGCGTCGGCGGCGGTGGCGGTTCCGGTCGCCGCGCCGGCGGCGGTGCCGTCGGGGGGCCCGACGGCGCTCGGGCGGGTGGGCAGGCCGGGCGCCGCCGGGAGCGTGGCGAGGATCGCGTCCCAGTCGTCGGGCTCGTGCGGCGCGGGCGCCGCGGGCAGCGCGTCGAGCTCGACGAGCAGGTCGCGCGCGAGCGCGCGCAGCGCCGGGGTCGCGGGGACGGGACCGGCGCCGCTCACCGCGGGGACGGCGTCGCCGCCCGCGGCGGTCCAGCGCTCGCGCACGTCGGCGAGCGTCGCGGGGTCCTTGCCCTCCGCCACCGCCTGGACGAGCTCGTGCGCGAGCAGGTCCTCGGGCTGGGCCCAGGTGAGCCTCACGCCGGGTCACCCGTCCGCGCGGGCTGGGCCGCGCCGTCGTGCAGCCCGAGATCGCCGCCGTCCACGGACGCGCCGCCGAGCTCGGCGAGCGCGCGCAGGCGCGACGTGGCGCGCTCGCGGTCGGAGCGGAGGATGTCCGCCGCCGCGGAGGCCATGAGGCGGCCCGTCTCCCGGATGTCCATGCGGCTCGCCCCCTCGATCGCGTCGAGCCACTCGTCCGGCACGACGGCGGTCCCGCCCAGCCCGGCGCACACCGCGCCCGCCATGACGGCGATCGAGTCGGCGTCGCGCCCGTAGTTCACGGCGCCGAGCACGGCGCCGCGGAAGTCGCCGCGGTGCCCCAGCACGAAGCCGAGCGCCGCGGGCAGCTCCTCGATGGACTTGGTGCGCGACGGGCGGCGCGCGTCCATCGACATCTGCCGGTACGCAGGCCCGACCGAGTCGAACGGGGCCACCGTCTCCCGGACGAGCCGCGCGAGCGCGCGCTCCTCCTCGTCGGTCGTGGGCGCCGTCGTCCAGCCGTCGAACGCCTCGACGACGGCCTGGAGCGCGGCGGCCGTGCCGTCGTGCGCGACGTCGAGCGCGGCGTGCACGACGTCGTCGACCGTCGCGCCCGGCGCGACGGACGCGGCGACCATGGCCGCGAACACGCCTGCGGCCTCGCGGCCGTAGCTCGACTGGTGCGCGCCGGTGAGGTCGATGGCCTCGGCGTACGCGCCGCGCGGGTCGCCCGCGTTCGCGAGCCCCACCGGCGCGACGTACATCGCGGCGCCGCAGTTCACGACGTTCCCGACGCCCGCCTCGCGCGGGTCCACGTGCCCGTAGTGCAGGCGCGCGACGATCCACTTCTCGGCGAGGAACACGCGCTGCAGCAGCAGCGCGGTCGACTCGAGCTCCGGGATCCAGCGCGGCTCGCCGATCATGAGCGGCACGAGGTCCTCGGCCATCGCGTACGCGTCGAGGTGCTCGCGCCGCTTCGCGTACACCTCCACGAGCGCGCGCGTCATGAGGGTGTCGTCCGTGATGTGCCCGTCACCCTTGTGGTAGGGCGCGATCGGACGCGCGTCCTGCCAGTTCGGGTACCAGGGCTCCACGATCCCCGTCACGCGCCCCCCGTGGCGCTCCTCGATCTGCTCGGGGGTCCAGCCCTCGGTGGCGCCCCCCAGCGCGTCCCCCACCGCCGCTCCGGTGATCACTGCCACCGCTCGGTCGTCCAGCCAGGTCACGGTCCACTCCCTGTCGATCTCTCCTCGGCGCACGTCGCGCCCGGCGCGACCCGTCAGGGCCGCGGTTCCCGGCCGGGGGCGGTCGCGTGCGCGACCGCCCCCGGCCGCTGCTGCTCGGTGCTCGCCACGACCGCTGTCACGGTGCGCGGCGGGCGGCCGAGGTGCTACTTGGTGATCTCGTCCCAGCCGGCCTCGAGCTCGGTCGCGAGCTGGTCGGCGTCGATCTCCTGGGCGAGGAACTTCTGGTACGCCGGCGTCGCGACCGTGTCCTTCCACTGCGCGTACGCGTCGACGAACAGGTACGGCGCGGACGTGAGGAACTGGCCGGACGAGAGGATCGTCGACCAGCCGTTCTCGTCGCCGAGCGACGCCGCCATGGCCTCCTGGGCCGACGTCGTGGCCGGGATGAGCGCGTCCGCCTCGTTGAGCGCGGCAAGGTTCTCCGTGTCGGTGAAGAACTCGATGAACTCCGCGGACTCCTCGACGTGCTCGGAGTCGATGTTCACCGACAGCGTCTGCGGGTTGGCGGCCTGCTCGGCGCCGTCGGGGCCCTCGAGCGGGGGCAGCACGACCCAGTCGAAGCCCTCGGGCGCGTCGTTGGCGATGTTCGCGGCCTGGAACGAGCCCTGGATCGTCATGGCGACCTGGCCCGCGTAGAACGACGCGAGCGTCTCCGAGCCGGACTGCGTGAGGGTGACCGGCAGCACCGTGTTGTCGGTGTGGGCCATCTCGTCGACGAGCTTCGGCAGGGCCATCTCGCCCTCGCCGATGGTGATGCTCGCGTCGGCCCCGGTGCCCTCGAAGTACTGGCCGCCGAAGCCGGGGGCCATCGCCATGAACGCGGCCGTCGGGCTCGCGAGCCCCCACCCGAGCCCGTACGCGCCGTCCTTCGTCGTGGCCTTCGAGATCTCGCGCAGCTCGTCCCACGTCATGGTCTCGCCGGTCGGGATCTCGACGCCGGCGGCCTCGAGCATCGTCTTGTTGGCGAACACCATGTAGGACTGCAGCTCGGTCGGGTACGCGATGACCTGGTCGTCCACCGTCACGGAGTCGAGGATGCCCTCGGGGATGTCGGCGCGCTTCTCGTCCGACATGTACTCCGACAGGTCGGCCAGGTAGCCGTCCACGGCGAACGGCACGATGCTCGCGGCCTCGTAGTGGATGATGTCCGGCGCGGCGCCGCCGTTGAACTGCGTGATGAGCTTGTCGTAGATCCCGTCCCAGCCCGCGGGCACGATCTCGACCTGGACGTCGGGGTTGGCCTCGTTCCAGTCCGCGACGATCTTCTCGGTCGCCTCGATCGCGGCCGGCTGGTCGGACAGCGACTGGAACTTCAGCGTGACCGGGCCGCCGTCGGCGCCGTCGTCCCCGCTGCCGCCCCCGCTCGAGCAGGAGGCGACGAGCAGGGTCGTGATCGTGAGGCATGCGGCGATGGACGCACCACGAGTCTTCATGGTTCTACCTTTCGGGTGGGGGTGTTGCAGGGGGGGTACATGTGGGGGGTCACCCCTTCACGGCGCCGGACAGCAGACCGCCGGTGAGCTTCTTCTGCATGATCGAGAAGAAGACGATGCTGGGGATGGCCGCGAGCACCGAGCCCGCGGCGAGCGGACCGAGCGCCACCTTGCCCTCGCCGCCGATGAACATCTTCAGCGTGATGGGCAGCGTGTAGTTCTCGGGCGACTGGAGCAGGACGAGCGCGAAGAAGAACTCGTTCCACGAGGAGACGAAGCTGAACATGGCCGTCGCGACGACGCCGGGCATGAGCAGCGGGAAGACGATCGTGCGGAGCACGGTGAACCGGCTCGCGCCGTCCATGGAGCCCGCCTCCTCGAGGTCGACCGGGATCGCGGAGACGTAGCCCTGCATCATCCACAGCGCGAACGGCAGGGTGTACGTGGTGTGGACGAGCGTGAGCCCGACGAGCGAGTCCGTGAGCCCGACGGTCCGCAGGATGAGGAACAGCGGCAGGATGATGAGGATCACCGGGAACACCTGGCTCACCAGGATCCAGCCGACGCCCGCCGCGCGGATCTTGCCGCGCAGGCGCGCGAGCACGTACGACGCGGGCAGCGCGATGACGATGACGAGCATCGTCGAGACGACCGCGACGATCGCGCTGTTCCACGCCGAGCGCACGAGCCCCTGCCGCGAGAGCGCCTGGGAGTAGTTCTCCCAGTGGAAGTCCTGCGGGATGAGGCTCACGGTGAGCGAGTTGAGCTCGCCCGACGACTTGAGCGACGCCGAGATGAGCCAGAGCAGCGGGAAGCCGAGGAAGAGGATGTAGAACGCCAGGGCCACGTACTGGGCCGGGCGGACGAGTGCGCGCACGGGTCAGCTCTCCTTCTCGGAGCGGAACTGCGACCGCAGGTAGATCGCGAGCAGGAGGACGACCACGATGACGAGCACGACGCCCATCGCGGCGGCGTAGCCGATGTTCCGGTTCTTGAACGCCTCGAGGTAGGTGAAGAGCATCGGCAGCATGGTCCGGCCGCCCGGCCCGCCCTCGGTGAGCACGTAGACCAGCGAGAACGAGTTGAAGTTCCAGATGAAGTTCAGCGACGTGATCGACGTGATGATCGGTCGCAGGCTCGGGAGCGTCACGGCGGTGAAGCGGCGCCACGCGCCCGCGCCGTCCATCGACGCGGCCTCGTGGAGCTCGTCCGGGATCTGCTGGAGCCCGGCGAGCAGCGTCACGGTGGTCTGCGGCATCCCGACCCACACCCCGACGACGATCACCGCGGGCAGCGCCGTCGAGAAGTCCGCGAGCCAGTTGATGTCGTCCGGCAGGCCCAGGGCGCCGAGGAACGCGTTGAGCGGCCCGGCGTTGGGCGAGTAGATCATCTGCCACATGATCGCCACGACGACCGGCGGCATGGCCCACGGGATGAGCGCGAGGACGCGCGTGAGCCCCTGGAGCCGGAGCCCCGAGTTCAGCAGGAGCGCCAGGCCCATCGCCGCGACGAGCTGGAGCAGCGTCACGGAGACTGCCCAGATCATGCCGATGCGGAACGAGTCCCAGAAGAACGAGTTGTCCGCGAGGCGTACGAAGTTGTCGACGCCCACGAACTGGTAGTCCGGGTGGCGCACGAGCCGCGCGTCCGTGAACGCGAGCGCGACGCCCATGACGAGCGGCGCGACGCTCAGCACGAGGATCGGCAGGAGCGACGGCATGACGAGCGCGACCGCCTCGCGCCGCTTGGCGCGCGCCATGCCCCCGGTCCGGCGCGGGGCGCCCCGGTCCGGGCGGCGCGCCGCCGCGGCGTGCGGGTCGCCCGCGAGGGTCGGGGCGCTCATCGAGAACCCCCTCCCGCGGCGTCGACGGGCACCTCGTGCTCGACGGCGTCGCCCGCCGCGCGCTGCCCCCCCGCCTCGGGAGTCGCGGCCGGGGCGGCGGTCGACTCGCGCACGACGAGGCGCGGCCCGACGGCCGTGTGCCGCCCGGCCTGGGCGTCACCGTCCACGAGGTCGACGACGAGCTCCGCGGCGATCCGCCCACGCTCGGTCGAGCCGAGCGAGACGCTCGTGAGGCTGGGCTGGAACACGCGGCCAATCTCGGTGTCGTCCATGCCGGTCACCGCGACGTCCTCGGGGACCGACAGCCCGCGCTCGCGCACGGCCCGGATCGCGCCGATGGCGAGCAGGTCGTTGGCCGCGACGATCGCGTCAGGTCGAGCGCCGTCGTCGGACCCGTCGAGGAGCGCTCGCGTGGCCGCCAGGCCGGCCGCGACGGTGAAGTCCGCCGCGACGACGGCGTCGGCGCGCTCGCCCGTGAAGTCGTCCGCGTGCGTCGCGGCGTCGAAGCCGCGCTGGCGCGCCTCGCCGGGCGTCGTGTCGAGCGGGCCGTTGAGGAACGCGAGCCGACGGCGGCCGAGGCCGAGCAGGTGACGCACGGCCTCGCCGATGCCGCCCGCCGAGTCGGTGGACACGGAGTCGATGCCGCGGTCGGCCAGGGTGCGGCCGATGACGACGACCGGGACCGGCGCCTGCCGGATCTCCTCGACGAGCTCGTCGTCGGTGCGCAGCGGGCTGAGGATCATGGCGTCGACGAACCCGCTCGACAGGCTGCGCACGAGCTCGACGGTGGACCGCGTGGTGTCCCCCGTCGTCATGACGACGACGCGGTACCCGTGCGGCGCGAGGACCTCGTGGATCGCGGTCATCATCTCGACGTAGACGGGGTTGCCGATGTCGGCGACGGCGAACGCGACCTGGAACGTCTTCTTCAGGCGCAGCGAGCGCCCGATCGCGTCCGGGCTGTAGCCGAGCTCCGTGGCCGCGGCGCGCACGCGCTCGACCATCGCGGGGCTCGCGCCCGTCCCGTGCAGGGCGCGGGAGGTCGAGGCCAGGGAGACCCCGGCCCGCTGTGCCACCTGGATCAGCGTGGCGCGTGATGACGTCACTGTCGTCCACCTCGTCGTCGAAGGACCGTCGCATGTGGAAACGTTTCCAGACTGACGACCTCGACAGCCCTGGAAACGTTTCCGGGTTGCGCACACTCTCGCACCCGCCACGGCGGCACGTCAACCCACCCCGCGAGGTAGAACTCTGGTCACGCGAGGAGAGACCCGGTCGTGACCACACCTCAACCTCGCGTGACCACGGCTCCACCTCGCGCGTCCCACGGGTACGGGGTTCCGCGTACGGGGGTTGTCCACCACGGCGCCGCGCCGCCAGGCTCGAACCGACCCGATCACCGACGAAAGGTGCACCGATGCACACCCGAGCTCCGGCGTCGTCCTCCCCCGCGGCGTCCGCCGCGGTCGCCCAGCGGCCCGCGTCCCGTCCCCTCGCCCTGCTCCTCGCCGTTCTCCTCGTGCTCGTGGGAGCGCTCTCGTGGGCCGTCGCCGGCCCGGCGCAGCAGGCGCACGCCGCGACCTGCGCCCCCGCGTGGAGCTCCGGCACGGTCTACCTCGGCGGCGCGGTCGTGTCGCACGGCGGCCAGAACTGGAAGGCCGGCTGGTGGACCCAGGGCGAGACGCCCGGCACCACCGGCGAGTGGGGCGTCTGGCGCACCCAGGGCGCGTGCGGAGGCGGCGGGACCGACCCGGGCAACCCCGGGAACCCGAGCGGCTTCGTCGTCTCCGAGGCCCAGTTCAACCAGATGTTCCCGAACCGGAACGCGTTCTACTCCTACCAGGGCCTCGTCGACGCGCTGTCGGCCTACCCGGGCTTCGCGACGACGGGTGGCACCGAGGTCGCCAAGCGCGAGGCCGCGGCGTTCCTCGCGAACGTCAACCACGAGACCGGCGGGCTCGTCTACATCAAGGAGATCAACACCGCGAACTACCCGCACTACTGCGACTACTCCCAGCCGTACGGCTGCCCCGCGGGCCAGAGCGCGTACTACGGCAAGGGCCCGGTCCAGCTGAGCTGGAACTACAACTACAAGGCCGCCGGCGACGCCCTCGGCATCGACCTGCTCAACAACCCGTACCTCGTGGAGCAGAACTCGGCCGTGGCCTGGAAGACCGGCCTCTGGTTCTGGAACACGCAGTCCGGCGCGGGCTCGATGTCCGGGCACCAGGCGATCGTCTCCGGCGCGGGCTTCGGCGAGTCGATCCGCTCGATCAACGGCTCGATCGAGTGCAACGGCGGCAACCCGGCGCAGGTCCAGTCGCGCGTCACCGCGTTCCAGCGCTTCGCGCAGATCCTCGGCACGACGACGGGCGCGAACCTCTACTGCTGACCTCGCCCCCACCCGGCCCGTGACCGTGGCCCGTCCCGACACCGGGGCGGGCCACGAGCGCGCACGCCACGGGCAGCGGCACCGGCGCACGAACCACGGCTCTACCCCGCCGGGGCCGGCTCTGGCTCGGTGCGTCAGAGGGCGGCGAGAAGGTCGCGCATGCGGTCGATCTCGCCGCCCTGGCCGGCCGCGGTCTCGGCCGCGATCTCGTTCGCGAAGAGGTCCTGACCCTCGACGAGCACGACGTCGACCATGGCGAGAGCGCCCTCGTGGTGCTGGATCATCCCCTCGAGGAAGAGGCGGTCGAACTCCGCTCCGCTCGCGCCCTCGATCGCGGCGAGCTGCTCGTCCGTGAGCATCCCGGAGACGCCGTCACCGTGCTCGTGCCCCGACCCCTCGGGCGCGCGCGGGCCCGTGCCGCCGACGTCCTCCGCGCCCTCCGGGACGGCGAGGTCGCGGGCCTGGAGCCACGACGCGAGCGCGTGGACCTCGGGGCCCTGCGCGGCGGTGACGCGCTCCGCGAACGACCGGACGGCGTCGGACCCCGCGCGGTCCGGCGCGAGCGCCGCGATCTCCAGCGCCTGGAGGTGGTGCTCGATCATCCCGGTCACGAACGCGGCGTCGGCCTGGTTCCAGGAGTCCGCCTCGGGCGCGGCCGCGTAGTCCTCGGGCGCGACCGTCGTCGCCTCCTCCCCCGGCCGGCCGGGCTGCACGACGACGCTCGACGGCGTCGAGGTCGGGTCGGGGTCCGGCGTGCACGCCGAGGCGCCGAGCGCGAGCCCGAGCACGACGGCGCCGCAGGTCAGGGCGCGTGCGCCGCCGGCCGGGACTGCGTTACGGCTGGGAAAACTCTGCACCTGTCCTGTTCCCTCCGTGTAAAAGGTCACCGGAAACTGCCCGGTTTGAGTGGTCCAGATCACATTTGCCCGTCAGAATTCGCAGAACCCTACCAAGGAGGTGTTTCTCAGGTGCATCGAACGACGCACGGGCAGACGCGCCGGCAACGACGCCGGGTCCTGCTCGCCTCGTCCATGGCGGCCACCCTTGCCGTCTCCTCGCTCGCCGTCGCCTCGTCGGCAGCCGCCGAACCGTCCGACGGCTCTCCCGAGGCGGTGGCCGCGCTCACCGAGCAGGCCGCCGGCTCGCTCGCGGACCTTCCCGCCCAGCGCCTCGCCCCCCTCGCCCAGGCCACCGACGTCCTGGCGCCCGGGGAGGTCGCCGGCAGCCCCAACCTGACCCATGTCGCGAACATCCCGAAGAACGGCGAGTTCGCGCCCGAGGGCCAGTACAGCAGCGACCTCGCGTTCCAGGGCCGCTACGCCTTCGCCGGCAACTACGGCGGGTTCACGGTGTACGACGTCGCGAACCCCACCGCCCCCCAGCAGGTCGCGCAGGTGGTCTGCCCGGGTTCGCAGAACGACATCTCGGTCTACGGGGACCTGCTCGTCCTCAGCACCGACTCGTCGCGCAGCAACGACTCGTGCGACAACGTCGCGCAGAGCGCCACGGTCAAGGACTCGTGGGAGGGCGTCAAGGTCTTCGACATCTCCGACCCGACGTCGCCGCAGTACGTGTCGTCGGTCGAGACGCAGTGCGGCTCCCACACGCACTCCCTCGCGCCGTCGAAGGACGGGGAGGAGCTGTTCGTCTACGTCTCGTCGTACAGCCCCAACGCGGCGTTCCCCGACTGCCAGCCGCCGCACGACCTCATCTCGGTCGTGCAGATCCCGCTCGACGACCCCGCCGCGGCGGAGCTCGTCTCCACGCCCGTGCTCTTCCCGGAGGGCGGCAACCCGGGCGGCAACGGCTCGAGCACGACGTCGGGCTGCCACGACATCACGACCTACCCGTCGAAGGACCTCGCGGCGGGCGCGTGCATGGGCGACGGCATCCTCATGGACATCTCCGACCGCGCGCACCCGGTGGTCACCGAGGTCGTCCGCGACACGACGAACTTCGCCTTCTGGCACTCGGCGACGTTCAACAACGCCGGCACCAAGGTCGTCTTCACCGACGAGCTCGGCGGCGGCGGCGCACCCACGTGCAACCCGACGGTCGGGCCCGAGAAGGGCGCGGACGCGATCTACGACATCGTGGGCGGCGAGCTCGTCTTCAAGAGCTACTACAAGATCGAGCGGGAGCAGGCGGCGACGGAGAACTGCGTCGCGCACAACGGCTCGCTCATCCCCGTCCCGGGCCGCGACATCATGGTCCAGGCCTGGTACCAGGGCGGCATCTCCGTGTGGGACTTCACGGACTCGGCGAACCCGGTCGAGATCGCGTGGTTCGACCGCGGCCCGCTCTCCGCGGAGCGGCTGATCCTCGGCGGCTCGTGGTCGGCGTACTGGTACAACGGCGCGATCATCTCGAACGACATCCAGCAGGGGCTCGACGTCCTGCTGCTCGACGATCCGATCACCAACGCGGCGAAGACGGTCGTCACGGACGAGCTCAACCCGCAGGCCCAGCCGACCTACGCCGAGCCGCCGGCCTGGTCCAAGAGCGCCACCTACACCGGCGGGTCCACCGTCACCTACGGCGGCGCCGTCTGGCGGGCCCAGTGGTGGACCAAGGGCCAGACACCCGGTGACCCGTGGGGCCCGTGGGAGGAGATCGCGGGCGTCGACGCGGACGGGGTCGGCGTGTGGAAGCCGAGCCGCGTCTACGTCAAGGGCGACAGCGTGACCTACGAGGGGACGACGTACACCGCGAAGTGGTGGACGCGGAACCAGGCGCCCGGCGACCGCTGGGGCCCGTGGGCCGCGCAGGACTGACCCGCACCCCGTCGCCGGACCGCCCGGGCCCCCGGCCCGGGTGAGGTGATGCCCGACGGCGCCCGCTCACCCCGGTGGGCGGGCGCCGTCGCGCACGGGGACGGCCCCGGCCGGGCGTCAGGCGGCGGCGACGGCCTTGCTCTCGCGCACGGTCGCGAGGGCGCGCGACCAGGCGACGACCTCGTCGAGGGTCGCGTCGAGGTCGCGCAGGTGGCGCTCGCGCGGCGCGAAGGTCCGGAACTCCTCGAAGTCGTCGTAGAGCGACAGCCCGACCTGGGTGCGGACGTCGGCGAGCTGCAGCTCGCCCGCGACGAGGCGCAGCTGCTCGACGGCGCGCGTGCCGCCCTGCGCGCCGTAGCCGACGAAGCCCACGGCCTTGTCGGCCCACTCGTGGTACAGCCAGTCGAGGGCGTTCTTCAGCACGGCGGGCGGTGCGTGGTTGTACTCGGGCGTCACGACGACGTAGCCGTCGAAGCCGTCGATCACGCGCGACCACTCCCACACGAGCGGGTTCTCGTACTGCTGCAGGCGCGGCGGGAGCGCCTCGTCGAGGTGGGGCAGCGGGTGGTCGGCGAGGTCGACGAGCTCGAACGTCGCGTCGGTGCGCTGCACGGCGCGGTCGAGCACCCAGCGCGCGACGCCCTCGCTGTTGCGCCCGGTGCGCGTGCTCCCGACGAGGACCGCGAGGCGCGGGGTCGAGGTCATGGTTCCTCCAGAAGAGTGACGTGTCACCAAAGTTGGTGATGCGTCACCGTAACTCCATCTCGGTGACGTGTCACCCACCGCGGTAGGATCGTCCGCATGGCGGGACACCCGATCCTCGACGACGCCGAGCGCGACGCGTGGGACGCCTACGTGACGATGCGCAAGGCCCTCGACCGCGTGCTGGCCGCCGGGATGCGCGACGACGGCGACCTGTCCGAGGCCGAGTTCCAGGCGCTCTCGGCGCTGCACGCCGCGACGGACCGTGCGCTCCGCACGGGCGAGCTCGCCGCCGAGCTCTGCTGGGAGCGCAGCCGCGTCTCGCACCTCACGCGCCGCATGGCCGACCGCGGTCTCGTCGAGCGGACCGAGTGCGCCGACGACGCGCGCGGCACGTGGATCGTCCTGACGAACCCGGGCCGGCGCGCGCTCCTGCGCACCGTGCGCGGGCACACCGAGCTGCTGCGCGAGGTCGTGTTCGAGCCCCTCGGCCCCGAGGGGCTGGCCCGTCTCGAGGCGGTGTCGCGCACCATCGCGGACGCGGTGGAGCGCTCGGGCCGGGTGCCCGGGGCGGAGTGCGCCGCGGCCGCTGAGTCGGACCGGCGGCGGGCCGCGTCGTGACCACGGCCGACGACGCGCGGTGCCCGTGCCTGTCTGGCGACGCCTACGGGGCGTGCTGCGGCCGCTACCACGCAGGCCTGCGGCCCGGTCCGGACGGCTCGCACGCACCGACCGCGGAGGCGCTCATGCGCTCGCGCTACAGCGCGTTCGCCGTCGGCGACGCCCGCTACCTGCGTGCGACCTGGCACGCGTCCACCCGGCCGTCCGACCTCGACCTCGACGACGACCTCGAGTGGCGCCGCCTCGACGTGGTGCGCACGGAGGCCGGCGGCCCGTTCGACGCCACGGGCGTCGTCGAGTTCGTCGCGCACCACCGGTCGCGCACGGACCGCGCGGACCGCGGCCGCCTCCACGAGGTCAGCCGGTTCGTGCGCGAGGGCGACCGGTGGTACTACGTCGACGGGACCGTGGGCTGAGCCGCCGTCCCGGGGGCGTCACGCGGGACGCGACGCCACGGCGCGCCGCGCACCCGTGGCGACGAGCACGAGCCCGACGAGCGCCGAGCCCAGGAGCGCCCCTGCGGTGTTCAGGACGACGTCCTGGACGGTCGGGACGCGCCCCGGCAGGAGGTTCTGCGTCAGCTCGATCGCGACCGAGAGCGCGCAGCCCGCGAGGGTGACGACGCCGACGGCGCGCCACACGCCCACGGGCGCACCACGGCGTCGGGCGGTCGCGCCGCGCAGGAGCGGGACCCCGAGCAGGCCGAAGGGCCCGAACATGACGACGTTCGCGAGCGCCTCGAGCACGGGCAGCGTGATCGGGATCCCGAGGCCCTGGAGGAACCCGAGGGTCGACGTCGCCCAGCCGGGCGCGTCGGTGGACTGCGGGGAGGGCCAGAGCGTCACGACGAGGACGGCGGCGAGGTAGGCGGCGAACGTCCAGGTCAGCAGGCGCATCGCGTCAGCGTACGGGGGACGGGTCGGGACGGGGCGGCCCCCGCCGAGCGCGCACGCTCCCTCCACCGGTCCCCCTCCTCGCCGAGCGTGTCCGGCGGAGCCTCGGTTCACTGGCGCCATGGTCTCCCTCGGTTTTCACGCGTCCCACGAGCAGATCGCCCCGGGCCCTCTGCTGGGTGCCGCGCGTCGTGCCCAGGAGGTGGGGTTCGACGCCGCGATGTGCTCCGACCACCTCGCGCCCTGGAGCGTGCGGCAGGGCGAGTCGGGCCACTCCTGGTCCTGGCTCGGCGCCGCGCTCGCCAGCACGGACCTGCCGTTCGGCGTCGTCACGGCGCCCGGCCAGCGCTACCACCCCGCGGTGGTCGCGCAAGCGATCGCGACGCTCGGTCAGATGTTCCCCGGCCGGTTCTGGGCCGCGCTCGGCTCCGGCGAGGCGATGAACGAGCACGTCACGGGCGACCCGTGGCCCCCCAAGTCCGACCGGGACGACCGCCTGCGCGAGTGCGTGGACGTCATCCGCGCGCTGCTCGCAGGCGAGGAGGTCACGCACCGCGGCCACGTCACCGTGGACCGTGCGCGCGTGTGGTCGCTGCCCGACGTCGTCCCGCGCCTCGTGGGCCCGGCCGTCACCCCGGCGACGGCGCGCCGCCACGCGGACTGGGCCGACGGCCTCGTGACCGTCAACCAGCCGGTCGAGTCCCTGCGCCGCGTCGTCGGCGCGTACGGCGACGCGGGCGGCCGGGGTCCGCTCGCCCTGCAGGTCCACGTCGCGTGGGGCGACGACGACGCCGCGGCGTTCGCCGTCGCGCACGACCAGTGGCGCTCCAACCTGCTGCCGCCGAGCGTGAGCTGGCACCTGGAGACGCCCGAGCAGTTCGACGCGGTCGCTGACCTCGTGCGTCCGGAGGAGGTGCGCGGGACGGTCCTCGTGGAGCACGACGCCGAGCGCTTCGCGGACCGCGTCGCCGAGCTGGCGGCGTGCGGGTTCGACGAGGTGTACCTGCACCACGTGGGGCAGCAGCAGGACGCGTTCCTCGACGCGGCGGGCGGGACGCTGCTGCCGCTCCTGCGGTCGGCGACCGCGACGACCGAGGGAGGTGCGGCATGAGGATCAGCGACACCGGCGACCTGTGGTGGAAGAACGCGGTGGTCTACTGCCTCGACGTCGAGACGTTCATGGACTGGGACGACGACGGCGTGGGCGACCTCGCCGGGCTCGTGCAGCGCCTCGACCACCTCGCCGACCTCGGGGTCACGTGCCTGTGGCTCATGCCGTTCTACCCGACCGCCGACCGCGACGACGGCTACGACATCACCGACTTCCTCGCGGTCGACCCGCGGCTCGGCGACGTCGGCGACCTCGTCGAGCTGGTCCGGACGGCCCACGACCGCGGCATCCGGGTCATCGCCGACCTCGTGGTCAACCACACGTCCGACCGGCACCCGTGGTTCAAGGCCTCGCGCGCCAGCACGGACAACCCGTACCGCGACTTCTACGTGTGGCGCGCCGACGAGCCGCCGCCCACGAAGGACCAGGTGATCTTCCCCGACCAGGAGGAGGGCATCTGGACCAAGGACGAGCGCACCGGCGAGTGGTACCGGCACCGCTTCTACCGCCACATGCCGGACCTCAACACGGCGAACCCGCTCGTCCGGGACGCGATCGCGAAGACGATGGGCTACTGGGTCCAGCTCGGCCTGTCGGGGTTCCGGGTCGACGCCGTCCCGTTCTTCCTCGGGGACGCGGCCGCGAACCCGTCGGACGAGATCGAGGACCCGCACGACTTCCTGCGCGCGCTGCGCTCGTTCCTCTCGCGCCGCGCGGGCGACTCGATCCTCATGGGCGAGGTCAACCTGCCGTTCGAGGAGCAGCGCCTCTACTTCGGCGACGACGGGACGGGTGACGGGAGCGAGTCCGGCCCGTCGAGCTCGGAGCTCACGCTGCAGTTCGACTTCAACGGCATGCAGGCGCTGTACCTGTCGCTCGCGCGGCACGAGGCCGGGCCGCTGGCCGCGTCGCTCGCCGCGCGCCCCCCGATCCCCCACGACGCGCAGTGGGCGACGTTCGTGCGCAACCACGACGAGCTCACGCTCGACAAGCTCTCCGACGACGAGCGCCAGGAGGTCTTTGCCGCGTTCGGGCCCGAGGAGGACATGCAGCTCTACGGTCGGGGGCTGCGCCGTCGGCTCCCGCCCATGCTGGGCGGCGACCCGCGCCGCGTCCGGATGGTGTACTCGCTGCTCTTCGCGCTCCCGGGGACGCCGGTCCTCTTCTACGGCGAGGAGATCGGCATGGGCGAGAACCTCGCCGCGGACGGGAGGCTCGCCGTGCGGACCCCGATGCAGTGGTCGTCGGGACCGGGCGGAGGGTTCTCGCGCGCCCCCGCGCGCCGGCTCGCCGGCCCGGTGCCCACGGACGGCTACGCGCCCGAGCACGTCAACGTCGCGGACCAGCGGCGCGACCCGGACTCGCTGCTGACGTTCGTGCGCCTGCTCGCGCACCGGTACCGCGAGTGCCCCGAGCTCGGCTGGGGCGAGGTCGACGTGCTCGACCAGCCGGAGCCGTCGGTCCTCGCGCTGCGCAGCACGTGGCAGGAGGCGTCGATGGTCACCGTCCACAACCTGTCCCCGGACCCGGTCGTGGTCCGGCTCGCGCTCGGCAACCTGCCGGAGGACGCGCGCCTCGTCGACCTGCTCGACGCGGACGACGTCGAGCCGGACCCCGACGGGAGCACCGAGGTCCGGCTCGACGGCTACGGCTACCGCTGGCTGCGCGTCACGCACCCGGGCTCGCGCCGGCTCCTGTGAGCCGCGCGACCGCCCTCACGTCGGGTGCACGACGCGCGGCCGGACGTCAGGCGTCGTCGCTCGGCTCGTCCGGGCCGACGGGGCGGCCGGGCGACGACGGCCAGTCGGGCGGGGAGTCCGGGACCGGGTCCGTGTGGCTCGGGTCGCGCGGCGGCTCCGACGGGTCCGGGGGCGGCCCCGGGGACTTCGGCGGCTCGACCGTCGGCTCGACGGGAGGGACCGGTCCCGTGCCGGGCTCGTCGGGGTTCGTGGTCATGGCTGCACCTCCGCTGCTCGTGACGCCCGGCCGGGCGTCCCTCTCGACGCTAGGCACGTCCGCGCCCGCTCGCTCGCTCCGAGGTCCTTACGCTGGGCACGTGACCTCGTTCGCCTCGGACAACTACTCCCCCGCCCATCCCGACGTCCTCGCCGCGCTCGCCGCGGCGAGCGCCGGGCACGAGATCTCCTACGGCGAGGACCCGTGGACGGCCCGCCTGCAGGACGCCGTACGGTCCCGCTTCGGCCCGGACGCCACGGCCTACCCGGTGCTCACGGGGACGGGCGCGAACGTCGTCGCGCTCATGACGATGCTGCCGCGCTGGGGCGCCGTCGTCGCGACGGAGCACGCGCACCTCAACACGGACGAGAACGGCGCGCCCGAGCGCGTCGGCGGGGTCAAGGTGCTCGCCGTCCCGGCGTCGGACGGGAAGCTCACGCCGGACGCCGTGGAGCGGTTCGCGAGCGACCTCGGCGACCCGCACCGCGCGCAGCCGCTCGTCGTGTCGCTCACGCAGTCCACGGAGCTCGGCACGCTCTACACCCCGGCCGAGGTCCGCGCGGTGGCCGATGCCGCGCACGCCCGGGGCATGCGCGTGCACCTCGACGGGTCGCGCCTCGCGAACGCCGCCGCGGCGCTCGACGTCCCGCTGCGGGCCCTGACGACGGACGCGGGCGTGGACGTGCTGTCGTTCGGCGGCACCAAGAACGGGCTCGCGCTCGGGGAGGCGGTCGTCGTGCTCGACCCGTCGGCCGTCGACGGTGTCGAGTTCGTGCGCAAGGCGACGATGCAGCTCGCGTCCAAGATGCGCTACGTCTCCGCGCAGCTCCTCGCGCTGTTCGAGCCGGTGGGCGACGCCGTCGCCGAGGTCGACGAGCTCGCGGACGAGGACGAGCTGTGGCTGCGCAACGCGCGGCACGCGAACGCGATGGCCGGGCGGTTGCGCGCCGGGCTCGCGGACGTCGTCGTCCCCGCTGCGGTCGGGCCGGACGACGCCGTCCCCGCCCCGACGTCGGGGCTCGCCTTCACCCAGCCCACGCTCGTCAACGCGGTCTTCGCGACCCTCCCCCGCGCGGCCGTCGAGCGCCTGCGCGAGCGGCACCGCTTCTACGACTGGGGACCGGGCGAGACCGCCGACCGGGTCGAGGTCCGGTGGATGTGCGCGTGGGACACGACCCCGGACGACGTGGACGGGTTCGTCGCCGACGTGCGCAGCGTCCTCGCGCTCGCGCGCTGACCGGGCGAGGATGGGCGCCATGACTCCCGAGACCCTCCCCACCCCGGACGACCTCGTGCACCTGCGCCGCTGCGTCGAGCTCGCGCGCGAGGCGCTCGACGACGGCGACGAGCCGTTCGGCTCGCTGCTCGTCGACCGCGACGGGGTCGTGCGGTTCGAGGACCGCAACCGCGTGAAGGACGGCGACGCGACCCGGCACCCGGAGCTCGAGATCGCCCGCTGGGCCGCGGAGCACCTCACGCCCGACGAGCGGCGCGACGCGGTCGTGTACACGTCGGGCGAGCACTGCGCGATGTGCAGCGCGGCGCACGCCTGGGTCGGGCTCGGCCCGATCGTCTACGCGTCCGGCACGACGCAGCTCGTCGGCTGGCTCGACGAGTGGGGCGTGGCGCCCGGACCCGTGCTCCCGCTCGCGATCGGCGACGTCGCGCCGGGCGTGCCCGTGCGCGGCCCGGCCTACGAGCTCGCCCCCGAGATCCGGTCGCTGCACGCGCGCCTCCACGGCGTGTCGTGAACCTGTCAGCACGACGTCGCGCCCTGCCGCGACCTGGTGCGGACAGGTCGCGTCAGCCGTCCAGCGCGCCCGCGACCTCCGGGAGCGCGAGGTAGCCCGCCGGGCTGCCGTCGGCGAGCAGCACGGCCGCCGCGTGGTGCCCCGGTGCCGCGTTCGCGACGACGAGGTCCTCGATCGCGGGCGTCGGCGGGTCGAGCGGGAACGCCGCAGGCCCGAGGCCGTGGAGCGCGAGCGCGTCCCGGCGGTCGCGCGCCGCGACCCAGCGGCGCACCGGCGCGGGCACGCGCAGCGGGGCGCGCGCGGCGAGGACGTCGCGGATCGCCCGGATCGCGAGCGGGGAGCCCAGGGTGAGCAGCAGCGGCACGTCCCACCGCGCGGCGTCGGGGTGCTCGCGCAGCACCGAGTACGCGACGACCGAGCCGAGCGAGTGCGCGACCACGACGGCCGGGCCGTCCGTCGGGATCGCGGCGGCGAGCGCGTCGTCGATCGTCCTGCGCACGGCGTCGTCGTGCAGGTACGCCCACACGTCGCGCGCGAGCAGCACGACGACGCCGCTGCTCAGGCCGGGCACGTACCGGTCGAGCGCGGACAGCAGCAGGTTCAGCCACTCCCCCGCACCGGCACCGGCGCCCTCGGGGCGGGCCGGGACGCCCGCCCCCGCGCCCCGCAGCACCTCCTCGACGACGGCCGCGACGAACGCGAGCTCGTCGCCGGGCAGGGCCGCGAGCGCGTGCACCGTCACCGGCGGCGGCTCCGCGTCGCCCGCGACGAGCCCCGCGAGGGTGTCGCCGTAGAAGACGAACGACGTGTCGGCGTCGTGCAGCACGCGGCTCGATCCCGCCGCGCGCAGCCCTGCGTCCAGCACCACGGTCCACGTGCGGTCGAGGACGTCGGCGTCGAGGCCCTGGTTGTCGCGGCCGTGGACGAGCACCAGTCGGGTCACGCGCCCGAACCTACCGGCTGCCGGTGTCGCCCGGAGGGTCTACCGTCGCCCCAGAAGCGGGCCCCCGCCCCCGAGCCCCGGAGGTACCCATGACCGACCCGACCCTGACCGAGCACAGCACGACCGCCGAGATCCACGTCGCGCGGCCGCCGCAGGTCGTCTGGGCCGAGCTGCTGCACCCGAGCGCCCGCTGGATGCTCGGCATGAACGTCGAGACCGACTTCCGGCCCGGCAGCCCCGTCACGTTCGAGGGGCACTACATGGGCCGCGAGTTCGCGGACTGGGGCACCGTCGTCGCGGTCGAGCGCCCGCGGCTGCTGCACTTCACGCACTTCTCGCCGACGATGGGCCTGCCCGACGTCCCCGAGAACTACCACGACATCGCGATCGTCCTCGAGCCGGACGACTCCGGGACGCGCGTGCGCGTCGTCGAGCGCAACATCGAGACGGCCGAGCGCGCGGAGCGCGCGCACGCGCTGTGGACCAAGGCGCTCGCGACGCTCGCGGGCCACGACTGAGGTCGGTCATCCTCGCGCGAGCGGTGCGACGACGGGCCGGTCACCCCGCGGGGTGACCGGCCCGTCGCGCGTCGTGCGGTGGGCGACGTCCCGCTCGTCAGGCGGTCCGGCGGCGCCTGGTCACGGCGAGCAGCGCGGCCCCGCCGAGGACGAGCAGTGCGCCCAGGCCGACGAGCCCGCCCGTGGTCGCGCCGGTCACGGCGAGGCCCCCGGTCGTGCTCGCCGTGTTGGTGAGCGTCACGTCCGCCAGCTCGCCGACGGCGACGGTCAGCTCGGCGGTGCGCTCACCGTCGACCGTGAAGGCCGGCGTGCCCCACCGGACGCCGTCGATGCTCGGCAGGTCGACCTCGCCGAGTGTTACGACGGTCCCCTCGGGGAGGTCCGCGGGGCCCGTGACGACCGTGCCGTCGGCGCGGACCGTGAGGCGCCCCGACGTCGGGCCGTCGTCGAGCGTCCCGCCCGGGACGTCCGCGGTCCAGGTGACCGTGAACGTGGTGTCGTCGGGCACCCGGCCCGCCGCGTTCCCGGTGACGACCTTGTGCACGGCGAACCCGCCGACGAGGTGTGCGTCGTTCGCGGTGTTGGTCAGGGTGACCGCGACCGCGGTGTCCGCGACGACCGTGAGGGTCGCCGGGTCGACGGCCGCGCCGTCCACCGCGAACATCGGCTCGCCCCACAGGACGCCCCGGACCTCCGGCAGCGGGGTGCGCTCGGTGAACGTCACCTCGGTCCCCACGGGCAGGTCCTGCGGCCCGGCGACCACGGTGCCGTCGGCGAGGACGGTGAGCGTGCCCTCCATGGCGCCGTCGTACTCGACCCCGGCCGGGAGCACGGCGGTCCAGTCGACCTGGAACGCGGTGTCGGCCGGGACGAGGCTCGTGGCGTCGCCGCCGACCTCCTTGTGCACGGTGAACCCGCCGGCCCGCGCGACCGCCGTGTTCGTCACCGTGACGGCGACCGGGGCGTCGGCGTCCCCGACCACGACCGTGGCCGGGTCGAACGTCGGCGTGCCCCACGCGATCCCGGGGACGTCGGGGAACGTCGGCTCGGCGAGCGTGACGGCCGTCCCGTACGGCAGCGCGAGCCCGTCGACGACCGCCCCGTCCGCGAGGACGGTGAGCGTGCCGCTCGTCGGGCCGTCGAACGTGACGCCGTCGGGCAGGGTCGCCGACCACGTCACGGTGAACGCCGTGTCCTCCGGGACGGCGCCGGCCGCTGCGCCCGTGAGCGCCTTCGCGACGGTGAACGTGCCGAAGACGGTGTCCGCAGTGTTGACGACCGTCACGGCCGCGGGCTCGCCGTCGTTCTCCGTGATCGTCAGCGCGCCCTCGGGGTCGAGGCTCGGCTCGCCCCACGCGACGCCCGGGACCTCCGGCAGCGGCGTCTGCTCCGCGAACGTCACGACCGTGCCCACGGGCAGGTCCTGCGGGCCGTCCACGACGGTCCCGTCCGCGAGCACCGTGAGGGTCCCGGACACGTCGCCGTCGTACGTGACGCCCTCGGGCACGACCGCGGACCAGTCCACGAGGAACGCCGTGTCGCTCGGGACGACCCCGGCCGAGTCGCCGGTCAGCGCCTTCTGCAGCGAGAACCCGCCGACGACGCTCGTCGCCGTGTTCGTCACGGTGACCTCGGTGGGGGCGTCCCCGGTCTCCGTGATCGTCACCGACTCCGGGGAGAAGACCGGGTCGCCCCAGACCACGTCCGCCACGTCGGGCGGCGTCTGCTCGGCGAACGTGACGACCGTCCCGACCGGCAGGTCCGCCGGACCGTCCACGACGGTCCCGTCCGCGAGGACCGTCAGCGTGCCGGACAGGTCGCCGTCGTAGGTCACGCCAGCGGGCAGGGTCGCGGTCCAGTCGACCAGGAACTCCGTGCCGTCCGGCACGATCCCGGCCGCGTTCCCGGCCAGCGCCTTGGTCACCGAGAACCCGCCGACGACGCTCGTCGCCGTGTTCGTCACGGTCACCACGACCGGCTCGTCGCCCTCGGCGATCGTCACCGACTCCGGCGAGAGCTCCGGCGTGCCCCACACGACGTCCGGCACGTCGGGCAGCGGCGTCTGCTCCGCGAACGTCACGACGGTGCCGACCGGCAGGTCGGCCGGGCCGTCGGTGACGGTCCCGTCCGCGAGCACCGTGAGGGTGCCGGTCAGCGGGCCGGGGTACGTCACGCCGTCGGGCAGGGTCGCCGACCAGTCGACGAGGAACGCCGTGTCGTCCGGCACCACGCCGGCCGCGTTCCCCGCGAGCGCCTTGGCCACCCCGAACGACCCGGTCACCGCGTTCGCGGTGTTCGTCACCGTGACCGCGACGGGCTCGCCGTCGTTCTCCGTGACCGTGAGCTGCGCCGGGTCCACGGACACGGCGCCCCACGTGACGCCCGGGACCGCCGGTGGGGTGGCCTCGGTGAAGGTCACCGTGGTCCCGACAGGCAGGTCCTGCGGGCCGTCCACGACCGTGCCGTCCGCGAGGACCGTCAGCGTCCCGGTGAGGAACCCGTCGTACGTGACGTCCGGCGGGAGGGTCGCGACCCAGGTCACGGAGAACTCCGTGCCGTCCGGCACGATCCCCGCGGCGTCGCCGATGACGGACTTCTGCAGCGTGAAGCCGCCGACGACGCTCGTCGCCGTGTTCGTCACGGTGACCTCGGTGGGGGTGTCCCCGGTCTCCGTGATCGTCACGGACTCCGGCGCGATCTCCGGGGTACCCCACACGACGTCCGGCACGTCGGGCAGCGGCGTCTGCTCGGCGAACGTCACGACCGCCCCCACCGGCAGGTCCTGCGGGCCGTCCACGACGGTCCCGTCCGCGAGCACCGTGAGGGTCCCGGACAGGTCGCCGTCGTACGTGACGCCGTCGGGCAGGGTCGCCGTCCAGTCGACGAGGAACTCCGTGCCGTCCGGCACGACCCCCGCCGCGTTCCCGGCCAGGGCCTTGGCCACGGCGAACCCGCCGACCACGCTCGTCGCGGTGTTCGTCACCGTCACGAGGGTCGGCGTCTCGCCCGTCTCCGTGATGGTCACCGACTCCGGGGAGACGACCGGGTCGCCCCACACGACGTTCGGGACCTCGGGCAGCGGCGTCTGCTCGGCGAACGTCACGACCGTCCCGACGGGGAGGTCCTGCGGGCCGTCCACGACGGTCCCGTCCGCGAGCACCGTCAGCGTGCCGGACAGGTCGCCGTCGTACGTGACGCCCTCGGGCAGCACCGCGGTCCAGTCGACCAGGAACTCCGTCCCGCCCGGCACGACCCCCGCCGCGTCGCCCGCGAGCGCCTTCTGCACGGCGAACCCGCCCACGATGCTCGTGGCCGTGTTGGTCACCGTCACGGCGACGGGCTGCCCGTCGTTCTCCGTGACGGTCAGCTCGGTCCCGGGAGCGAACGACGGCGTGCCCCAGACGACGTCCGGGACGTCGGGGAGCGGCGTCTGCTCGGCGAACGTCACGACCGTCCCGACGGGGAGGTCCTGCGGGCCGTCCACGACGGTCCCGTCCGCGAGCACCGTCAGCGTGCCGGACAGGTCGCCGTCGTAGGTCACGCCAGCGGGCAGGGTCGCCGTCCAGTCGACCAGGAACTCGGTGCCGTCCGGCACGATCCCGGCCGCGTCGCCCTGGACGTCCTTCGCCAGCGAGAACCCGCCGACGACGCTCGTCGCCGTGTTCGTCACCGTCACCACGACCGGCTCGTCGCCCTCGGCGATCGTCACCGACTCCGGCGAGAGCTCCGGGGTGCCCCAGACCACGTCCGCGATCTCGGGGAGCGGCGTCTGCTCGGCGAACGTCACGACCGTGCCGACCGGCAGGTCCGCCGGACCGTCCGCGACGGTGCCGTCCGCGAGCACGCTCAGCGTGCCGGACGTGTCGCCGTCGTAGTCGACCCCGGCCGGGATCGTCGCGGTCCAGTCGACGAGGAACGCCGTGTCGTCCGGCACCACGCCGGCCGCGTTCCCCGCGAGCGCCTTGGCCACCCCGAACGACCCGGTCACCGCGTTCGCGGTGTTCGTCACGGTCACCGCGGACGGCGCCCCACCGTTCTCGGCGACCGTCAGCGCCGCGGGGTCCACGGACACCGCGCCCCACGTGACGCCGTCGACCGCGGGAGGCGTCGCCTCGGTGAACGTCACCGTGGTGCCCACCGGCAGGTCCTGCGGGCCGTCCACGACGGTCCCGTCGGCCAGGATCGTCAGCGTCCCGGTGAGGAACCCGTCGTACGTCACGCCCGCAGGGAGGGTCGCCACCCAGGTCACGGAGAACGCGGTGTCGCCCGGCACGAGGCCGGCGGCGTTCCCGGTCACGTCCTTCTGCAGCGTGAAGCCGCCGACGACGCTCGTCGCCGTGTTCGTCACGGCGAGCTCGACGCCCGTCGCGCCCTCGACGATCGTCACCTGGGCACCGGGCGTGTACGCCGGGGTCCCCCAGACCACGTTCGGCACCTCGGGCAGCGGCGTCTGCTCCGCGAACGTCACGACCGTCCCGACCGGCAGGTCCGCCGGGCCGTCCACGACGGTCCCGTCCGCGAGCACCGTCAGCGTCCCGGACAGGTCGCCGTCGTAGGTCACGCCGTCCGGCAGCACCGCCGTCCAGTCGACCAGGAACTCCGTGCCCGACGGCACCGCCCCGGCGGCGTTCCCCGCGAGCGCCTTGTGGACCGTGAACCCGCCGACGACGCTCGTCGCCGTGTTCGTCACCGTCACCGCGACGGGTGCTCCACCGTTCTCGGTGATCGTCAGCTCGGTGCCCGGCGCGTACGTCGGGGTGCCCCACACCACGTTCGGCACCTCGGGCGGCGGCGTCTGCTCGGCGAACGTGACGACCGTGCCGACCGGCAGGTCCGCCGGACCGTCCACGACCGTCCCGTCCGCGAGCACCGTCAGCGTGCCGGACAGGTCGCCGTCGTAGGTCACGCCGTCCGGCAGCACCGCCGTCCAGTCGACCAGGAACTCCGTGCCGTCCGGCACGATCCCGGCCGCGTCCCCCTGGACATCCTTCGCCAGCGTGAACCCGCCGACGACGCTCGTCGCCGTGTTCGTGACGGTGAGCTCGACCCCCGTCGCGCCCTCGACGATCGTCACCTCGGCCCCCGGCGCGAACGCCGGGGTGCCCCAGACGACGTCCGGCACGTCGGGCAGCGGGGTCTGTTCCGTGAACGTCACGACCGTGCCCACCGGCAGGTCCGCCGGGCCGTCCACGACCGTCCCGTCCGCAAGGACCGTGAGGGTGCCGGTCAGCGGACCGGGGTACGTCACGCCCTCGGGGAGAGCCGCGCTCCAGCCCACGACGAACTCGGTGTCGTCCGGCACGAGGCCGGCGGCGTTCCCGGTCACGGCCTTGGCCACCGTGAACCCGCCGTTCACCGTCGTGGCCATGTTGGTGACCGTCACCGTGACGGGGTCGCCCCCGTTCTCCACGACGACGAGCGTCGACGCGGGAGCGAAGGACGGCACGCCCCAGACCACGCCGTCGACCGACGGCAGCGGGGTGCGCTCGGTGAACGTCACCGTGGTGCCCACCGGGAGGTCCTGCGGGCCGGCGACGACGGCCCCGCTCGCGAGCACGGTCACCGTCCCGGTCAGCGGGCCCGCGTACGTGACGCCGTCGGGCAGCACCGCGGACCAGTCCACGAGGAACGCGGTGTCGCCGGGCACCAGCCCGGCCGCGTTCCCGGTCAGCGCCTTGGCGACCGAGAAGCCGCCGTCCACCGTGGTCGCCGTGTTCGTCAGCGTCACGACGACGGGCGCGCCGGCGTTCTCGGTGATGGTGACCGTGGTGCCGGGGTCGTACGACGGCGTGCCCCACACGACGCCGTCGACCTCCGGGAGCGGGGTCTGCTCGCTCAGGGTCACGACCGTCCCGACCGGCAGGTCGGTCGGGCCGTCGACGACCGTGCCGTCGGCGAGGACGGTGAGCGTGCCGGACGTGTCGCCGTCGTAGTCGACGCCGTCAGGGATGTCGGCGCTCCAGTCCACGAGGAACGCGGTGTCGTCCGGCACGATTCCCTGCGCGTTACCCGCGAGCGCCTTCGCGACACCGAACGACCCGACGACCGAGTTCGCGGTGTTCGTCACCGTGACCGCGACGGGCTCGCCGTCGTTCTCGGTGACCGTGAGCTGGGCCGGGGTGAACGACGGCGGGCCCCACACGACGTCACCGACCTCGGGCAGCGGGGTCTGCTCGGCGAACGTCACCACGGTGCCCACCGGGAGGTCCGCCGGGCCGTCCACGACCGTCCCGTCGGCCCGGACCGTCAGCGTGCCGGTGAGCGGGCCGTCGTAGGCGACGTCCGGCGGCAGGACCGCGGTCCAGGCGACCGTGAACGTGGTGATGTCAGGCACGATCCCGGCCGCGTTCCCCTGGACGTCCTTCTGCAGCGTGAATCCGCCGACGACGCTCGACGCCGTGTTGGTCACCGTCACGAGCGCCGGGGTGTCCCCGGTCTCGGTGACCGTGAGCGTGGCGGGGTCGAACGACGGGTCGCCCCACACGACGTTCGGGATCGTCGGGAACGTCGACTCGGAGAACGTCACGGTCGTCCCGACCGGGAGGTCCTGCGGTCCGTCCACGACGGTCCCGTCCGCGAGGACGGTCAGCGTCCCCGTGAGAGACCCGTCGTAGGTGACCCCCGCGGGGAGCGTCGCGACCCACGTCACCGAGAACGGCGTGCTCCCCGGCACGAGGCCCGCGGCGTCGCCGACGACGTCCTTGGCGACCGCGAAGCCGCCCACGGTACTGGTCGCCGTGTTCGTCACGGTGATCCCGACCGCCTCACCACCGTTCTCGGTGATGGTCACCTGCGCGCCCGGGTCGAACGACGGGTCGCCCCAGACGACGTTCGACACCACCGGCAGGGGGGTCTGCTCCGTGAGCGTGACAACGGTGCCCACCGGCAGGTTCTGCGGTCCGTCGACGACGGTCCCGTCCGCGAGCACCGTGAGCGTGCCTGAGAGGGCGCCGTCGTACGTGACGCCCGTCGGCAGCACCGCCGACCAGTCCACGAGGAACTCGGTGTCGTCCGGCACGGCGCCGGACGCGTTCCCCGCGAGCGCCTTCTGGAGCGTGAACCCGCCGTCGACCGACGTCGCGACGTTCGTGACCGTCACCGCGGCAGGCTGGCCGCCGTTCTCGCTCACGACGAGAGACTCGGGCGAGATGATCGGGTCGCCCCACTGGACGCCGTCGACCTCGGGGAACGGCGTCTGCTCGGCGAACGTCACCACCGTGCCGACCGGGAGGTCCTGCGGGCCGTCGACGACCGTCCCGTCGGCGAGGACCGTCACGGTCCCCGCGAGCGGGCCACCGTAGGTGACCCCGGTCGGCAGCGTCGCCGCCCAGTCGACGAGGAACGCCGTGTCGCCCGGGACCGCGCCCGACGCGTTGCCGAGGAGCTCCTTGTGCACCGTGAACCCGCCGTTCACGGTGCTCGCGGTGTTCGTCACCTGGACGATCGCCGGCTGCCCCTGACCCACCGTGAGCTCGGCCGGGCTGATGGACGGCGTGCCCCACACGACGCCGTCGATCACCGGCGGCGCGACCTCCGTGAACGTGACGACCGTCCCGACGGGGAGGTCGACGGGACCGGCGTACGGGGTGCCGTCCGCGAGGATCACCGCCTGTCCCGTGGTCTCGCCGCCGTAGACGACGCCGTCGGGGATGTCAGCGGTCCACGTCACCGTGAACGCCGTGTCACCCGGGACGAGCCCCGTGGCGTTGCCGTCCACGATCTTCACGACCGTGAAGCCGCCGACCTGCGAGGTCGCGGTGTTCGTCACCGTGACGAGCGTGTTCTGGCCGTCCCCGACCGTCACGGTCGAGGGCTCGACGACGGGCGTCGCCCAGACGACGCCGTCGACCGGGTCGGGCGTGACCTCCGCGAACGTCACGGTCGTGCCGACCGGGAGGTCCTGCGGACCGTCGACGACCGCGCCGTCCGCGAGCACGGTGAGCGTGCCCGACAGGTCGCCGTCGTAGGTCGTTCCCTCCGGGAGCGTCGCCGTCCACTCGACCTGGTACTCCGTCGCGGGGTCGACGGCGCCCGCCGCGTTGCCCTGGAGCGCCGCCTTCTGCACCGAGAACCCGCCGACCGGTCCGCCGGCGTTCGCCGTGTTGACGACCGACACGGTCATCATCGAGCCGTCGACGACGGTGAACGAGGTGGGGTCGCTCACCACGTCACCGTTGACGCGGAACACCGGCGACCCCCACGACACGCCGGGGACGCTCGGCAAGGTCGGCTCCGAGACCGTCACGACGGTCCCGACGGGGAGGTCCGGGCCTGCGACGAGGTTGCCGTTGAGCGGGACCTCGAGGTCGCCCTCGCCGGTCTCGCTGTCCGGTTCCGGCGTGACGTAGGAGTAGTGGACCGTGAACACCGTCCCGGCCGGGACGTCCGCCGCGGCGGCGCCCGTCACCGTCTTCTGCACGACGAAGCTCGAGGTCGGGACGCAGTTGAACGGCCCCGGCCCGATCCACGGGTAGTTGTGGATCTCCAGCCCGCTCTGCGATCCCTCGCCCCCGAACGTGAGGTCGCCGCCGACGTACACCCGCCCGTTCATGTGGTTGTAGAGCTGAACGTCCGCCGTCGGCGCCATGACCGACCCCATGAACTGCGACGCTCCCGCGGGGCCGAGCTGGACCGCGTCGGCGTCGACGAAGTTCCACATGATCCGCGAGGCCCAGTTGCCGAAGTCCGGGCTCGCGAAGTCGTCGAACCGGACGTTGTTCGCGGCGAAGTAGTTGGGCTGGAAGTCGACGGGGCCGCCCACCACGTTGATGACGATCGGCGCGCCGTCGGTGAAGCCGTTGAAGTTGAGCTCGTTCACGCCGTTGAGCACCGCGGCGTCCACCGTGAAGACGTGCAGCGCGCTGCTCGTCGAGCCGTCGAAGGTCGCAGAGTTTCCGGCGACGGCGACGGGCGTCCCCGTCAGGCCGGCGAACGCCGTCGAAGCCTGCGAGACCTGGTCCCCGAAGTCGCCGAACGGCGCGAGCGCGTTCTCCGCGCCGAGGCCCGGCCGCAGCTCCCCGCCGTTCATGTCGACCGTCCCCGCACCGGTCTTGGCTGCGCCGACCTGGACGTCGCCGCCGCCCTGGCCCGAGTAGCCCGCCCCCACGATGACGTTCGTCGGTGCGACGACGTCGAGCGTGCCGCCCACGTGGAGCATGACGGTGCCGGGGTCCGGGGCGATCTGCGACCCCGCCCCGACCGTGCCGACGTTGAACGAGCTCCCGCTGAGCGTCCGGTTGAACGTCGCGTCTCCTCCGACGACCAGCACGCCCTCGGCCTCGGACGCCGAGCCGGTAGCGAGGAAGTTCCCCCCGGCGTAGACGGCGACGTTGTTGTCGGTGAAGACCGGCGGCAGGTTCCCGATGCCCGGGAACTGGCCCGGGTCCGGGCACTGCCCGACGGCGGCGAACGAGGGTGCGGCCTGGGGCCCGGTGACGAGCACGACCGCCCCGGCGAGCGCGAGGGTCGCTGCGGTGACGGCGGCGACGGCGCGGCGCAGCGGGTCGAACGTTCGGGGGCGGGTACCTCGGGACATGCATGGCTCCTGGTCCGGCGGGTGACGCCGCCCGGTCCACGGGCACCGTCCTCGCCTTCTGAGATGTCGTGCGCGCTCCCCCATGACGCAGTCTGCGGTGTGATGCTCGTCTCCGCGCGGGGGCGTTCGTCCCGTTCGTCGCGCCGATCCGCCCTCGTCCGCCCGACGGCCGGCACCCGCGCGGGTGCCGGCCGTCGGGTCGGTGCCCGTCAGGCGAGGCGGCGACGGCGGGCGCGGAACAGCAGGAGCGCGCTGCCGGCCCCGAGGAACGCGAGGGCGAGGACGGTCACGAGCACCGCGTCGGTGCCGGTGATCGCGAGCTCCTCGTCCTCCGCGGTGTTGGTGAGCGTCACGACCACCGTGCCGTCGCCGACCGTCACCTCCGAGACCGCCGTCCCGTCGACCGTGAAGGTCGGCGTGCCCCAGTCGACCCCGCCGATCTCGGGTACGTCGGTCTCGGTGAGCCGGACCACGGTCCCCACGGGCAGGTCCTGCGGGCCGTCGACGGCGACCCCGTCGGCGCGGACGGTGAGCGACCCGGTGACGGTGCCGTCCGGGCCGTCGTACGCGTAGCCCACGACGAACTCCGTGGTCGCGGGGACGGCGTCGGACGCCTCGCCGGTCACCCGCTTGACCACGGAGAACCCGCCGAGCGCCTGGTTCGCCGTGTTGGTCGCGGTGACCAGCGTGTTCTGCCCGTCGCCGACGACGACCGTCGGCGGGCTGAACGTCGGGACGCCCCACGCGACGCCAGGGACCTCGGGCAGGTCCGCCTCCGTGAACGTGACGACCGTGCCGACGGGGAGGTTCTGCGGGCCTGCGACGACCGTCCCGTCGGCCGGGACCTGGAGGTAGCCGCCGACGAGGGTGCCGTCGAGCTCGTACGAGTACGCGACGGTGAACTCGGTTCCGGCGGGCACGAGGTCCGCGCGGTCGCCGGTCACCTCCTTGGCGACGGAGAACCCGCCGACCTCGACCACGTCCTGCGTGGTGTTGGTCAGCGTGACGAGGGTGTTCTCCTCGTTGCCGACCGTCACGGTCTCCGGGGCGAACGTGGGGGCGCCCCAGACGACGCCGTCGACCTCCGGCAGGTTGATCTCGGTGAACGTCACGACCGTCCCGACCGGGAGGTCCTGCGGGCCGTCGACCACGGTGCCGTCCGCGAGCACGGTCAGCGTCCCCGTGAGCGGGCCGTCGTACGTGAAGCCCGCGGGCAGGGTCGCGGACCACTCGACCTCGAACGCCGTCCCGGGCGGCACGCTCCCGGCGAGGTCGCCCTCGACCGTCTTGGCGAGCGAGAACCCGCCGACCTGCGCGGTCGCCGTGTTCGTCACGACGACGCCCGCGACGGCGTCCCCCTCACCGATGGTCACGGTGCCGGGCGAGACGGTGGGCTGCCCCCAGTCGACACCGGGGACGTCGGGCATGGTCTGCTCCGTGAACGTCACGACCGTGCCCTCGGGCAGGTCCTGCGGGCCGTCCACCACGGTCCCGTCCGCGAGCACGGTCACCGTCCCGGAGGTCGGGCCCTCGTAGCCGGAGTCGGGCGGAACCACGGCCTCCCAGGCGACGACGAACGCGGCGTCCGGCGGCACGGCCCCGGACGCGTCGCCCGTCACCGACTTCTGCACCGCGAACCCGCCGATCTCCGCGGGCACGTTCGCCGTGTTCGTCACCGTCACCGCGACGCTCGTCGGCCCCTCGACGATCGTGATCGGGGACGCGGGCTCGAGCGTGGGCAGGCCCCAGACGACGCCGTCGACGTCGGGCAGCGGCTGCTCGACGAGCGTCACGGTCGTGCCGATCGGCAGGTCGGACGGGCCGTCCGCCACGGTCCCGTCGGCGAGGACGGTCAGCGTGCCCGACGTGTCGCCGTCGTACTCGACACCCGCGGGGACGGTCGCGGTCCAGTCGACGAGGAACGCGGTCTCGGACGGGACGACGTCCGCCGCGCCGCCCTCGAGCGACTTCTGGACGGTGAAGCCCCCGACCACGGCGTCCGCGACGTTGGTCACCGTGACCGCCACCCCGGTCGCGCCCTCGACGATCGTGATCGGCGACGCCGGGCTGAGCACGGGGTCACCCCACACCACGCCCTCGATCTCCGGCAGCGGCGTCTGCTCCGTGAGCGTGACGGTCGTGCCGACGGGCAGGTCGGACGGGCCGTCCACGACGGTCCCGTCCGCGAGCACCGTCAGCGTGCCGGACAGGTCGCCGTCGTACGTGGCCCCCTCCGGGAGCGTGGCCTCCCAGTCGACGAGGAACGCGGTGTCGTCGGGGACGAGGCCCGCGGCGTCGCCCGTCACCGCCTTGGCCACCGAGAACCCGCCCACCACCGGGACGGTGCCGCCGTTGGCCGTGTTCACGACCGTCACCGTGACGGTCTGGTTCTCCTGGATCGTGAACTGGGCGGGGTCGCCGAGCGGCTCCCCGTTCACCTGGATGACGGGCGTGCCCCACTCGACGCCCGGCACCGTGGGCAGGTTGGTCTCGGTGATCGTCACGACGGTGCCGACGGGGAGCGTCGGTCCGCTGACGAGCGCACCGCTGATCGGCACGACGAGCGTGTCGCCGCCGGTCGTCCCGCCCGGCTCCTCGTAGGTGTACTCGACCTCGAACGTCGTGTCGGCGGGCACGTCGGCGGCGGCCCCGCCCGTCACGGTCTTCTGGACGACGAAGCTCGCCGACGGGATGCAGCTGAACGGCCCCGGGCCGATCCAGGGGTAGTTGTGCTGCTCGTTGCCGCTGCCCGACGTCGTGAGGTCGTTGCCCGCGTAGACGCGCCCGTTGGTGCTCGCCGTGAGCGTCACCTGGTCCGCGGACGGAGCGAGGATCGAGCCGACCCACTGACCGGCACCGTTCACCGCGACGTCGCCCGAGCCGGTGAAGTTCCACATCAGGCGCGCCGCGGCGTTGCCGATGTTCGCGGGGTCGTCGACCCGCACGCCGTTGATCCTCACGTCGTTCACCGTCACGGTCACGGGCGCGTCCCCGACGACGTTGACGACGATCGGGGTGCCGTCCGGGATCCCCACGAACGCGTACTCCGAGGCCCCGTCGAGGTCGGCCGCGTCGATGGTGAACGCCTGGAGGTCCGTGCTCGCCGGGTCGGTGCTCGTGAACAGCACCTGACCGCCGGACCGCGCCGCGGTCCCGGTCGCCGGGACCGCGCCGAGCACGGCCGACTCGTCGACGATCACGGTCTGGAACCCCGCCCACGGGGCGAGCGCGGCGTCCGTGCCCATGTTCGTCTCGACCGCACCCCCGTTGGTGTCGAGACCGCCCACGTCCTCCAGGTCGCCCCCGACGTGCACCGCCCCGCCGCCGTCGAGGTTCGCACCCACGATGACGTTGGTCCCGGAGGCGATGCTCATCACGCCGCCGACGTGGAGCATGGGCGACCCCGGCTCCGGCACGATGCCCGACCCGGCACCGACCGTGCCCACGTTGAAGCTCCCGGGGGTGTCGAACGTCGCGTCCCCGCGCACGACGAGCACACCCTCCGTCTCGGCCGAGGTCCCGGTCGCGGTGTAGTCCCCGCCCGCGTACACCGCGACGTTGTTGTCGGTGAACCCCGGGACCGGCACGGGTCCGACGTTCGGGAAGTCGTCGGGGTCGGGGCAGAACCCGATCGCCGCCGCGGCGGGCCGCGCCTGCGGGCCGGCCACCAGGGCGACCGCGCCCGCGAGCGCGAGCGCGGCGGCGACGAGCGCGGCGGTGCCCCGGCGAGCACGGTCGAGGGCGACGGGACGGGCGGGCGAGCGGTGGGTCATGCCGTGCTCCAGGATCGGAGACGTCGTCTGCGGCGCGCGGGTCCCGAGGCACCGTCGCCCCGGGACGCGGCTGTCCGTGCGGGCATCATGTCGCGCCGCTCCGGGTTCCGCCCGTCGAGCGACGCCGGGCTACGGTGGCCGCTGGAGGTGCCGCCCTTGACCACCCGTGCCCGGACCACCTGGATCGTCGTCGCCGTCGTCACCACGCTCGCCGCCGTCTCGGCGGTCGCGTGGTACCTCACCCGCCCGGGCCCCGCCCCGGCCCCGTCGCCCTCGGGCGCGCCGACCGCCTCCCCCGACCCGTCGCCGTCGGGCCCTCCCCCGACGCCGTCCACCCCGCCCGAGGACCCGCTGGCCGGGTGGACGCTCGAGCAGAAGGTCGGGCAGCTCTTCATGGTCGGCGTCGACGTGAGCGACCCGCAGCAGGTGAGCTACGACGCGGTGTCGCAGCTCCACGTCGGCAACGTGTTCCTCGCCGGGCGCTCGCAGGCGGGCACCGGCCCGACGGCGGACCTCGTCGCGGGCTTCACGGCGCTCGTCTCGGCGGACACGACCAACGGCACGCCGCTGTTCGTCGCGACCGACCAGGAGGGCGGGTACGTCCAGGTGCTGCGCGGGCCCGGGTTCTCGCAGATCCCCACGGCCACGGACCAGGCGGCGCTCGACCCGGCGACGCTGCAGGCCGACGCGACGACGTGGGGCGGCGAGCTCGCGGCGGCCGGGGTGAACCTCAACCTCGCGCCGGTGATGGACCTCGTGCCCGAGGGGACGGCGGCGCAGAACCCGCCGATCGGGTACTTCCAGCGGAACTACGGCTTCACGCCGGACTTGGTGACGACCCACGCGAACGCGTTCAGCGCCGGCATGGAGGCGTCCGGGGTCGACGTGACGATCAAGCACTTCCCGGGGCTGGGCCGCGTCACCGAGAACACGGACACCGACGCGGGCGTCACGGACGACGTGACGACGCGCGACGACCCGTCCGTCGCGGTCTTCGCGTCGGGGATCGAGGCGGGCGCCGCGTTCGTCATGACGTCCACCGCCGTCTACGCGCAGATCGACGGCTCGCTGCCCGCGGCGTTCTCGCCCGTCGTCGTCGACGGGATGCTGCGCGGCGACCTGGGGTACGACGGCGTCGTCATCACGGACGACGTGTCTGCGGCGCAGCAGGTGCAGGCGTGGTCGCCCGCCGACCGCGCCGTCCTGACGATCGACGCGGGCGGCGACATGGTGCTCGCGTCCGCCGACCCGGGCGTCGTGCAGCCCATGGTGGCGGCCGTCGTCGAGCGCGCGACGACCGACCCGGCGTTCGCGGCGAAGGTGGACGCCGCCGTCGTGCGGGTCCTCGCGGCGAAGCAGCGGCTGGGCTGAGCGCCGGTAGCGGACCGTCAGCGGACCGTCAGGACACCGCGCGACGCTCGGGCCGCACGGCGACACCCCGTCGTCCGCGCTGCACGTCGACCCCTGGAAGGACACGCGATGACGCGACTGCACACGCTCGGAGACCGGCTCCTGGGCGCCCTGCTCCCGACGGCGAAGGCCGAGGCCAAGGACTACTACTGCTGGCACAACTACTTCTCGGGCGGCCGCATCGAGGAGTGCTGCCGCGTCGTGCCCATCAACACGACGTACTGCTACTGGATCTGACCCAGGAGCGTCACGCCCTGCGCCGTCCCCGCACGCGGACGGCTCCCGCTGCCCCGGACCGTCACGGTCCGGGGCAGTCGTGCTGGCGGGCCGTTCCCGGTCTCACTCGGCCGCGAGCAGACGCGCGACGGGCAGGCGTCGCACGACCCGCACGGGCCACCACGCCGCGAGCAGCGCCAGGAGGACCCCACCCACGGCGGCGCCCGCCGCGGCGACGACGACCGCGGCCGGGACGTCGTCGGCGAGCAGGCCCGCGACCGCGAGCGCCGCCCCGGCCCCGACGAGCGAGCCGACCGCCCCCACGACCGCGGCCTCGGTGAGCACGAGCCGGGCGACGCTGCGCGAGCCCCACCCCACAGCCTCCAGGAGCGCGAGCTCGGCGGCGCGCTCGCGGACCGCGACGTACAGCACGTCGGCGACGGTCACCGCGCCGAGGAGCGCGACGAGGCCGGCCGCGACGTAGTCCGCGGCGCGCACCTGGACGGTCACGGCGTCGCCCAGCACGGTCCCGGTGACGGCGCCCCGGAACGCGACGGACACCGCGACGAGGACCCCGACCGCGCCGACGCCGAGCGCCAGCGCGAGCGCGCCGACGAGCGTCCGGCCGGGGGCCCGCGCCACGCCGAGCACCGCCAGGGTCCCGACGCGGCGCGGCGACCACGCCCGGCCGACGTGCGCGACGGGTGCGCGCGTGGCCGAGCCGGGGTCGGCCCGCGCCGCGCGCCACGCGGGCACGAGCGCGGACACGGCACCGAGCGCGACCGCCGCGGGCACGGCCAGCAGCACGGACGACGGCACGAGGGTGACCCCGAGCACGGGCGCGCCGACCACGGCGACGGCCGCGCCGAGCACGCCCGCGACGCCGCAGGTGACGAGCGACTCCAGGAGCACGAGGCCGAAGAGCCGGTGGCGCGGCCACCCGACGCACGCCAGCACCGCGAGCTCCGTCGAGCGCACGCGCACCGCCGAGCTCGTCGCGTTCCCGACCGCGAGCCCGCACGCGACGAGGACGAGGACGGCCAGGGCGAGGCTCTTGGTGTCGACGGCGGTGACGATCGCGGTCGCGACGCCCTCCTGGAGCCAGGGGTCGGCGACGACGAGGTCCGGCCGGCCGAACGCTCCCGCGGGCACGGCAGCGGGGACGTGCGTCGTGGACGACCCGACCAGGAGGTCGACGCGGAGGCCGGTCGCGGCGTGGATGCGGTCGGCGACGGCGCGCACGCGCTCCTGGGACCGCGCGTCGAGCCCCACGTCCCCCTCGACGCGCACGCGCAGCGACGCGAGCGGGGCGGCGGAGCCGACGGGGAGCGGCTCGCCGGCCCGCGTGTAGCCCGCGAGGGACGCCGCGGCGTCGAGCGACGTGACGAGCGCGGGGCGCTGCCCCGTCCAGCCGCTCACGGCCGGGCCGGGCAGCAGCGGCCGGTCGCCGAGAGCGGCCCGGCTCGCGTCGTCAGCGCCGTCCACGCCCGCGGGCGCGGTCGGCTCGAACGGGAGGGTCGCGAGCTCCGGGCCGGACTCGACGAGCGCCGGGTCGAACGCGCCCACGGCCCGCAGGGTGAGTCCCAGCCCGCGGTCCTGCGGGGTGTACCGGGCGACGGGGCGCGACGGAAGGTCCGCAGACGTGACGGGGACGGGGTCGTGCCCGGGGTCGTCGCGGAACGCTCCGGCCCACTCGTCCCCGGCGACGTCGACCGGCCCGCTGGTCGCCGGGCCGACGACGCGGACCGCGTCGACCACGGTCGTCGCGTCGGGCCCGACGATCGTCGTCGGCGCGCGGAGCCAGGGCGGCTCGCCCGCGCCGGGCGGCGACGCGAGGGCGGCGAGCAGCCGGTCGTGCACGTCCTGCGGGTCGATCTCGACCCGGTCGACGACGGTCCCCGGGACGTCCCCGAGCAGGTCGAGCGCCGCGCCCACGGTCCGCGACGACGCGACGGTCGTCGCAGCGTCGGCGGGCAGCCGCTCGACGTCGAGCGTCACGGTCTGGTCGAGCGCCGTGCTCGTCGCCGCGAGGACGGGCAGCTCGCCGGGCGCCGCCGGGTCGGCGTCGGCACCGGCACCGGCACCGAGGTACCGCCCGTCCACGACCGCGCCGTCGAGCCCGTCGAGCGCGGCCTCCTGCGCCGGGTCGACCGCGACGACGAGCAGCGGGACGGTCACGCCGACCCAGGCCGTCGGAGCCTCGGGCGCCGCGGCGACCGACCCCGCCGACGACCAGCACGCGAAGGACTCCCGGTCGCGCGGCGCGAACCGGTCGACGTCCTGGTCGTCCCGGGCCGCACCCCACACGCAGTCCTCCGTCGCGCCGTCGGGGTCGTGCTCCACGAGGCGTACCGGGGCGGGAAGCTCGCCGGCCTCGTACACGACCCCGTCCTCCCAGGGCTCCCCCGGGACCAGCTCGAGCGGGTGCTCGGTCGCGTAGAGGTAGGTGTCGCCGTCAGGGACGTGCGTCGTGCCGCGGTCGGAGACGACGGTCGGGCGCACGCGCAGGACCTGGCGCTCCGCCCCCGGGTCGACCGCCGACGTCAGGTCGACGGGCACGGCCACGTGCTGCATGACGTAACCGACGGTCGCGAGCGGGGCCGCGACCTCGACGCCGGGGACGGCGCGGACCGCGTCCCACTGCGCGAGCGAGATCCCGCCGCTCGCCGACGCGACGTCGTCGGCCCGGACCAGGCCGTCCGCCGGGCCGGGCGTGCCCGCCGGACGGACGAGGACGTCGTACAGCGGTCGGGCGTTCGCCTCGACCGTGCCCGACGCGGCGAGGCGCGAGACCGCCGCCGTGGAGGAGAGGAGCGCGAAGCTCGCGACGGCGACCGCGACCGCCAGCACCGTCGCGACCGCACGGCCCAGCCCGTGCCGGAGCTGGGACACCACGAGCGAGATCATCGCGCGACCCCCGTGCCCGGACCCGCCGCGAGCACGGCGGCGACACGGCCGACCACCGCGTCCGCCGGCACGTAGCCCCAGCGGCGCGAGTCGACGCTCGCCTCCGGCGCGTCCCCGAGGACGACGAGCCGGCCGGGCGGGACGCGGTCGTGCTCCTGCCCCCCGACGGCGTCGACGACCTCCGCGGGCACCGGGTCCCCGGCGCCCGCGGCGACGCGCTTCAGCACGAGGCCGCGAGCGTCGCGGGCCCCCGGCGGGAGGCCGTCCGGGGCGGGGGCGACCCGTGCGCCGTCGAGCACGACGACGTCCCCGGGCCGGGCGCGCGGACCCCGCGCGACCAGGACGCGCGTCCCCGCGCCGTAGGCCGGCTCCATGCTCGCGCCGGAGACGGTCACCACGAGCAGGCGGCGGCGCGCCACGACGGGCACCAGGACCGCGAGCGTCGCGAGCGCGAGGACGGCCGCGCGCCGGGCGCCGCGACGGCGCACCGCGTCCGAGCGGGTCACGAGGCCACCACCCGGCCGTCGAGGAGCTGCACGGTGCGCCCGCACTCGCGGGCGAGGGCCGGGTCGTGCGTCGACAGCACGACCGTCATGGGGTGCTGCTCGCGCAGGCCGAGCAGCAGGTCGAGGACCGCGCGGCCCGTGCGCGAGTCGAGGTTGCCCGTCGGCTCGTCGGCGACCAGGAGCCGCGGCCGGACGACCAGCGCCCGGGCGATCGCCACCCTCTGCTGCTGCCCGCCCGAGAGCGTCCCCGGCAGCGCGTGCTCGCGCCCCGCGAGGCCGACGGCGTCGATCAGGTCCCGCGCGCGGTCGACCGCCGCGGAGCGCGCCGCGCGGTCCGGGAGCAGCGGTACGAGCACGTTGTCGAGGACGCTCAGCGCCGGGAGGAGGTGGAACCGCTGGAACACGAACCCGACGCGCCGCCGGTACCGGGCGAGCCGGCCCCGCGGCGCGCCGACGAGCTCCTCCTCGTCGACCCGGACCGAGCCGGAGTCCGCGCGCTCGATGGCCCCCACGAGGTGCAGGAGCGTCGACTTGCCCGACCCGGACGGCCCCGTGAGGGCGGTCAGGCTGCCCGGCTCGAGGTCGAGGTCGACGTGGTCGACCGCGACGAGCCGCTCGCGCTGCCCGAGCGGGAAGGACCGGACCACCTGCGCGAGGCGGACGTGGGCGCCGCGGGCCGGGTCCGCCGCCTCCGACGGGCGGGCCGGGCCGCCCGTCGGGGCCGTGCGGTCTGCGCGGTGCGCGCGCGTGGTCGTGCGTTCGGTCGACATGCTGGTCGGTCTCCTCCTACGACGGGTAGCCGAGCGACGCCGCGATGCGGCGCAGCCGGGACCCTGGTTCGATGCCGAGCTCGCGGCCGTAGACCTCGCGGCAGCGGCGGTACGTGGCGATGGCCTCCGACGGCCGGTCCGTGCGGATCAGCGCGACCATGAACAGCTCGTTGAGCCGGTCGCGGAACGGGTGGGCGACGAGCAGCGGGCCCACCTCGTCGAGCACGTCCCGCGACCGGCCGAGCGCGAGCCACAGCTCCGCGTGGTCCTCCAGGACGCGCAGCCGCCGGTCGTCGAGACCCTCGGCCACCGCGCGCAGCGCGGGGGCCGGCACGTCGGCCAGCGCCGGGCCGCGCCACCGCTCGAGCGCGTCGGCGAGGTGTGACTCGGCGGCGTCGGGGTCCTCGGCGCGGCGTGCGGCCTGCGCCGCGACGACGTCCGCCTCGAACCGCCCCAGGTCCGTCGCTGCGGGCTCCAGCCGCAGCAGGTAGCCGGGCGCCGCCGTCACCAGCGCCGCGGTCGGGTCGGGGTGCCCCGCCGCGGCGAGCGCCTTGCGCAGCCCCGACACGTGCCCGTGGATCTTCGTCACGGCGCTCGGCGGCGGGTCGTCGCCCCAGAGGGCGTCGACGAGCGCGCTCACCTGCACCACGCGGCCCTTGCCGAGCACGAGCGCGGCCAGCAGCGCGCGCCGACCCGGTCCGCCGAGCTGGACGTCCTGGTCCCCGACCCGGGCCCGCAGGGGGCCGAGGACGTCGACGGTCAGGCTCACGACGCCTCCCCCGCCGTCGCGGCGACGTGCTCGCGGTAGCCCTCCGCCTGGGACCGGAACAGCGCGGCGTACTCGCCGTCGTGCGCCATGAGCGCGTCGTGGGTGCCGCTCTCCAGCACGGCGCCCCGCTCCAGGACGACGATCCGGTCCGCGTCGCGCACGGTGCTCAGCCGGTGCGCGACGAGCAGCCGCGACCTGCCGCGGCCGACCGTGCGCAGCGTCGCGTGCAGGTCCGCCTCGGCGCGCGGGTCCAGGCCCGACGACGGCTCGTCGAGCACGAGCAGCCGCGCGTCCTCCCGCAGGAGCGCCCGGGCGACGGCGACGCGCTGCCACTGTCCGCCGGACAGGACCACCCCCGCGGCCCCGGCGTCGTCGAGCACGTCGGCCCCGGCCCCGCCGGTGCGAGCCCTGCCGGTCCCGGTCCTGTCGGGGGCCGCGGTGCCTGTCCGCGTCGGCAGCCCCGCGAACGCGCGCGTCAGCATCGTGTCGTAGCCGCGCGGCAGCGCGGCGAGCACGTCGCCCACCCCGGCCGTCGCGGCGGCTCCCTCGACCGCGCCCGGCCGCGCGGCGCGGTCGAGGTCGCCGAGCGCGACGTTCTCGCGCGCGGTCAGCTCGTAGCAGACGAAGTCCTGGAAGACCGTCGCGACGCGGGCGCGCAGTACCGCCGGGTCGAGCGTCGCGACGTCGACGCCGTCCCACGTGATCCGGCCGCGCGTCGGCTCGTACAGGCGGCACAGGAGCTTGACCACGGTCGACTTGCCGGCGCCGTTCGCCCCGACCAGCGCGACGCACGCGCCCGCCGGGATCTCCAGGTCGAGGGCCCGCAGCACCCACGGCGCGTCGTCGCCGTAGCGGAACCAGACGTCCTCCAGCCGGATCGTGCCTGGTCCGGCGGGCTCCGCCGCCGCGGGCACGTCGGCGACAGCGTCGGCGACGGGCCCGGGCACGGCGGCGACGACCGGCGCGCCCTCGACGACCTCCGTGTACCGGGCGACGAGGACGAGTGCCTCGTCGGCCACCGCGAGCTGGCCGACGACCGCCGCGACGGAGGCCTGGACCGCGCCGAGCGCCGCGACCAGCAGGGCGAGGTCGCCCACGCTGCCCGCGCCGCGCGAGATCCGGACCACCGCGTGGACCAGGACCGCGCCGGAGACGACCGCCGTGACCAGGGCGAGCAACGTCTCGGTCCGCACCGTGACGCGGTCGACGCGCCGCTCGGCGTCGTGCACCGACCCGACCTCGTCGAGCATCCGGCGGCGGAAGTGCTCGCCCAGGCCGAAGAGCCGGATCTCCTTGGCCGCGCGCAGGTCCGTCAGGAGCGTCACGTAGAACAGGCGGCGCCGCGACCGCGGGCTGGTGAGCGCCGTCGTCGAGCTGCGGAGCCGGCCGAGGCGCAGCTGCGCCACGAGCGCGGGCACCGCCGAGGCCAGGACGAGGACCGCCGCGACGGGCGACAGCACCACGAGGGACACGACGAACGCCGAGGCCGTGACGAGCGACTGGACCACGGTGACGAGCGCCGCCGTCAGCAGCAGCGGTCCGGACTCGCCCGCGAGCCGGGCGAGCTGCAGGCGGTCGTGGTACCCGGGGTCCTCGAGCTGCGCGATCCCCGTCGGCCGCACGACCGCGCCGAACAGCGTCGTCTGCATGTGCAGCCCGACACGGCGCCCGATCTCCTGGTCGAGGTATCTCGCGACGTGCGCGAGCACCGCCCCGAGCGCGCCGGTCACGGCGAGACCGACGGCGAGGAGCACGACCGAGCGCGTCGTCAGCCCGGCCCCGACCCCGTCGACGAGCTCCTTCGTCAGCCAGGCGGCGGCGACCGGGACGAGGCCCGCGGCCGCGATCGTCGCGGCCCGCGCCGCGACGGTGCCCGGGGCGGCGCGGTGGTAGAGCCGGACCGCAACGCCGAGCGCGCGCCAGCGACCCGGCCCGGCGCCCATCAGCGCACCACCGCGACCGGCGCCGCGACGTCGGCGAGGACGCCCCCGGCC